>CAZPYX010000071.1:0-18571 GCA_964590635.1 uncultured Bdellovibrio sp.
TGGTGTGCAGATTGAGGGGTATCTCATTGGGGTTTATGGCCGTGTGTCTCATGGGCATGCCGATTATGGCGATGATGGGAAGGATGACTGGTTCGATGGTGGACGGTGTAGCTGGCGGTATGATGGGTATGCCGATGGGTGCAATGGCTGGCGGTATGGCCGGTGGTATGATGGGCATGCCTATGGGCGGAATGGCTGGCGGCATGATGGGTATGCCTATGAGTGGCGGCGCAGCTGGAAGCTTGGGCATGATCCAAATGCAACAACAGATGATGCAAATGCAGATGCAACAGTATCAATCGTACATGCAACAGCAACAGACTTACATGCAGCAACAAATGCAACGTCAACAAACTGTGGCTAGCTTGCAGACAGAACTATACGGTTTGATCTCAAGAATCCAACAAGTGCAGTACGGTTATGGCACAATTGGTGGTACAGGTTACATCGGCGGATCTATTGGTGGTGGCGGCTACCTCGGTGGCGGATCCAGTTATCCAATTGGTGGTTTGACAAGCTTCGGTGGTGCAGCAACCACTCCAATCGGTACAGTTATCGGTAACGGTGGCGTGAATCCGATCCCAGTTCCAGGCGGTGGCGTAAATGCTACGACTCCAATCGGTACAGGTCGCTAATTTAAAAATTAAAACTTAAACAATGTAAGGCTCTCTGATAAAACAGAGGGCCTTATGCTTTTTAAGATCCCGCGTCTTTATGACAGCCACACTCACTTTCTTGCGACAGGCGAATTCGCTTCTGGTTTGTATTTAACGGATTTAAAAAACGCAGAGGATATCGCGCAATGGGATCTGTCTAAAAGTTCTTATCATCGCGGTGACTGGTTGGTGGGTTTTGGTTGGAACGACAAAGAGTGGACCACTAAGCCAAGCAAAGAAATTCTAGATCATCTTTTTCCAAATAAACCTGTCTATTTCGCAAAGGGTGATGGTCACTCTTCATGGGTGAATTCTGCAGCTCTGCAAATTTTAGGAATTAAGTCGGATACGGGAATCCTGACAGAGGCAGAACATCTTCAGTCCTGGGATCGCCTTCCCGCTTTTTCAAATGAACAGCAAAAGAATAATATCTTAGCGGCTTGTCGAGTGTACAACTCTGCTGGTTTCACCCATGTTCGTGACATGACGGGGACGGAGTTCATGTGGAACTCTTTAACTGAACTGGAAAGTGAAAATCTTTTGACCGTGGCTTTGGAAGAAAATTTCACGTGCTATGACCTAAATGGTTTTGAAGAGGCCTTGAGACAGGCGCAATATACTCGTAAGCACGAGACGGCGCTGCTTAGGTCTAAAGGTGTCAAATTTTTCTATGATGGCTCTTTGGGATCCGAAACTGCGTATCTTTCGAAGCCTTATCGAGGAATCCCTGGAGGCCCTCGCGGGCGTGTTTTGTGGAGTCTTTCCGATGTGGAAGTTTTGATCAAGCGAACTTGGGAGGCGGGGCTTGAGGTCTCTGTCCATGTGATCGGTGATCAGGCGGCCCACGAAATGGTAGAGCTTGCGCGCAAAGTTTCAGCCCAAGGTTTTGTGGGACGATTGAATCTTGAGCATGCACAGGTGCTCCGCCCAGAAACGATTTTGATGATGAAGCCCTTGCATGTACGCTGTCACATGCAGCCTTGTCATTGGCTGAGTGATCGCATTTGGTTGCAAGAAAAACTGCGCGATCTTTATCGTTATGCATTTCCTTGGGAGGCGTTGCGAGCCGCGCAGATTCCAATCTCATTTGGTTGTGACAGTCCTGTGGAACCACCGTCTTTCGTGCGCAATCAGAAAGCGCTCGTGGAAAGTGTTGAAGCACGTATTAAAAAGTTCACGGGATCTATTGAGGAAGTTCACGCCCATCCTGATGCACAGTATGCCGCGAACTCCTATTCCGTGATTGAAGATGAGACTGTTAAAGAGGTCGTATTCCGTGGGAACCGTCTTATCTAGGGCTTATCAATAACTAAAGTTTTTCCTGCAGCGGTGAAGATAGCTCCGCCAATCAGCAATCCACCAAGGGGATAGACCCATTTTTTGTTTTGATCTATCCACTCTGCAAATGAAGTTTTTTGCACAGGGCGATGCAGGCGCTTGGTGCAGTCCTTAGAGAAAAAGACCAAGGCGTTGCTGACAATTTGAAAGTCATCAACTTTTGCAGAGAAGCCTTCGCAGGTTCCATCGACCCAATTTTCCATGACAAGTCTTTGTTGCAGGAAGTGTTCATAGGTTCCATAAAAGGAAATGCTTTGCGCCGAATTTGAAAGCAAAGTCCAGTGATAGATCCCGGTGGGAATGATCATCGCTGCTGCATTTGTATCTTCAAGAGAAATCAATTTGCTTTCGATTAACAAAGCTTGAGCCATGGGCCATTGTCTGCGAATGCTCGTAAAATCAATTGCAGTAGTTTTACAGGCAGCATTCGTCACGTCCTCTGTGAGTAATTGGCTTTGGCAAGAAAGGTCTCTAAAGAAGGTCGCTTCTGCGGTTTTTAAGGGCGTCGACAAAATCTTTTCGCTAAGATCATTCAAAAAATTCAGACTGACATCTGTCCATGCTGCCTCTTGATGTAGCTTTTCAATTTCTTGAACCAGATCGGAAGTAGGACGATGGAGTTGTTCACCTATTGAGAACAAACGCTCTTCTTGGCGAGAATTATTTTGAATGCGAAGAACTTGAATATCTAAAATCGTTTGCAGGCCCTTGGTGGCCTGGGCAACTTCTGTAAAGTCTGCAGTGCTCGATCCTGGCCCTTGAATCAGAATGATTTCTTGGGCGTGAGCTTTCATGGAAAAAAGAAGAAGCAATATGAGGTGCCACTTTGTAAACATGGGAACTCCTAGTTCTGATAGTCAATTTTTACGGAAGATTTTTTTGTTTGGGCTAACTCGGTGCCCTTTGAATCGGGATTCTGTACGACTGCGATAAAAGGTCCCGTTACGCTTAATAAATTAGAACTGTCACTTTCTTTGATTAAGACAGCATATTGATTAGGATTTAAAGGGGCTCGCAGAAGTTTAATTCTGGATGCTACTTTGATATTCCGTTTCTTCTCGGTTCCGGGCAAATACAGGTCCACCACTCCGCCCATGTCGCTCACTAAAGAACTTAGCGATTCTGCATTGGCCAGTTCGATGGGAACTAAAACAAAGCCACGGGGGATAAATGTATCCACTGAATTAGGAGCCTCGGGCTGCGCCACGGGCTTAGGAGCTTCCTCTTTTTTGAAGTTAAGGAGAAATGAAATTAAGCCCAAAATAATAAAAGCAGCGAGATAGATTTTAGTGTCGACTTTGAGATTGCGGATTTTTTCCACGAGATTTCTCCTGAGTGAATTGATATTTTTGCTGTTGGGGTTTAAGTTGACCGAGCTGGCTAAGAGCCGCGAAGAAAATCAGAATAATTAACAGCATCACTAAAGAAACTTCGATCAGAATCTGTCCCTTTTCAGTTGTGGCAACCATTTTGAGTTCTCCTCTTTAAGAGTGACGGCGCAGCTTTTCTCGAAGAAGTAACTTCCACTGAGAAACGCCTGCAGCGGCTTGACGATAGTGAGGCGGTATTGCCATTTGTGTTCCAAGGCTTGTCTTGTCGCAAAATTTTCTGCCGGACTGTAAGTCGGAGGGCTGTCCGCTGAATCCGGACGGACGGCCAAAGTAGGAGCTTTACTTTGCAGAACTTGAAGATCCCCTGTGAAAAGAGGAACGAATTTTTGCACCAGTGATTGTTCACGCCAAAGCTTCGCTTGGGTATTGAGGTGGGTTTTAAGAAGCATAAGATCACTTTGGCGAATAAGTTGCTGTTGCCGAGTGATGAACTTTAAAACACGGATTTCGACTTCAGCAAGACGAGCGATAGCTGCAGGATTTCCAGATGTGGCCTGGGCCCGGGCTTGAAATAGTTCTAATTTTAGCTTTAGTGCCATGGGATTGAGTGAAAGCAGGGTTTTCAAAAGGGGAGCGACACTCTCTTGGCCCTTCACCCCTCCTGCGCGGCAGATGTGATGAATCTTTAAGTCAGTTTGGATGAACGAGACAATCGCAAAGGTTACCAGGACAGCGCCAACAAGTATTGGCAAAAGGGATGTCATTAAAGCCATCGCAAAGCCTTTGTTGTTTTTTAAAAGCGTTTCCATAGAGCACCTGACTTCAGCGGCAGGCTGAGTTGTTTTTCGATGATCAAGGGTGGGCCAAAGTTTTTGGCAAGCAAAGGAAAGTGAATCTCTAGACGTCCCTGCACCCGAGATCCCGAGCGAGAGACGGAGATATTTTTTTGATTTTGCGAAAGCAGAACAGTGGACATCTTTTTATGAAGTCTGTTTTCGCAGTCTCGGACTTTTCCATCGTCAGTGCACAATAAGGCCTCGTGCAAATAGAAATCCGCATAGTAATAAACCACGGAGCGATAACATAAAAATAAAATGCAGGAGATGGACAGAACAACGAAAGGAATGGCCAGAAGGCTTTCGACGACTCCTTGGCCATGGTTCTTCTTAAGATGCCGAGGCATAACTACTTCTTTTTACCGCTTGAGTTGACGGAGTCTTCAAAGAAATTGCTGAAGTCGCGTTTCTTATACAGGCTTTCCGTGACTGCATGGGCTTCTTTTTTCTTAGAGTCGGTACCTCCCAAGGCTTGAGCGACATTGGCAAATTGCACGTCAATATTGGCGCCAACCACTTTGATCACGGCGATACTTCCGACTGCAACGATGGCGACAATGATGAGGTATTCAATAAGGCCTTGGCCTTTGCGATTCAATTTAGGCAGTTTTTTTTGCATGGTGTTCTCCAGTGGAAAACAGCCTTAGCAAGAAGTAGGGACAAGGGGCGGGGGCTTTATTGAAATTGGGCAAAAAAAAGTCCGGACTTGCCGGACTTTTTCAAACTCTACCGAAAAAGTAGGATTATTTCTTTTTAGCAGTTTTAACTGCTTCAGCTTTTTTAGCGGCTGCTTTTTCTTCTTTCGCAGCAGCTTGAGCTTCTTTCTTCGCGTCGGCTTTTTTCGACTTACGAAGCATGATAATTCTGTCCAGGATCTCATAGGATTCTTTTTGCAGATCGTTTTCGAATACAAAGCGATAGAAGCCTTCGATTTCAGGGCTTTGGCGGAATTTTTTGAGGGATGTTGGAAGGCTGTCTGACTGAACGAAGTCGATGGAACTGCCATCTTTGGAAAGCTTAACTTTTTCTGCCATTTTTAAAACCCCTGTCTTTTTAAGAACTTGTACAAAAATGGCGGCACCGAAGCAAGTAAAAAGCTTAGCCTGGGGCCAGGCTGGGCTAGGGAATTTACTCTTGGCTTCGGATGAGTCATTTTCAGGATTTGGCTAGTAATGACTAAATCATTGAATTTCTTTAGAAAATGCTGGAAATTGAGGTCTCAGTATTTGGGCCCAAAAAAACGACCAGCAAGAGGGGTGACGATGCTTATTTTAGATGGCAAGGAAGTGTCTAACAAAGTTCGTGAGTCCCTTTTACCGCGAATTCAGAAGTTGGTTGAAAAAACGGGACGTGCGCCGCAATTGACGGTTGTCATTGTCGGTGATGATAAAGCCAGTCACATCTATGTTCGCAACAAAAAGATTGCCTGCGAAAAGCTTGGGATGAGTTCGACGATTTTGGCTTTACCTGCAAGCACCACTCAAAAACAACTCAATGAAACTCTTCATCAATTAAATCAAGACTCTACGGTGGACGGTATTCTTGTGCAGTTTCCGTTGCCATCGCATTTGAGCAGCGAGGAAGTTCTAGAGATTGTTTCTCCTGACAAAGATGCGGATGGTTTGACCTACAAATCTTTGGGTTATTTCTTTGCGGGGCAGCCGATTGTTCGCCCTTGTACTCCAGCAGGAGTCATGACGATTTTGAAGCATTATAACATCGCTGTCGAAGGTCTTCGTGCGGTGGTTATAGGTCGTAGTAACATTGTCGGTAAGCCCATGGCGCAAATGTTGATCGAGGCGAATGCGACAGTGACGGTTTGTCACTCCAAAACTAAGAATCTTTCGCAATTCACTCGTGAGGCAGATTTGGTTGTGGTGGCTGCTGGAAAAGCCGGGCTCTTGGGTAAAGATGATTTCAAGAAAGACGCGATTGTGATTGATGTTGGAATGCATGGATCTGGGCAGGGTGGGAAACTCTGTGGAGATGTGCGATTCGAAGAGCTCCAGGGATGGGCTGCCGCTGCAACGCCCGTCCCGGGTGGAGTTGGGCCTATGACGATTACGACTCTTTTACAAAATACTTGCTTGTTAGCCGAAAAAAGAGCTTTAGTCGCCGTCGGTCGTTGAGCCGACCGTTGAAAAAGGTCCATCTGACTGCGTTGTCGGGACTTATCCTTCTCTTCGGCGTAGCGCTGCTACGTCTGCGTTTCGGATAAATCCCTCCGCCTTGCATATGGGCCTTTTTGAACGGTCTCTACTTGTTTTTTTAATTTGGATTTTTGGTATAGGATTTGGGGATGTTTACTGGGTTTTTGAAGAATGTTTGGTATGTGGCTTTGCCTAGTCATGAAGTGACTTTGGGTAAACCTGTGGCTCGTAAGATTATGAATGAGCCCGTGGTATTTTATCGTGATTCAAAAGGGAATGTGGCGGCGATGCGGGATATCTGTCCTCATCGTGGGATTCCTTTGAGTTATGGACGAGTGGTTAATGATCAGCTTGAGTGTCCTTATCACGGTTGGAAATTTGATTGCACGGGGACTTGTACAGAGATTCCGTCTTTGTTACCGGATCAGGATTTGAATCCTAATAAAATTAAAGTGCGCTCTTATCCTGTTCATGAAGCTCAGGGCATTGTTTGGATTTTTGTTGGCGATAAGAACTTTGATATGACTCAAGCGCCTCAGCCTCCAGTGATGAAGGCCTTTGGCAGAGATATAAAACCGAAATTGAATTTCGTTGTGAATTTCCCATGTCATGTCGATCATGCGGTGATTGGTTTGATGGACCCCGCACATGGACCTTATGTGCACAAAAGTTGGTTTTGGCGTTCTGAAAGTTCTATGTTGGAAAAGAAAAAGAAATTTGCTCCGGTGGATTTTGGTTTCTCGATGGTGCGCCATCAGCCGTCTAAAAATTCAAAAGCTTATAAACTTTTAGGTGGAGTCCCTACGACGGAAATCACTTTCACGCTTCCTTGTGTGCGCATTGAGCATATCGAAGTGGGCCCTCGTAACTTTTATTCTTTCACGGCACTAACACCGGTGGATGAGAAGAATACCCGAGTCACTCAGTTGGTGTATTGGGACATTCCTTGGTTGAGTCTTTTGAAACCTGCAGTTAGAAAATTTGGCCATGTTTTCTTGGGACAGGATATGGATGCTGTTACGAAACAACAAGAAGGTCTGCGCTATGATCCGAGCTTGATGTTAATCAAAGACGCGGATACTCAAGCGAAATGGTATTATGCTTTGAAGACAGAGTATCATAATCATTTGGAAGAAAATCGTCCGTTCCAACATCCAGTTAAAGAAACAGAACTTCGTTGGAGAAGTTAATGAAAAATATCTTAGGGACGCTGATTCTGGTTTTGGCGGGATCTTCGGCGCAAGCAATGCGTTTGGAATATTTTGGTGAGACTTCTATCCCAACCGGAACAAAGTTTGAAAAAACCACCATCGGTGGTCTGTCGGCAATTACTTGGCAGAACAATACTTTGTATGCCTTGTCGGATGATAAAGGCAGAGCGGGGGATCCGCGTTTCTACGAATTTGATTTGAAGATTGCCAAAGTGAACGCGAAGAATGAAGTGACCCTGACACCGAAGGCATTTCATTTTGTGACGGGTTTGCCTAAAGAGGGTGAACGCAAAGCCTTGTTAGATCCTGAAGGATTGGTGCGTTTGCCAAATAGAGATTTGCTGATTTCTTCTGAAGGCAGTAACGATGCAAAACCCCGTGCTATGCCGCGAGTTTTTAGAGTCTCGCCCACTGGCGAGTGGAAATCTGACTTTCCAATTCCTAGTAAATATCTTCCCGAGGCGACAGGTCAGCAGACCAAAGGAATTCAAAACAATTTGGCCTTTGAAGGTTTAACCTCTGTTGCTGATGGTAAGTTTGTGTTCACCAGCACTGAAGCTTGCCTGTCTCAGGATATTATTAGCGGCAAAGAAGCCGATGGCGATGTTATTCGAATTTTGAAATTCGAAGATAAAGGCCCGGTCGGCTATAAACCTATCACAGAGTTCACGTACCATATTGATGCCTTCAAAGATAATCAGAAGGGTCGAGAGATCATGCGCGGAGTTTCTGAAATTCTGGCGCTTTCTGAAACCAAAATGTTGGTGCTAGAAAGAGGCGTGCGTATCGTTGGCAAAGGTTGGGCCCAAACAGTGGCGATCTATTTGGCGGACTTGTCGAAGGCTACGAATACTTTGGAAATCGACAAATTGCAGGGTGCAAAGTACCAAGTTGCTGAAAAAGTGAAGTTGATTGATTTTGAAACAGATTTGAATAAAGAGCGTCCTGGAAAAACCATTCAGAACTTTGAAGGCCTTGCTTGGGGCCCAACTTTGCCGGATGGACGTCGCAGTCTGTTGGTGATTGTGGATAATAATTTTTCTAAATACGAACTGACTGAGTTCGTCGTGTTTGCAGTTGAGGGCGAATAATTATGATGACAGTGTGGAGACTTCGTATCGGAGCTGATAAGCGTATTCGCAGTGGACATCCCTGGGTGTTCTCGAATGAACTATCTGTTTCACCTAAAGGGCATGTTCCCGGCGCACCTGTAGAGTTGCAGGATGCTAAAGGGCAATTTGTTGCCCGTGGTTATGGCAATCCTCATTCACTGATTGCATTCCGCGCTTTGACTTTTAATAGCCAAGATTCTCAACCGACAGGTTTTGATTTTCTTCAAGAGAAAGTCTTGAGCGCTTGGCGTGTACGTAAGGCTGCGGGATTCCGTGGCAGCTTCCGCCTTTGTTTTGGTGAGTCAGATTATATTCCAGGCCTTGTCTTGGATTACTATTTGGTCGATCAAAATGGCAAGAAAGCTCAGGTTTTTGTCGCACAACTTGTGACGGCGGGAATGGATGCAGCTTTACAAAATGCTGAAGAGTTCTTTAGAGGCCTGGTTGAGAAAGCTAAGAGTCAGGGATTCTCTGACTTTACTTGGGACCAAACGGCTGTGGTCATTCGTAATGACGTGGGTATTCGTAAACTGGAAGGCATGACAGTCAATGAGCCGAAGACGATTAAAGATCTTCCAGATTTCAAACTTGAACACATTGAGATTCTTTTGAATGCTGCCGGTGACGATGGCGTTATCAAAATGAGTTGTGATTTGCGAGAGGGGCAAAAGACAGGCTTCTTCCTTGATCAAACTCATAACATCTATTTGGCTGTGAACCTTTTCAAAAATTGGGCAAAACAACAAAATGTCAAAACCGTTCGCGTGTTGGATCTTTGTTGCTATGTGGGACATTGGGCGACGCAAATCACGCGTGCTTTGAAAGCGCAAGGCCTTGAAGTTGAGGTTCATTTGGTCGATGTTTCTAAAACGGCCTTAGCCTTTGCAAAAGAGAATGCAGAACGTGAAGGAGCTAAAGTTGTTGTTCATCAAATGGATGTTTTGGAAGGTCTTCAAAATCTTCCAAGTCAGCACTATGACATCGTCATCGCCGATCCGCCGGCGTTTATTAAAGCGAAAAAAGATATCCCAACTGGTAAAGCGGCCTATGTGAAAATGAACACCCACGCCTTTCGTCTTGGCAAGAAGAACGGCTTCGTAGCTTCATGTTCTTGTTCTGGTTTGTTGGAAGAAGAAGAATTCCGCGATGCCATCCGCAAGGCCTCTTTAAGAAATTATTCAGAAGTGCGCAGTGTCCTACGCGGTGGCCACGCCGCCGATCACCCAACCCTCATGCAATTCCCAGAAGGCTTCTACCTAAAAATGTACGTCCATCACGTGATGTAGAGGTACGGACACACTTTTGGTGTCGCTTGTGCGTTATTTTGTTGGTTGTGCTGAGGTATGGGGGAAGTATGGACAGCATTTTGTGATATGCGGTGAGGTACGGACATACTTTTGGTAGTGCAATCGCGTTACTTTGTACCGCGCTTTCACTACCAAAAGAATGTCCGTACCTTTTGCTCCGGCCCCAACGGCTGGAGCTTTTTTTGGATTAATGTTTGTGGGCTGGTTTTGCGTAGTTTACCATGCCTTGGAAGTCGACGAGTACGACGGGATCTTTGCCAACGACCCAGGCGTCATGTCCTGGAGGAACAAGTGATACGTCTCCAGGTTTGCAGTCGAATTCAGTTCCATCATCCATTTTGATTTTTAGAGTTCCAGAGACGTGATATTGAAAATGGGGAGCTTCGCAGCTGTCGGTTTGCGCAATTTCTTTTAATGATTTTGACCAGCGCCAACCAGGTTGCAAAGTCGCTCTTCCAATAACCGCATCGCCGAATTTAATAAGTTCTAGTTTTCCAAGAGGGAATTCACGAACCTCTTCTGCTTTTCCAAAACCTTTTACTGTCAAAGCAGAAGACATCACTTTCGCGAAGTCTTTGGAGCTTGTTCGTTTTTGGGTTGTGCCCGAAGTTTGCATTGCCATAGAAGCCTCCTGAGAGAATTTTACTCCCAATGAATAGCCGCGGCGAGGAGAGTTCAGGTCGGGCCCCAGATCGAAGGTCGGGTCTGAACACTAAAGTTCTGCCTTTATTAGCAAAAGAAATTCATGATTGAGGGATGAATTCACAACCTATTGTAAAAGTGCATCAAGTCGTAAAAACTTATCAACTTGGCGAAACAGAAGTGAAAGCTTTACGAGGATTGAACCTCACCTTGTTCAAGGGAGAATTCACAGCCCTCATCGGCGCTTCGGGTTCAGGCAAGAGCACTCTTTTGAACTTGATTGGTTGTTTGGATGAACCCGATCAAGGTGTCGTCGAAATTGAGGGCCAAGATATTTCGAAAATGTCCGAACAAGAAAAAAGTCATTTACGCAATCGTCGTGTGGGTTTCATTTTTCAATCGTTCAATTTGATTCCAGTGCTTTCGATTTTTGAAAATATTGAATTGCCCTTGATCGTTCAGCATGAACTGACGGCAGAGGAAAGAAAACGCAGAGTCGAACAAGCGATTCAAGATGTGGGATTGGAAAAATTCCGTGATTATTTCCCGAATAAACTGTCAGGGGGACAACGACAAAGGGTGGCCATTGCACGGGCTCTTGTGACGGAGCCGGCTTTGATTTTGGCTGATGAGCCAACTGCGAATTTGGATTCAGATACAGCACATAAAATCATCGATCTTCTTTTGGAGATCAATCAACGTCGTCATGTGACTTTCTTTTTCTGCACCCATGATGAAAAGTTGATGGGTCGCGTGGGCCGAGTTGTACGTATTTCTGACGGACAGATTGAGACGGCATAATGGAATCTTTAAGCTGGAAGTTGGCTTTCAGAAATCTTTTGCGCAATAAACGCCGAAGTCTTGCGACGGGTATTGCCATTTTGACGGGTTATGTAGGGCTTGTCCTCTTGGGCGCCTACTTAGTGCGTGCTCAAAATGGTTTGCGCGCTGCCAGCGTGTATTTGAATCACAAAGGCCATATCGCGATTGTCAAAAATGATTCTTTAACTTCTTATTTCACCAAGCCTAAGAAGTATGTTTTAAATGCTGAAGAGGTTTCAGCACTTGAGAAGATAATTAAAACTAAAGCCGACGAGGTCGAGTTCACCGGTAAATATCTGACTGGGACAGGGCTGGTTTCTAACGGACACAAAACGGTGCCCTTCTTAGCCTTGGGATTTGAACCTGAGGTTTATCAAAAAACCAATCTTCACCCTGAACCGTTAAAGTGGGCAAATGACTGGGTCTTAAGAAAAGAGGGGGATAAGTTTGATGACTTCATCAAGAATCCTTTGCAGATCTCAATCACCCATCGCATGGCCGAGCTTCTAGGCTTGCCAAAGGATCTGGCGACTCTGCCGGAAGAGACTCGCACGGTGCAGCTCGCTGGAAAAAGTTTTTATAATGATCTCAACGCTGTGAATGCAGAATTAGGGCCAGCGCATACGACGGGTTTATCATTGTCCGAGGATACAAGTTTGAGAGCACCCTTGGCATTACTGCAACAACTCTATGCCACTGATGGTATTGAGTACCTAGCAGTTTATCTTAAAAATGTTGGTGATACGGCCTCGTTTAAAAGATGGTTACAAAAAACAATCAGCGATAAAGGACTTCCGTTAGAAGTTTATGCTTACAACGATGATGCCTGGAATCCATACTTCGTGGGCTCCATGGGATTCTTGTATGTTATGATCACGTTCTTTGTATTCTTGATTTGTGGAGCGATCATTCTGTCCATTGTGAATTCAACGACTATGGGACTTTTAGAGCGCCTAAAAGAAATCGGTACTTTGCGTGCCATAGGCTTCTCTCCTGGAAAAGTTTCTAGCCTCTTTGTTCAGGAAGTATTCTTATTGGGATCCATCGGGGCCGTTGCGGGTCTGATTTGTTCCGTGATCATTTCTTCGGCGGTGAACTCTGCAAATATCCAGTTCAGTCCACCGGGCACGCAGGGTTCTATTCAGTTTCTATTAATATTAAATGTCAGTTTGTGTTTGGGGGCTGCGATCTTCCTGATCGCTTTGACCACGGGCAGTGCTGCCATTGTTAGTTACATTAAAAATAAATCTAAAATCGTCGAACTTTTAGCAGACACGGGAGCATAAAATGAAAGCACTTTTTTTCGCCGTATTATTGGCAGCGAGCACTTCCTACGCCGACATGGCTTCGGATCTTTTAAAAGCATCCGACGCAGCCCGCGGTGGCATCGCGGGTGGTTTGACATGGAAAACAAAAATCGAAACTACTGAAGACGGTGAGTCTTCAGATCGTGAGTTCATTGTTAAAGCTAAGGATCAGGATGCATTGGTTGAGGCTCTCAGTCCAGCTCGTACAAAGGGCGAAATATTTTTGTTCAACGATCGCAACATGTGGTTTTTTAAACCAAGTCTTAAGAAGCCTGTCTCAATTTCACCTCGTCAAAAACTGAGTGGACAAGCCGCTAACGGCGATATCGCCAGTACAAACTATGCCCGTGACTACACGGCGACTCTAGAAAAAACAGAGACTCGCGGCGCTGACAAAATTTATGTTCTTTTGTTGAAGGCCAAATCTCCAAATCTTACCTATGATCAAATTCGTTACTTCATCAATGGCAGAACGAAACTTGCTGAAAAGGCTGAATTCCTGACTTTGCAAGGACAGGTTTTCAAATTAGGAGAGATGGAATACAAAAATACCATTACAGCGGGCGGCAAGAAGTCCCCGTTTGTTAGTAAAATGACCATCGTTGATGCGAAATTTAAAAACAATAAAAGCGTGATCATGTACGAAGAGCCCAAAGTTGAAAATCATGCGGCAGCTTTGTTTAACATTAATAATTTGAGCCGTTAGGATTTGGATTCATGCAGCAACGACTGATTTCTTTAGCATTCAGAAATGTCCGAGTGAATTGGCGCCACTCTTTGTCGGCGCTTCTTTCGGTCGTTGCAGCTTTCTATTCCATTGTTTTTTTTGAAGGCTATATTCGCGATGTGGGCGATCTTTATTATGATGGCTATCACTCGCGTAATATGTTCGGCGATTTTGTTATTGAGAACGCCAAGGCTCAGTCCCCAGAAGGTCGCGCCGAACCTTTTATGTTTGCAGTGACTAGCCCAGAGCAAACCGCCTTGAAGGAGTTTGCGACGAAGCATGCGGATATTGTCGAAGCGTCGGCGCGATTCCTCAACCTTCAGGGAATGGTTACGAACGGAAAAACTTCGGTGATCTTCTTTGGAAAATCCATGGATATCGAAGAAGGCAAAAAGATACGCGAACCTGACTGGGGTTGGAATGCTCTTTACGGCAAGCCGCTGCACATGGTGAGCAATCCCAATTCAATTTTAGTGGGGCAAATTTTGGGGCGCTCGTTGAGTTGTCATACGAAAGCAGTTCAGATTATGAGTCCCGAAAAGGGATATATTGCAGAGGAACGACCTTTTGATTGTGACAGTCCTCAAGTGCAGCTTAGCGTGACAACGGAATCAGGACAGCTGAACGCCATGGATTTTGATGTCGCCGGTTTTGTCGACGGTGGATATCAGGAAATCGACAATCGTTATGTGATGATGCCACTTCCGGCGGCACAACAACTGATGAATACCGATAAAGTGTCTTATGTGACTTTCCTGATGAAAGATGAAAAGTACGGATCTCAGTTTCAGAAGCTCTTTAATGAAGAAGTGAGCAGTAAGTTTCCTGACCTTCGGTTGACACGTTGGCAAGACCATCCTGTCGGGGAACTCTATCGCAAATCCATTGATTTGTTATCAGTCTTTAGAAATTTCGTCGTAATTATTATCATCTCAATTACGACCTTGTCAGTGGCGAATACAAAAATTAAATCAATCAAGGAACGAACCAAAGAGATTGGAACCTTGCGCAGTCTTGGATTCTCTGCTGGATCTATTCGCAATATTTTTATGTGGGAATCATTCTTCTTATCAGCTTTTGGGGTGCTAATTGGCGCGGCCGCGGCTTTGGTAACAAGCTTCATGGTTAATCATGCGGGAATATATTATAAGGCAGGACTTCTTTCAATGCCAGTTCCCTTCCATGTGAAAGCGGACCCGACAGTCTATCTTATCGCAGCCATTGTTTTGATTCTTATCGGAGTGGTTGTTACTGCCTCCGTATGCAGAGGGACATTGCGCAAGAAGATCGTGGAGAATCTGGGGCATGTTTAAACTTTGGCCCTTCCTTCTAATTCTGGGTTCGGTCTCTGTGCAGGCTGCGACCAAATGGGAATTTCGCAATACCTTCGAAAGCTATTTATATTATACATATTCAGAGCCTTTAAATAACGCCGTAAATCCGGATAATCAAATTCTAGGTTTACCAACACACACGGGAGAAGTTGATTTACGAGATGACTTCACTCTTCTAGCATCAAAAACCAAATGGGTTCTGCGACCTCGTTGGACGCTGACCTCGACCGATACAGAAAAGAAAAATCCAGATTCAAGTTTTACCACAACCCGGGGGAAGCTTGATTTAACCAGCGGCTATTTAGATTGGGATATGTCTGAAAAGTGGAAAGCGGTGGTCGGACTTCAGGTGTACCAATGGGGACCGGGAGAATTCATCAATCCTTCGAATGTGTTTTTCCATTTTAGTAATGATCAAAGAAGTTTCTTTTTCGTGCAAAAAGGTTTGGTTCTAGCGCGATTGAATTGGACGCCGTCACCGAACTGGAGTTTGGTTTTAATTGATGAACCTGTCAGCAATAATGAACAGCCCTTTCAAGTTGAAAAGGACTTCCAGCCAAAATCTACCTTAAAGATTGATTATCATACGAACGGCAGTTCTTCTTTTGGTGGAGTGGTTGGAACCGAAGGCTATGGCCGACCTTTTTTTGGTGAGTATTTTACTTGGTATCTTACAGATGCGTTCTCATTCTATGCGGATCTTCGTCATAGCATCGGTAGTTATACATACGATCCTCTTATGGATAACAACGGGTTCGTGGAATTGGTCGAGACGGATCCTAACTCGGGGCAGATGTTTACCATCGCCGATTGGGGTGTTCGTTATGAGGGCCGTGTCGACTTCCGGATGGAATGGTTCTACAACGGTGTTGGCTGGGACAAGGAAGCTTTGAAGTACGCAATTCAGGGTATTACTTATCCCAATCCTTATTTGATAAATAACTTAAAGCGGTATTCACACTCTGGCCTAGAACTTCCGGGACAGAACTATTTTTATCTTTCTTTGCGCATTCCTGATCTGGGAAAGAAGAGAGACGCCAATATTTACATGAGAAATATATTATCACTTCAAGATCAATCCGGAGTTCTTCAAGTCAGCGCTGACAAGGCACTGAGCGACAGTTGGACAGGATATCTGGAAGTTCTAAGCTCCTATGGCGCCGACATGACAGAGTTCCGTTTACTTTACGGAATTCAGGGCAGTGTAGGCGTGCGTTGGGCTTTATAGAAAGGATTGCGATCCATGGTTGAAATCAAAGAAAAAGATTTCGAAGGTTTTTTCAAAACGCCTTTTGTCGTTTACCCCAAGGACTTTCCCTTCGTATCACAACTGAAGTCCGATCTTAAAAGATTCTTGAGCATGGAAAATCCTTTGTTCAGGACAGAGAAAGACTTTTCTTATTTCACAGCTTATAAAGATGGCAAACTGGCAGGACGAATCTTAACTCATATTCATCATGCTTCGAATAAGAAATACAATTGGCGCAGATCCTATTATGGTTTCTTCGATTGTATTGACGATGTCGAAGTAGCCCGCGCCTTATTGGAAAAAGCAGAATCTTTTGGCCGAAGTCATGACTGCAATGAGGTCATTGGTAACTTCAATATGACAGCGATGCAAATGATCGGTGTTGTGAAGAAGCTCCATAAGAACTATCACTACACGGATCAGGTTTTTGCTCCAGTTTATGTTTCTAAATTGTTGGAAAAATGTGGCTATCAAGAAACTTTTCCCATGGTCACACATGAGGTAAATCTAGAAGGCTTCAATCCAGAAACTTTGCTAGGTCCGAAGCAAAAAGAAATCATGCAAAACCCGGCTTATACTTTTGAAAAGCTTAAGGGCGATAATTTGGACCACGTCATGGAAGCAATGAGGCAGTGTCTGAATCACGGTTTTTCTGAAAATCCGATGTTTGTGCCTTTAACAAAGGAAGAGATTTATTTCCAAGCTAAAGACATGATGATGATTATTGATAAGGAAACTTCAGTCATTGCGAATTATGAAGGAAAGCCTGTCGGTGTTCTCATTTGTATTCCAAATTTAAATCCATTTTTAAAGGGTATTAAGTCGAAATTTGGAATCTCCACACCTTGGCATTTCATGATGCATAAGCTGCGTCGGGAATCAGCGACGATCATCTTCTATTCTGTTTATAAGGAATTTCAATCCCGCGGACTTAATGGTGTGATGCTGTATGATATTATGTCTGCTCTCAAACGCCGTGGTTATAAACGTTTTGGTGGAACGTGGATCTCTTTGGATAATCATGCTTCTCTTCGCCAGGCGGAGAAGCTGAATGCCGAAGTGATGCATGAACTTTGCCTTTACAGAAAGGCGTTATAGGTTTTCATTATGCAGAAAGAAGCAATTTTAAAAGCGGCTACCTTAAGTATCAGTGCGCACAATGTGCAACCTTTTCGGTTGTCTTTTCCCTCTGAAAATTTCATCGAGATTTATGTGGATTCAACACGCTTGTTGCCCATTGGTGATCCTCATTTCAAAGACCTTCGTCAGTCCTTGGGAGCCTTCGTAGAAACTTTGCATATTGCTTTGTCAGCACAGGGATTCGATGTGGAAGCCTTGGATGTTTTAGAAAAGCCTGTGCAAGACCAGCCCATTGCTAAGATGAAGTTGAAATCAGGTGCTAATAAAGATCCTCTAGCAAGTCAATTGACGGAGCGATTTAGCTATCGTGGGAAGTTCTCTGACAAAAAATCCATTGATCAAAAAATTGTGGCTGGAGAGCGATTTACGTTGGAGTTTCTAACTGAAACCCAAGACATCAAAGACATTTCGAAAGTCTTTGATGATGTGAACTATAAATTTCTTACTCTGCCGGGATATATTGAAGAGCTTTACTCCTGGATGCGTTTTAGTCCGAACCATCCTCGCTGGGCGATGGACGGCTTGAACACAGAATCCATGAGCTTGGCGGGAGTTGAAGCTTGGGGAGCCTCTGTTGTTTTGAAGGCCTCTATTTTTAAATTTCTTGCGCGACTGGGACTAGCGAAACCATTGGTAAGTGAAGCAGTGCAGATTCAGTCGGCTTCTGGTTTGGCAGTCATCTTGAGTGACTCCGATAAGGATTTTGATAAGGGTCGGGCTTTCATGTGTGGTTGGTTGACCCTCACTGAAAAAGGTTTCTATGGGGCTCCGTTGTCCCTTTTGACTGACGATAAGCAAGCTCTCGAGATTGTGGCTAGTAAGCTATCGACGAAGGGAAAGTTCATCGTAAATATTCTAAGAGTGGGACCTTTACCAAAGGGTTATAAGAAGCCTGCCAGTGCTCGTCTTGACTGGCAACAGTTAGAGTGGAGGAAGTAATGTTTAGTTACGAAGATTTTGTCACTCGCAATTTAGGTTTTATTACAGAGGAAGAGCAAACAAAGCTTCGTGATAGCGCGATTTTCATTCCAGGTGTTGGCGGAATGGGCGGTGCCGCACTCGCATGCCTTGCACGTTGTGGTGTGGGCAAATTCATCATCGCAGACATTGATACTTTTGAAGTGAGCAATTTCAATCGTCAAATTTTTTCGAATCTCGATACTGTCGGCGAATCCAAAGCGGAAGTTTCAAGGCAAGCACTTCTAAAAATCAATCCCGAGCTTCAATTGGAAGTTCTAGGAGCAGAATGGCCAGATCGTCTTGCTGACATTCTTCCGAAAGTGGATCTTGTCATTAACGGTTGTGACGACGTAAGAGCAACATTGCTATTGATGCGAACAACCAGAGAATTAAGCAAAACTGGGATTGAATCTTTTTCTTCAACTTTTCCTAAATTTTAATATGTGGGG
>CAZPYX010000072.1:0-18273 GCA_964590635.1 uncultured Bdellovibrio sp.
TTCTACTTTTAGTTTTAAATTTTATCTACGACCTGGATCTGGAAAACGTGGAGGTCTTCCTGGGCCTGGTGCGGGTTGCACCGGATCTGGATTGCGTGGCGGTGGATTCGGAGCGGGTGATGGTGCCGGTGTTGAACCGCATCTTTTCCATAATAGTTGATAACGTTGTGATTGGATCGATCCATCAACGCTGTCTAAAGTGATTTGCGCTTGAATGGATGAAGTCAGATTTAGGTTGCGAGCCATTAGGTAAGTTGTGAGGTAAAGAGTTTGTTGATCGACGGCACTGCAAGGTGCCCAGGGTGCTACACGCGGATCAATCTCTTGGTGAATTGTGTAGTTGTTATTGTAAGGACCGCGGAATTCTTGAGCGCGGAAAGAATATTTTCCGTTGTTTTCAAATCCGGGACGTTCATTGATCGGTTTGCTTCCGTCGAAGGAATAAAGAGCTTGATGGAAAACAGTGGCCCCTTGTTCAGCATAGGCATAACCCCGATAATCCGCAGTGACGACTGTGAAAGTCCAACCACGCGGTACGCGAAAGTTCACTCTTAGCTCGCAATTAAGGCGAGAAATAGGATTGTGCATGTCAGAAGCTGCAACATAATTATCCAGAAGAAGAGAAAAGGCTTGTCCATCCGGCGAGATGTTAGCGGAGTATGATCCTTGTGGGCATCCTGTTCCATTAGCTTGTAGTCCTTGAATTGAAATTCCCGCTGGTGTTTCTGCGCGAGAAGTTGAAAATAAAAATAGTGAAGCGATCAGAAGAAAAATACTTCTGCTCATGGTTCCCCTCCGTAGTGCTGGTGATCTTTTGATCACTGCAAAGGGAGTAGAGCAAAGGCTAGGCCAATGTTTTTGGGGGCGAAATGCCTCTAGTTTTAACTAGTTGCGTCTTGGGTGAGAATAAAAAATAGCTGACTACTTAAATAGATTCTTTGTTTTCTTCGACCAAGCTTAGAAGTTTTGCGAAGAGATCCATTTTCACAGCGCCGGTAAATTCTTTTTCTTTATAGAATCGACCCACTGGAATTTCTGGCATTCCGTTGTGATCAAACACCAAACGATCCACGATCTTTTGGATTTGTTCTAAAGGAAGTCCACGCTTTTTCTCGGTGATGATTTCATCCACCATCTCAATCAAAGCATTTCCCGTGATACGTTTGTCGGAATTCAGTTTATCTGCGCGCTCGCAGATACCCTTAAGAATTGCATCGGGTTTTTGTTTCCCAGCGGCGGTCGCAACAAGTTCGCGATAAAGTTGCTGGAAAGATTCTATGTGCAGGCGTTGTTTTTCGCCCATGCGAGCGTCTCTGCTTTTGGCAAAGCTTGAAAGAATAGTTTTAAAGAAATCCTTTTCCAACATCCAACGTTTTTCGAAAGGCAAAGGGCTTTCTGCCAAGAACTGCGGATAAGCTCTGAATAGGTGGCGCATATTGTACAACGCCGGATGATTGACTCCGTCAGCGACCTTTTCTTCGGAACCGCTGACTTTAGCTCTTTCAAAGAAGGAAAACTCGCGATCAAATTTATCGAAGAGTTCTTTTTTCTCAAGAATGTTGGCGCGTTGTTTTTCGTTAAAGCCCATACGGTAAAGAAGTCTTTGCGCACGGAACTCCATAAACTGAGAGTTGAATTTCAAAACGATCGGGTGATGGGCAAAATCACGAAGTGGTTTCTTCTGCTTGGTCTTCAGATAGTCAACCATCTGAGCAAAAACCTGTACAATCAAACGGGCTTTTTGTTTTTGCTCGTTCAGGTTTGTCGAGAATCTTTCCACATCATCATATTTATATTTGTCATGACGAATGCCGAATTGGCGAATGCTGCCATAGTCAATAATGCCCGCGTCGGCTAGAACATTGTCTCCGTCCCAGTCAAGCCATGCAAAGATATAGTCGATATCAAGTTGTGCCGTGAACTCTGCAAAGGAAGTACATACCGCTTCAAGCAATTCGTCGTATTTAGCGACTCCGCGAGCTTTGATGTCCCACGCCTTATTAGAAACTTGGCGATCGATTAAGTAATCAGTCGCAGCTTTGAGTGATTCATAGCGCTCTTGTTTTAAGTAAAGAAACAAATGCGCAGGACGAACCAGATTCGGAGCGGCACGTACACCGATGCCATAGCCCTTGCCAAGGTCAATCACGCAAAGCATGCGCTCGGTGCGAATGCCCTGTAAGTGCATAACCTCTGCCAAGATAGATGCGCCCAGCAGCTCGTCCATCTCCGCAAGTCCACAGCCATAGCCAAACTCAGTGCCGCCGGTTTTAAGCGGTCTTTGCGCAGATACTGCACCAGGGGCGAGGCGTGTGACTCCGGTTCCGCGACTAGAGACGTCCCAAGTGATTCCGCGATTATAAACAGTCCCATTCCAAATTCCACGACCATCGCCGGAAGTCTTTCCTTGTTTGTTCGCATGTTGCAACTGTAAGTAACGAGTTGCCATATACTTATGAGGACGGATGGTAGCAGGATCGATGCGACGATTGGAAAGTTCATCGTATTCGTTTATGATTTGCAGAGAAAACGTTTCAATAAGTTTTTCCGCAAGTTCATCAGTCATTTGATCTGCGTGATCCGCAGGAATCAGTCCCATTTCTTTTGCGAGAGCGAAGTTGAAGTAAGCGATTTTGCCGGTGTTGAGTTGACGAACATTGTAAGCAATAAATCCGTCTTTGACGGCATCCATCCAAGGATGGATGCCGTTGATCTGATCGAATGCCGAATAGAAGTTCGACATTTGCGAAAGCTTTTTAACGCCATTGTGCTTCATCGTCATGCTGGAACTTGGCTCCTTGTTAGAAAACGAGACACTCTTCAAAATCCATAAACAAATACTGCTCTTTTATATTAAGCCCTAAAAAACTTCCGCCGAATACTAGACTGGACATATTGAGGGGATTTTTTTGATGAAAACATCTGGCTTTCTACTTCTAGTGCTGCTTTCAACGACATCCTTCGCCTTGAAACGAGATCCTGCGGGTCGTTTGCTTCGCCCGGAATTCCACTCTGCGCCTGATTGTCAGGAGCGTCCCGAGTTTCTGACAGAGTTGAGAAATGACTTCCTTGGTAGCCTGTCTCGCTTGCCAGAGACGGTTTTGGTGGCGAGAGAGGTTGAATTTTACGTTGAAGGAAATCAGAAGGGTGAGCCCGTAAAACTTCATGGCTATCAGTCTTTTTTAAAAAAAGATGTCGGATCTTCCGAGGTCCTGTGCGCGAACTCCGCACCAGACCTGAAAGAGCGCTTTGCCTTGTTCGGTCCAACATTGATCGACACCCGTAAGCAACCGAAGGTAGGGCAAAGTTTGTGGCAATTTCAAATGATGGCAGAGGGAAGTAAATATTCTTTCTGGAATTTCAAAACACCGTCATTTCAACAGAATGAGACTCTTGAGAAATATCTCAAAGGCACAGGCGCCTCTTATAAGATTTATCAAAAGACACACACAGAGTACGAACTGCTTCTGGTGAAGCAGATCGAGGGCGTCACTCAGTACTTATCCATCACATACGATGCTATTCCGCACCTGAAGTAGGACTTCAGTCCTGCTTCTTCAATGAAATGTGTCAATTTGATCTATCTAAACGAAACGCAGCCAAAACCGCCATAAGGCGTGCGCAGGTTTGTGACCTGTCCTTGATAGAGGCGGGCGACGATAAGCTGCAGGCGGCCCTGATAAGCATAACAGCGCAGGTCATATTTGAAGCTCTGAGGTCCCTCAGGGGTTTCGAAGACTTGTTCAGAAGCTGGCACATATTCTTGGCCAATGATGTCTTCCTTAAGAAGTTCCTCAAATGTTTTTCTGCTAATCGAGGATCCCTTGTAAGACTGCTTTGAGCCGAAGGCATTCTTAGGTTTAAAGAATAACTTTTTACGAAGGGCCCAAATTTCTTCAGGTGAAGACTTGGCGACATCATAAGAATGGGGAACGGCTGTTCGTAAAAGTTGAATCTCTGATTCAGAAAGTCCCTGGGCCTCAAAGAATCCGTCTTGGCTCCATTCAATCAGTCGCTGCTTGTCCGCTAAAAGAAGATATTCATAGGGATTTGGAGAAACGCAAACATCACTGCTTAAGAATTTATCACGTAGCAATTCACTGCTTTCGTCACTTAAGAAGAAATCTGTATAGCGGTTGTAAATGAAATCGGGATCAAAATCT
The DNA here is from genome assembly GCA_964590635.1 of uncultured Bdellovibrio sp. Taxonomy (GTDB): domain Bacteria; phylum Bdellovibrionota; class Bdellovibrionia; order Bdellovibrionales; family Bdellovibrionaceae; genus Bdellovibrio. The sequence continues at coordinate 4,164 of CAZPYX010000072.1, forward strand.
TTAAAGAGGTCGCGGTAATCCACGATGCGCGAATCCCAACCCCAAGATTTAAACAGCTCATTGTAAACCAAGAATTCAACAAACAATCTTTGTTCGGAAGGCTTGTCATCGGTGATGGCTACTTTGAAGGCGCCGGAAACATTCTTACCTTGAAGTTTCATTTCCGTCAGAATGTCTTTGCGAACTTCATCGAAAGAAAAATCGGCAACAGGTAGTGGAATGCTCCGGGTTTTGTACATCTCATGGCCCAAGGCCAAGAATGAAGCGTTGGTATTGATCTCGATCAACTTAAGATTTTGTTGCTCATCCACGTGAAAGTCGTAGCTCATCATGATGGACTTGTTGCCGGGATCTTTGATCCCCTTCATGGCAATCAGGTCTTCATAGTGGGCTTGATAGGATTTTCTTTCGCGCATTGAAAACAATGTAGCAACGATATCTTGCGCTTGTTTCAAAATCGGTTGAGGTAATTCAATGGTAAATGGCGAAATCAGATTTTCAGCAACAATCGACTCAAGGGGCTCGTTTTCCAGCCCCTTGAAAGAAGATCTGAGTTGTTGAATGAACTCAGTCTTGAGATTCATTTTATTTTAAAGGCAAGATGTGAACGTCGCCTTTTTTCCATCCAGCAGCGCACAGCTCTCCGGATTGGCAACCTTGAAGTACACGAAGAATTTCTTTGGCATCACGTCCTACAGAGGTATTGTGAATACCCATGTATTGAATTTTTTGTTCTGGATCAATGATGAAAGTTCCACGAGTCGCGATGCCACGCTCTTCAAAAAGAACACCGTAGTCGCGAGAAATGCGTTTGGTAAGATCGGCAAGTAATGGATAGCCCAGATTGCCCAGATCATCACGTAGCCAACGTTTGTGAGAGTGAACTGAATCTACACTGCAACCCATAACCACAGCGCCAGCCATGGCAAACTCTGCCAGGTGTTCACGGAATTGAGTTAATTCTGTAGGGCATACGAAAGTAAAATCTAGGGGATAGAAAAATAGAATGACCCATTTCCCTTTATAGTCACTAAGAGTCACATCTCTTACATCACCACCATCGAACACAGCTTGAGTTGAAAATTGTGGTGCGGGTTGGTTAATCATTGGCATAGAGGAGTCTCCTTGCTATCTATTGATAGCTTTTTGAGATTTAAATACAAGGAGAAACTGTGAAAATCATTTCTTGGAATGTGAATGGAATTAGGGCCTGCCACAAAAAAGGTCTGGTCGATTTTGTGAACAAAGAAAATCCAGATATCTTCTGTGTACAAGAAACGAAAGCTCATATTGACCAAGTGGAAACTGAGGCCAGACAGTTGCATCGTCAATTTGCTTACTGGTCTTCAGGCGTGCGCAAAGGATATTCCGGTGTTGCAACATTCGTAAATGAAGAACCGAAAAGTATCGCGCATGGCATGGGCATCGAGGCTTATGATAGTGAGGGCAGAATCGTGATTACGGATCATGGCCCCTTTGATCTTTATAATATCTATTTTCCCAACGGTGGTTCGGGAGACGAACGACATAACTTCAAGCAACAGTTTTTAAAAGATTTGAATTTGCATCTGAAAGAAAAACTAAAAACGGGAAGACAAGTGATTGTGGTCGGAGATTACAACGTGGCTCATCAAACGATGGATGTCTTTGATCCCATTCGTCTTTCAAAAGTGAGCGGTTTCTTCCCAGAAGAACGCGCCTGGTTTTCATCATTCTTAGAGCTGGGCTTTATCGACACCTTCCGTTATTTTCACCCTAACGCGGCCAACCGCTACTCTTGGTGGTCTTATCTTGAACGTGCTCGTGAAAATAACCGCGGATGGAGAATTGACTACATTAGCGTTTCGAAAGGTCTTGAGAAATATCTTACTTCCGCAGATATTCTGGACCAAGTTGAAGGCTCTGATCACTGCCCTGTGGTAGCTGAACTGAGTTTCTAAAGAAGGACCCAATATGCTTGCTATTCCATTTCCATTTATCATCGCCGAGTTTGTGATTTTCTTCTGGGGCGTTCATGAGTGGGGCTTCTTTAACACTTTGGGACTTTACCTTTTGCCCTGCGTTTTGGGCTTTCTAATTGTCAGCACTGTAGGGCGCATGGCGATCATGACTTTGCAAAGCACAGTGGTGAAGGGACAGCTTCCCGCAAGTAAGATTTTGCATTCAGGTGCGATCTTTTTGTCGGGCATTTTCTTTTTAATCCCGTCATTTTTCACACGTATCATTGGTTTGATTTTGCTATTGCCGGGCCTTCGTCATTTGGCGGTTTGGAGATTTAAGCTCTTCATGGCTAAACAAATTAAAAAAGGCGCTGCCAGCTTTAACTTCGGTGGCAAAGGCTTCGGATTTGGCGGTATGGGAGGAATGGGCGGCATGGGAAATGGTGATTCTCAAGGCTTCCGTTACTATGAGTTCCGCAATGATGGCACGGGCTTCCAAGATGTCAGTGAAGTCCGCGAAGAGCGCGAGATCCATGCCGAAGTTGTCGAAGTCACACCCTTGGAGATCACTCACGGTGATAAGAAGTTAGAAGATAAGAAACCTAAAGACGAATAGTAGCGACTGCTAAATTTTAGACGAAAAAAAAGAGCATGATGTTGATCATGCTCTTTTTTTATTTTTAAAATTCGTATTTGCTTATCTTGTATCGTCTTATCTTGAAGAGACTTTGCGAGTCGCCGCTTTTTGTTGAGCCACGATCGGGCTGAAGTACTTTCTAAACATGCTTTGTCCCAAGTGAGCGGACTTAACTGTCCAGAATTTTTTGTTCACAGTGATCGCTGCTACTGCAATTTTTCTATCCTCATCCAAGGCATAACCTACGAACCAGTCAACACGCCCACGTGGGTTGTCGCCTGTTAAGTGGCCAGTCTTGCCGCCCATTTCGATTTCACGGAATTTACGATCCTTCATCAAAGGACGGAAAGATCTGCGAGATGTTCCGGCAAGAACAGTTTGGCCCATCAACTCGCGAATTTTCGCAGCAGATTCTTTGCTCATCGTTGTGCCGTGGGGAAGTGTGCTTCCTTGATAAAGCATTTTGCCAGCTTCGTCTTGAACATTGCTAACAACATAAGGAACCACAACTTGACCGTCGTTCGCCACAGAAGCGGCGATCATAGCTCCTTGGACGGGGCTCATGCGGTTGGATTTGGTGTAACCAGAGGCCGCCTCCGCCATTTCAAAGCCTTTGCCTGGTGGAATATAGGCAACACCCATTTCAACCGGGAAGTCCGCAGGGATTTCTTGATTGAACATGAAGCGGTTTGAGTACTCATTTAAATCTTCAGGATGAAGGTTCTCGATGCTCAAGCGGCCAAAAGCCGTATTGACCGAACGAGCGAAGGCGTCTTTTAAAGTGATCACATTGGTCCAACGAGTCACGCGCTCAGAAAGAACATTCTTTTTATAAAGAGTGTGGGCGCCGCCGTTGTAGTGGATTTTGTGTGAAGGATTAACCCCTGCTTTGTCCACAGCCGCTGTCGCAGTTACGACTTTGAAGACGGAAGCTGCTGGAAAGGTTGCCTGCAAATTGATATTCGGTGCGTGGGCATCATCACGTTGGAAGCTCGACATGGTCAAAACTTCACCCGTCGTTGCATCCATCACGAAAATAGCGCCGTAGTCCGGTTTGTAAGACTTCAAAAGGCGGTCAGCCTCTTTTTGTAGGTCTGAATCAATCGTGTATTTTACCGCAACGTCTTGGTCTTTGCCTTCCCATTTGAGCTGCATTTTCGCAGGCAAATCATTCGCACGAACTTGATTGGCAAAGAGCTTGGCAATATGTGCGCGCTCCTCAAGTTGGCTAGTGGCTTTTTTTGCGGCGAGTGTTGCAGTTTGAGCTTCAGGTCCCTCTGAGGCAGTGAATCCCAAAAGGGAATAGAGGGCGATCGCGGAAGCGCCAGAAAATACGAATAGTTTTATTAGCTTAGATTTTGTTTTGGATCGCATCTTTAAATGGTAGCACCATAAAATTACCACTTTCAAGGCGATTCTCGAAATTAGGCGCTTTAACTGGTCGGCAGTTGGTCAGTGCAAACTCAATACGGACGAGCCTTTGAGGCCCATTTAATTTGCTGACTTTGTGACTCTCATCGTGACTCTCTTCGAGACTTAGACTAAAGACTGTAAAGTATGAAGACTAAAGAACGCATCCTCCTTACTTCCGCCGAACTCTTCAACCGCAGTGGTGTGGTTTCGATCACCACAAATCATATCGCTAAGGCGATGGAAATCAGTCCTGGAAATCTGTATTTCCACTATGACAATAAGGAAGAAATCCTTGAGGAACTCTTCAAGAGAATGGCGAAAGACACCTATGATGTTTGGCGCCCTCGTCGTGCAAAAAAGGTGACGCCTCAAGAGTTCATTAACGAAAATTTCGAACTTTACTGGCGCTATCGCTTCTTCCACCGTGAAATGTACGCTCTTCGCCGCAAAGATCAGCAATTGGCAAAAATGTGGAGAGCCCACATCCAGAAAATGATGAAGCTAATGGTCATTCTTTACCGCCAATGGGTGAAAGAAGGCAAAATGGTCAAAATCAACGAAGTCAGCGAAATGCAATATATCGCCGAATCTCTATTGGCCATGGCAACGACCTTCCTTCAGTTCTTTGAATCTGCGGAAAAGCAGCCGGGCAAGCGCACGATCGAACGCGGTAAACACCATGTGACCCGCCTTTTGTTGCCTTACACCACTGGCGAAACAAAGAACGAGTTTGAAAAATTTCTTAAGATCTAGCCTAAAATGTCACCTCTAGTGTCGATGTATTCGATCTGAGGTGTCTGAAAGATGGCAGAGACCTTGCTTTAGTGAGCGTCATACTGCTGATCTTGCGTTTCGCAAGAATTGTTGATTTGAGGTCGAACTATGAAAGCACTTATTCTGTCTTTAAATTTACTTGCAACTTACCTGGGGGCGAGTGTATCCACAGATTATGCTGACCTTAAAAAAGAGCTGACGGCCATGCAAGAGGCCCAAGAAAAGATCATGAACAGCTTGGTCAGCAACCACGAAACCTTTGCCTCCACCATGGAGGAGTTTTCTGAAGTCGTATCGACTTCAAAAGCAGCATCTTCTAAATCTATTTCCCAAAATATGGATCAATCAGCGAAGGCCTTCCGTGCGCGCGGGGTGCAGGGTAAGCGCATGTCTGGAAGGCTCAATCAAGCAACGGGCGATCTTTTTGCCCGTGTGTCGACTTGTCTTAAATAGTCAGGGCTGTTTGACGTAAAAGCGGGAATCTAAGAAAATCGGGCGTTTCTCGGGGGAGAGCGCGTCGTGACCGGGTTCGAGGCGACCGAAGTAAAGTAGGTCGCCTTCTATCTTATATATACCAAATCTTTTCGAACCGACTTCTGAGATTTTCATCGGTTTCGCTCCGGTGATCAAAGCGCAAAGCAAACCTGTTACATCGCGCTCTTCGTAAAGCTTCCAGTCTGAAAAACCACAAACCTGACGCCCATTAAAATCCTGAATCATCAAATCGTCTTTGAGCGTGATCGTGATTCGAGCAAAGGTGAAATCCATGTGCTCTTCATTGTATTCGTAAGTTCCTGAGTTGCGAATACTCATCAGTGGTTGAGTGCAATCCTTCTTATAATAGTAGTTTTCCAACAAGGTCGATGAAGTCCCGACGAAGATTTCTTCGCGCAGGGTTTGTAGTTGGCAGGGCTGAGCCCAACGACCTTCTAACGGATTAAGGTTCGTTTGTGCCCACATCAATTGACTCAAAAAGAGAAAGATAACCATCGAATGGGGGTATCAGTTTCCTTTTCCTCAGCCAAGGTCTAGAATTTAACGCTATGCGTGTTTAGGCGAGAAAGTGATTTTTTGAAGGATTATACTTGTAAGAAGCTTACTGGAAGTCGTTTTTTAGAGTCTTTAGCCTAATCGCAGCATTGTCCACAGTCAGAAATTCGTTAGGATTTTCATAAGCTTAGTTAATTTTAAGTTAATGTAAGAATAATTACTTGCAATCTTTACACGCTTGGAACTTAATAGGTCAGTTCCAAATTGGCACTTAAGCTCGGAAGGAACGAGGGGGCAGTATGGCTATCTCTGAAAAGCTTGTCACTGAATGTAGAACAAGACTTTTGCAAGCTAAACAAGACATCCTTAATAGAGTTAAGGAAGGTCGTCTAAGCTTGGACCAGAATGAGGAAAAGGGCGGCGACGAAGGCGATCAAACGATCCGCGTTCTAGCTGAACAAGAATTCCTTAGCATGCACGAAAGACTTCGTGGTCAGCTAATGGAAATCGAGAGCGCTTTGGCTCGCATCGAAAACGGTTCGTTCGGATACTGTGAAGAGACAGAGGAAGAAATTGAGCCTGAAAGACTTCGTGCGCTTCCATGGACACGCTTGAGTATTGAAGGTGCTGAAATCCGAGAATCAGTGAATAAGCGCTACGCTCGCGGCTAATGGCGCCGATACAATTGAATTAAATTTATCTCTCGAGGGGATTATAAGGGAATGGGCTGAAGGGCTTCATTCCCTTTGTTTTTTGCATACTGCTGGTGAGTAAAGAAAACCTCTGCGACTGCTATTAGGCAAAGTATGGTCATAAAATAGATGATGATTCTCATAGAACAATCCTCCTGCTTTTTTTGAAGCAATGAGAATGCCAATACAAACCGACACCAGTTTAATTACTCAAGAACCATCAAGCGATATCCAACTCCGGCTTCTGTGATTAGAAGCTGTGGAGTCGCAGGATTGTCCTCAAGCTTCTTTCTTAACATTGTAATGTACACACGTAGATAGTGAGAGCTATCGAGAGCGCTGGCACCCCAAACTCCCAAAAGAATTTGTCTTTGCGTGATCAGGCGTCCCTCCCCAGAGGCAAGAAACTTAAGTAAGCGGTACTCGGTGTCTGTCAGTTTGATGGGTTGTCCTCGAATGAAAACGTTCTGCGCGATGAAATCAATAAATAGAGGTCCGCTTGTGAAGTTTGTTGTTCCGGTTCTTTGCAAACCTCTGCGAACTAAGGCGCGAAGACGAGCCATCAGTTCATTAGTTCCAAAAGGTTTGGTGATATAGTCATCGGCGCCTGAATCCAGAAGTGCGATTTTCTCTTTTTCCGAAGTGCGCGCAGTTAAGACTAAGACTGGAACTTTGGACCATACACGTAAGCTGCTTAAGACTTCGTCTCCGCATACGTCGGGAAGTCCTAGATCCAAAATGACCAAATCAGGGTCAAGATCTTTAATTTTTAAAAGTCCTTCTTGGCCGTATATGGATTCAAAGACCACATAACCGTCAGCTTCCAAAGCCAAGCGCAAGTATTTGCTGACCGCCTGTTCGTCCTCAATGATAAGGATTTTGCGAGCAATCATAGGGGATCTCCAGACGGAGGCGGCGGAAGCTTTTCAATGGGCAAGTGAATGGTGAATTCAGCGCCTCCTTCGGTGTGGTTGCGGACCTTGATCAGACCGTGATGTTGTTCAATAAAGCTTTTGGCGATAAAAAGACCCAGCCCTGTGCCTCCGGATTTAGCTCCTGGAGCGCGATAGAACTTATCGAATATTCTGTCTAAGGAATTTTCCGGGATTCCGGGTCCTTGATCGCGCAGCTTCACGGCGATGAAAGATTTGTTTTGAATTTCTTCTTCGAAGACAGTCACAAAGATATGACTGCCTTTGGGGGCATAGTGACTGGCGTTGATAAGAAGATTTCCAAAGGCTTGTTCCAGCAGCCGATAATCGACGCGTGTAAGAGATACTTCAGTCCCAGAGAAATGAATTTGATGATTTGAAAGTTCGAACTGAATTGTATTTGCTGTCAGGCGCAGAAGCTCAGGAATGTCATACCAGTCTTTGGACAGGGTCAGAACTCCTGAATTCAATCGAGTCATATCAAGTAAATTGTCGATCACTCGACTGAGTCGCCGACTGCTGCGCGTGAGATCGGCAGAGAGTTCTTCGCGAAATTCCGTTTTGTTCCAAATGCTAGGATCTTTAAATGAAGTGGCAGCACTGATGATTTCAGTCAAAGGCGTGCGCAGCTCATGGGAAATGGAATTGAGCAAGGCCTGATGGAGTTGCTCCGATTGCTGAAGTCGATCCACGGTGTGGGCCTTGGCTTCTTTTTCGCGCAAATGATGAGTCAGATATCCTGTCGCTACGGCAGTCACTAAAAACGAAAGATATAAAGAGATGTCTTCAATGCCCGGAATGATGAAGGTGAAAATCGGAGGGATGAAAAAGAAATTCCATAGCAGAGCGCTGACTACGGCCGAAAATAAAATAGGTCCTAAGGAAACAAACTGACTGAGAAAAACAATGGTCAAAAGAAATAGAAAAGAAACAGCTCGGAATCCGGTGAGGGGCACTAAGACTTCACCAAGACCGGCGGTGGCAATCAGAGCTAGCAGTGCAAAGAAGTATTCACGGTTTAATTTTTTTCTGTTTTCCATAGGACATTTTAAAAGATGGGGTGTAAGAACCGCACAAAAAAAGTAAATTCGCGCATAAAGATTTTATCAAAGCCGTCTGAGATATGATTGTCCTGCCGTAATGAAGCTTGAGTTTTAGCGCCATCTTTATTTTTGCTTATCTAAGATCGCTCTCAAAGAAGACTGAATATGCAGTCAAAGGGAGATTTTATGATCAGCAAACGATCATGGTTGGCGCTTGCTTGCGCTTGCCTAATTGCGCCTTACTCTGTGAAGGCTGAAGAAGAGACAAAGACTCAAACGACACAAACTGAACCGACCACTGCGCCGGCGGCAGAGCCCTTTGCTTTTGCCGACTTCACTTGGCTGAACGGGAACAATCGACAGAAGACTGCTTTGCTGGATACAAAATATTTCACGGGCTCTTTCATGGCCGATACTAGTTATGTGTATGACTTCAATAAGCCGAAGGATCACACCTTGGTGGGTTCGACTTCTTCAGGTCGTACTCAAGAAGTGCAAGTCACCCAGTTGGGTGTTGGTGGAGATTTTCACTATGGTCAGGCGCGGGGGCGTATCATGACTCAGTTTGGAATGTACTCCAGTATGACTCCTAGAAATGATGCTTCAACGGCAAGGGGTCAATGGGATATGAACACCGCTTATCGCTATGTTTCTGAAGCCTATGGTGGATATCACTGGGATAAGATGAATGGCATCAATTTAGATGCGGGTATTTTCATGTCTTATATTGGCCTGTTCAGCTACTACAACGTAGAGAACTGGGCTTATCAAGCTTCTTACACTTCTGCGAACACCCCATGGTTTTTTAATGGCTTGCGTTTGCAGATCTTTCCATCAGATCGTCTTAAAACTGAATTTTGGTTGATCAATGGATGGCAGTCCTATGGAATGTTCAATGAAGCGCCCGGTTTAGGATATCAAGTGGCTTATCGTCCAACGGGAGAGTTGTCGTGGGTGTTCAATGGCTATGTTGGTTCTGATACATTGGCGACGCCGGGGCGTACTCGTTATCACAGCGATAATAGTGTTCAGTATAAATACATTGATGCTCCGACCAAGTTTATTAGCAAGGCGGCTTTTTCAATCACTGCGGATATCGGTTGTGAAAATGGCGGTGGAGTTAAATGTTCCGGCGGTGATTCGACCAATCCAAGTCAGTACTTCATCGGTATGATGGCTTACAATCGTTTGTGGTTCGATCATGATACCTATGCTCTGACATTAGGGGCGGGGATGATTAATAATCCAGGTCGTTATCTTGTGCTGATTCCGCCTATACAAACTTCAACGACAGGGGCCAGCGGTGGTGCGAGCGCTACCAATCCTGCCCTTGATCAGAATGGCAATCCGTTCTTCTCGCAAAATCCTGGCGATCAATTCCATGCGTGGGATACATCGATCACTTTCGACTATATGCCAGATCAAATGGTGACCTTCCGTTCGGAATTTATTCATCGCGAGGCAGATGTGAATTACTTCGCCGGCCCTGGTGGTGTGACTTCTCCGGATGGTTTGAACACGACTCCGAAGCCAAATGGGTGGTCTCCAGATTTGGTGAAGTCAGAAAATCGTATCAATCTTGCGATGATGGTTCGCTTCTAAAAAAGGGTGAGTTATGGCGAAGGTGATATTGAGTTCGTTGTTATGTCTATTGTTTGTGGGTGTTGCTTGGGCCCACTTTCCTACAGTCATTGCGGAGGCGACTCAGCGTCCTTGGCGGCCGAGCATAAAAATTGACGACTCCATGATTCCAGCGGCCCGTGAAGTGTTTCTGGAATTTGAATCTCCAAAATTAAATTTGGAACTTCAAAAGACCGCGGAAGGTGCGTGGGCTGTGGAGCTTACTCGAGAGCAAGTGGCTTTGTTGCTGCAAGAACAGGATGAAAGGTCTGTTCCGGCGGAACTGATTTATTTGCATTCGACTGCCAAAGTCAGTCTGACCAGGGATTCAAAACCAATTGAAGTGCTGGTCAAAAAAATTGCGCTTTAGAGAAAACTTTTTGGCCAGTTTGTTTTTCCGATTAATGCTGAAACGATTTTAGACAATCCCTCGGCATCGACTTCATCAAATCTATTTAGAAGAGGAGAGTCGATATCGAGCACCGCCAAAACTTTATCATCGTGAATCAATGGCAGTACAATTTCCGAGCGTGAGGCGCTATCGCATACTATATGTCCTGGAAACTGATCTACGTCTGCGACTATTTGAATTGTCTTTTTGGACGCGGATGTTCCACAAACACCTTTGCCGAATCTGATTTTAGTACAAGCGGGAAGACCTTGGAAAGAACTCAGCAGAAGTTCTTCGTTGTGTGCTAAGTAGAACCCCACCCAGTCAATGTCTGGCAAATGCTGCTTTAGCAAGGCTGAGATATTAGCCAAATTGACGAACCATTCTTTTTCTAAAAGGCCATCAACTTCAGATTGAAGCTCTTTATAGAACTTATGTTTGTCGTGATAAGAAATTGCGCGTGTGGATGCTTCCATAGCATTTGTATATAACACAGGTTTTTCCACAAATCCTTAGACTAGAAAGAATATTACTATGTGACGATTTTTCAGGGACTTTGTAGCCTTGTGAATATGAAACGACATCTTGTTTGTACTATCTTGATTCTGGGTGTGCTTCCTCTTGCTGGTTGCGGGGGAATTGAAACGGCCTTGTTCAGCACGGCTCCTGAAAAAAAATCCATTCCTGAAGAGTTTTTTTATCACACCAGCGGAAGTTGCGATGACGGCACTTTGAATTTCGTATCTTTGCGGGGCGGTGGGATGATGCTTTGGACTGATCCTGCTAATGTTGTTGTTGGTCAGGCAGAGCTTTATTTGGAAAAAGACTATACATTCACCCTTCACTACAGGGAATTCACTTTCGATGCCCAGGTTTTTGATCGAAAGATCACTGGCAAAGTTGATTTCGATGATGTCAGTGGCGTCATCAATCTTGAAAACGTAGGAACTGCGCAAGTGACGACCGACAATGGTCGTCCTGTCTTGGAAGTTCAATTTGCTAAAGCCATCAATCAGCCGTTATTGGAAAGTAAAAAGGCGCCATTTAGAATCAGTAGATCTATGGATGGTCTCGACATTTCAAGACCTGACTACTGCCATTACTAATCTAGACCTGCGAAAAATATGACATCTTTGGGAAATCCGTGTATTTCTGATTCTGCTATACAAGGATGTTGAATGAACCGGATTTCATTGTTGCTCTTCCTAGTGCTGTTCGCATGTCACAAATGCTTTGCAGAAACAAATGAATTTGTATTGTCCGTGGGGGAATTGCCCAATAAGGCGCATTTGGCTTTTGCCAATTCACTAATTCCCATTTTCAATGATCTCTATCCAGAGAAAAAGATCAGGATTCAAAGCTATCCATTTGCCAGGTCTATTCAAAGTGTCATGTCTGGGGATGCCGATGCACACATGCCGTTGTTTCGGTCAGACATTCAAGAACAGAATTTAGAGTTCTCCTATTCCACTCGAAGTTACAGCGAAGTCGTTCTAGTTATTTATTCAAATAAGCAAAACCCTATTACGAAAGAAAAATTAAAAGAAGCAAAGTTAGTTCTTAAAGAGCAGTTAATGCGGAAAAATTTTTCTCAGGCTTTAATTAAAAAGCTTCAACCTCTTTTGAATAAAAACTTTGATAGTGTCATAGAACTTCGTCGTGCACTTAAGCTGCAGATGTCTGAGGCGGAATTTGCTAATTATGCCGATGCTTTAATTAGAGGTGCTTATCCTTTTGACGTTGGGACTTTGCTTCTAGGAAAAGAGATCTTTAGTTTTCCAATTTCCCTTCAATCATCTATGGAGAGCACTCTGAAGATGGTGGATTCTCGGCGTTTGGATGCTGCCATTCTTACTCAAGATGGAGGCGACAAACTCGTTCGAAGTCTTAAGCTTAAAAATATTCATCGATCACTCTACTCAATTCCATCCGTTTATTTTGTAGTGGCTAAGAATGAAAAGGGAAAAAACGCGGATGCGATCCTAAAAAAGGTCATAGATGAAATGCATAGGCGTGGAAATTTCGAAAAGCTGACTGCAGGAATTCACGAAACGAGTAAATATAACGACTGGCAACCTTAACATCAGTTGCCTTTGATTTTTCCAGCAGTAAATCAGAATTTACGGATAAGACCAACCACGATCCCGCGGATCTCAACCTCGTCAGGTGAGAACCACATGGATTTCATCGTGGAATTGGATGGGCGAAGTTCTACTTTTTTCGAGTTATCACCCGAATCCGGTTGGGCGCGGAGGTAGAAACGTTTGACCGTGGCTTCGTTGTCGACAGTCGCGACGACAATGTCTCCGTTCGTCGCAGATTTTTGTTCCTGAATCAGGATAATGTCTTCATCAAAGATTCCGTCTTCAATCATGGATTCCCCTTGGACTTTCAAAGCGAAAGACTTCGAAGGATTTCTGACCATAGAAGGTGGAACGTCGACAAACTCGTCATATTTAAGTGCTTCAATAGGTTGTCCCGCAGCGACCTTACCAAGTAAGGGAAGGGACAGGATCTCATCACGAGCCTGGAGGAGCTTAGTGCGAGGAGATCCTGTCGTCGTCGAGACTTTTGCTTGTAGATGTTCCTGCACTGCCGACGCAGAGTGGAGCACCTGAATGGCTCTTTTCTGATTGAGGGGATTCGAGATGTATCCCTTGTTCGTTAACTGTTTCAGATAATTCTGAACCGAGTTGAACGAAGCCAATCCGAAATGATCCTTAATTTCTTGATATGACGGAGAAACTCCTGAACTTAAGAGTTGGGCCTCGATGTATTCGAGGACTCCTTTCTCTTTAGGAGTCAGGGGCGCTGTCGGGGACGCTTGCTTTGGGAGGGGCGATTTCTTTGTCATAACTTACATATGAACTTACAGTGTAAATAATGTGTAAGTCAATGCGGAAAATAGCGAGGTCTAGGAATTTTAATTGCCGCAGACGGTCTATGGTCTGCGGCGAACAGGACTAGAGGAGTTTCTGAACGCAAGATGAGATCGTGGACTCTGCGTAGGGTGCAACTTTGTTAGTTTTTGAATCCAGAAGGTCGGAAGAATCCATCAAACGATCCACGACACAAGCAGTTTGATGCTTGTTGATTTCCGCTTTGACGATGCAAAGACGATTGCGGCGAGAGCAATGAACTTCTTCGAATTTGATATTTTCATTTGTATTCATCTTGTTCAAAGACGTGATGAAAAATTGCTGCTCTTGATTTGTCAGGAAGGCAAATGCAGACGGAGACGAGATTGTGATCAGAGCGATCAGGGAAAGAACTTGATGTTTCATAGAAGCCTCATCGTATGAACTGTGCTTATTAAGTCAGTTCTATAAGAGGCCTTATGATTAGTAAAAGGCATATAAATAATTCGAATATTCGCAAAGTGTATAATGAAGAACCCAGATCAAATCCGAGTTCCTCAAGATAGATTACTCAGCCTTTGCACACTCTTTTTTGTTTTCTGAACAAGCGGGTTTGATTTTCGCAATCACGGGCTTAGCCTCGGAAGCAACTTGGCGAGCTATCACCGGAGTTGGAGTCGTGTTCTTAGCCTGACTAACTGGTGCCATTGAGCAGTTTTGATAAAAAAGTATCACAACGGGATTGATTACCAACATTGCGACAAAGCTAAAACCACCTCTATTGATCATACGTCCTCCACACTGAGTCATAAATGTCACA
>CAZPYX010000073.1:0-18188 GCA_964590635.1 uncultured Bdellovibrio sp.
TTGAAATCGAGAATTTTTTTATGAGTCGCTTCAAGTTCCGCTTTGTCCAAAGTGCCCTGGGCAACGGCGCCAAGAATCGCTTCGACCGCTTGTGGAGGAACTTCAGGTTCGTTGCAGTACAAAAGTAACTCTGCTCCGGCTTTTAAAGCGCGAACTGGAATCTCATCCACGCCGAAATGGCTGGACATTGCCTTCATGCCTAAGTCGTCAGTGATAACAAGACCGCGATAGCGGCATTCTTCTCTGATGATTTGTTTGATGAAGATTTCGGATAATGTCACAGGCCAATCGGGATCAATTTTTGGAAACTTAATATGTGAAGTCATCACCATATCGACGCGAGACTTGAATGACTTTTTGAACGGAATTAATTCCAGACTTTCAAGTCTTTCGATATCAAGGTTTTCCACAGGTAAATCCAGATGACTATCGACGATGGTATTCCCATGTCCTGGGAAATGTTTTGCACAAGTGATGATATCTGCCTTGATGTAGCCCCGAACCAACGCCGAAGCATGCCGAGCTACTTTTTCAGGATCATCACTGATGGAACGATCACCAATCACGGTGTTTGCGGAATTCGTGAAGATATCCACGCAGGGTGCGAAATCTAGATTAATACCAACGGCTTTCAGTTCTTGTCCCATGCGGTTGGCAAAATGGAAGGAAGCCGTTGGGGCATCCAATTCACCAAGACGACGAAGCGGTGGCCAGATTGTGAAGGGAGCTTTTAAGCGATGAACTCTGCCGCCTTCCATATCAATACCGATGAAAAGAGGAGCCTTGTCTGCTTGAAGAAAACGAAGAGATTGAATTTCTGCGCAAAGATCGCGAACTTGTTTTGGGTCAGCAACGTTGCGACCAAATAAACAAATACCACCAATATTGTTTTCAACGATAAATTGCTTTTCGTCTTTGGTAAGGGCATGACCCGAGATACCGATGAACATGTGCTGACCAATGACCGAGTTGATGCTCATTAGAATTCCTTTACTCTGTTCTACTGACTGTCTTTAGAGGGTTGTGATTTAAGATTGATTCCTTCGCCTTGAGGAACACCCATTTGTTTTCCGGGTTGAACTGCAGGTTTAGATTTCTGTGCTTGAGCGACTACATTCTGCTGACCAGTGGGCACGGATGCAAAAAGTGTTTTCAAAATAGTGCTGCTATAGGGTTGACCTGTGGTGGCGTCGTTGGGGGTTGCAACCAATTCTGTGGTCACTCCTTGGCCCATGGCGTTTGTGCCTAACACTTCACCACGTTCATTGACGTAGCTTAGAAATTTACTGTCTTTAAAAGTATTTAGGATTTTGAAGGCTTTGAAGCCGTTATAAGTTTCTTCTTTTCCAACTAGTGCTTGGCCTTTGTAAATTCCAGCATCTTCTTCAGCAATGGCTTGGTATTCATACTTGGTTTCAGAGCGAAGACCGTCTTTACTTTTTAGCATAAGATAAACTAGGAAGGTGGATAGAAAAGTTCCCTTGGGAATTTTCTTTTCAATGCGTTGGATTTTTCCGTTGGTTTTCACCACGGCACTTAAGTTTCCAGCCTTGAAACGAGCATCAATGGTTTTGACTTCTTTTCCAGCTAAGCTCGTATATTCGTAAGAGATCGGAGCCAGTTCTGAATCAGCAATAGCCTTTAAACTTTCCGTGACCTCAGAGGGACCTTTTCCAGTTTTTAAAATATAAGTTGAAAGGAATTGTTTCTTTTTTGAGTCGAATTCATAGCGACTGATCACATACCCAATGTGTTGATCCCCGGCGAGAACTTTAGAATATCCTTCGAACAGCACGTCCGCATGGGAGCTGAATGGAAGAAGAAGGATTGATAAAATAAGTGCTATAGACGTACGGACCATGGTCGAGTTCCCTTCGTAGAACTATGCAGAAAGTCTGTCATCTCACTATAGAACAAGTCAAAGTTTTCGAGGTCGAGTTGATTGGTGCTCCCGACTGTTAAGAGTAGGGTCTTGCTTCAGAAGCATCGATGCGAGACAATGCTGAGACACAATGTTTAAGAATAACCACAGCACTTTTATTTTAAGTTTGAAAAGCCGCAAGGGCCAAGTGGCTCTTTTTGTAGCGCTGATCTTTCAAGTGTTGTTTTTGTTTTTTGCGATGGTTATTAACGTCGGTCTTTTGGTTCATCATAAAATTAATTTGCAGAACTCCGTAGATCTTGCAGCCTATTATGGCGCTGCTAAACAAGCAGAAAATCTGAATGCCATCGGTCATATGAATTATCAGATTCGTCAAAGTTGGAAGTTGCTGGCTTGGCGTTATCGGATGTTGGGAAGTGCGGGGGAGTTTGAGTATCATCCGTTTAATAAGCCCAGTCGTAGCTTGATTGAAGCTCAAGCTCTTGAGGGTATTGCGGATGAAAATACAGATCCGATTCGCAATGGATTTCAAGAGGCACCTGCTTTTTGCATTACCTATATTCCTTTTAAGCCTATGCCTAAGGATGAAAATACTTGTAAGTCTATGGCTTCCAGAAGTGGTGTGAAGCTTTTCCGTCCTCCAAAGCACTTTGGTTTCTTGGCAATCACTGCAACGATGCAGGCGACTTCTAATCGCTTGTTAGATGCCGCTCAAGAACGTTGCAGAGTGTTTGGCTCTTATAATTATTTGATGTTGGGGAAATTTGTAGTCGCTTATAATGCGGATCAACGAGATCGCATGTTGGTGATTAATGAGCTTTCTCGAACAATGAGTTCTAGAGAAGATGATTTTTATGATATTGACGGCGATAGTGTAAAGACGGGTGCCGAAAATACTTTCAATAATAATCTTACAATTCCAAATCGAAATGCCGTGATTTCATTTGCCATGCGTAATTCGCTTGGTGATCCCAAATGTGGAACGACTGGTAATCAAGATCGTCCTGTAAAATGGTTGAGCCCGATTAAAATTTATCCTGGGTTTTCATACATAGACACAGATTGTAGTAGCAGGCAGGAAATTAAAACAGTCGGTAAAGAATTTAATGCCTCAAAAGATGAAGATGATAAAGGAGTGCCAATTCATTATAGAGATGGATCGGCTGCGGGCTTAGTTAGTGGAATTAACGAATTACTTCCATATATTGGGTATCAATCAAACTTGGTTTCTACCTATAACTTTTCAATGGGTGTAGAGAAGAATCCTTGGTGTATGGCTTACGTTGGTGTTTCGGCGAAAACTCAGCCGGCCATTCCGTTCTCACCATTTGGTAAAGCTATTTTGAGTGCACGATCTTTTGTAAAACCTTTTGGCGGAAGAATCGGTCCTTGGTACACAGATCGTTGGAGCCGTCGAGAGATGGATATGCAGGAGTCGGACGGAAATAAGAAGACTGATGAACTTATCCCCCCTAGAGTTACCGATCTGGCGAGTTTAACCACGGGGATGGCGGATCCTAAAAATTTAAAAATAAGAGCCGCCAATTACAGTCGATATGTTGGTGATCCCTATGGTTTAAAATCAGCGATGATGATCGGTAACTATGGAAAAAGTATTTATGAACTAGACCCCCAATGGGCTCCGCTGGGGCAGACCACTTCGCCTACAGGCAGTGTGTCTCAAGCCGACATGTATACCGGGTCTACGGCTCCTAATTTCGCGGATTGGGATGCGTTACCGTTTAATTTTGCTAAGACCACGGGTGATATTATGGCGTGGTCTGTTGATCGACCGTCAGAAATGCGTAAGCTGGAAATGTCCGCTGTTGTTCCCAATGCCTTTGATATCGCTTATTACTCGATCGAGCCGGACTACTTTAATAATTACTACACGCGCCTGAGAGATGGGTTTGTCAAAAAAGTTGGTACTGGCGTTGCAAACAGTCTTCGCCCAGATATTGGGTATCATCAAGGCTTCAAGGCGGGTGCATTTGATCTCACGCAGTTTTCTGTGAAGGATCAAATTGCTGAAGTCGGAAATATTGTGGAAGCAAAGTTGCCGGTGAAAGCGAAATTTACATTCACTGTTCAGAATTGGAAAAATCTTTTAACAGGCTGGGGAAGTAAAAGTCTTAAGGATTACTCGTTGAATCCAGGAACTTTTGGGAACTGCACTGCGGAACCTCTTAACGGTGTTCCAAATCCAGGGAACTGTGTTGTCGGCGGCTCAACAGGTTATTCTGTGAAGATGGTTTCTTCTGATTACCTGAACTCCGAACTTCAATTGGGTGGTGAGAATGTTGGTAAAGGTAAAATTCTTAATCCTCCGCCAGATGACTTCTAATTCAATCCATCTCAATCTGATACAAGTCTAAATACTTTTAAGATTGTCTGACCTTTGTCCGATAAGTAGGACATAGGGGAATCTTATGAAAAAGTTAAGTGTGTGTTTACTCACTACTTTTATTTTTGGAACAATAGCTGGATTGTCACATTCATATGCTGCGGGAAATGAGACAAAAACAGAAGCTGCACCAGCGGTCAATAAGAGTGAAGTTCAAGGTGCACGCGAGGCAGCTGATGGTGGCTATGATGAAGAGGCTGGTGCAGTAAAAAAAATGATAGAGCAGATTAACACACTTGCAGATGAGATTTTGCCATCTGAAGGCCAAATTCCAAGTAGAGCAGCTATTAAGAAAGCAGCAGGTCACGCCACATACTATAGTCTTTATCACAGCCCCTGCACTGGCGCGCAGTCTACAGCTGGTACGATCTGTCGTGAAAGAACAAGTCCTCAACTTCAAGATACTCTAAACTCAATTAATACAGTGGCGAGCATGATCACAGGTGTGGCGGTCAAAGATTCATGCAGTACTTTTGCCAAAATTGCTAAACTTGGTCAAATGGGCTTAACGGCCTACACGGCTGCGTGTTCGGCTGCTCGTGCAGCATGTGAAGCCTCATGCTCTTCTGTTAAATCCAATTTAGATTCGTTACTGACTTTAAAAATTGAATCTTTCTCTGCATGCACAGGGGTAGGAGCAAATGCATTAGAGCTCGCTGCGGCACAAGCTAAGTGTGCTTCCTATACCGCTGCCGTAAAAAATTTAACTGACCAGATTATTCCGATTTTGACTGCTGATGCAAAAAAAGATGACGTAAAGTCTGTGGCAATGAAGAATACTGCTTGTACTTATGACTATGCAAATATGCTAGTTTCCGCTGGTGCGGGTATAGCTTCTATGATTTCTGGTTTTAATTCAGGCCAGAACTGTGATAACCAATCAAATGGTACCGGCGATCCTGCAAAGGTCGCTGATAATACTGCTAAATGTGCAAAGCCAGAAAATGCGGAATTGCCAGAATGTCTATGTCTAGCAAATCCTCGTCTTCCGGGTTGCGCGAATGGATTGCAAAAAGCTGGTGACGGTACGACGTCAAATTTAACTGCACTTTCTTCTCCGAATGCTAATGGTGACGATAAGAAAAATTCGAACTTAGATCTTTCTGGCAGCCGTGATGTTGCCAGTGACAAACATGCTAATTCAGACTCCGGATCTGGCGGCGCCGGTGCTCCTTTAGGTGGCGGTGGATCTGGCTTGGGCGGTGGTGGCTCAGGTGGTGGCGGTGGCAGTGCTGCTGGAGTTGGTGGTGCCGGCGACAAAAAAGGATTGAGCGCTAACATTCTGGGTGGTGGCTCGGGTGGCGGCGGTGGCGGAAGCTGGGGAGCTGGAGGTTATTCTTCAGAAAGCAATGCGAAGCTTCGTCCATATCTTCCAGGCGGAGAAAAAGATCCGAATAAAATGGCCGGTCAGCAAAATTGGACAAAAGAAGTTACAGGTCAGGGCGGAAAATCAAACTGGGAAAAAGTTCGTGATCGTTATCGCGATAACAACTCATCACTTTTAAATAGTAACTAAAGGTTGTTTTATGAAGAATAAAATCACTACAAGTCTTGTTGTTTTGAGCTTGGTATTTTCGCCCTTAGTTGCTTATTCGGGAAACGGTATCGAATCAGGATCTAAACCAGCGACTGGAACGAAGGATAATCAGCCGAGTGTGAAAAACGGAGCGGATCAGTCGAAGAGCGGTAATGGTATGGCTCAGGCACTGAACTATATTACCGGTGGCGCTGAGGTTGTGATGGGTGGATACATGATTAAAACAGGAACGGCGTCATGCCCTTCATGTAATGTTCCGTTGATTGGAATGGGAGTGATGATGGTTAGCATGGGGCTTACTAATATTGCTCAAGGTTCAGATCATGGTGGAGCTGCTGGTTCTGCAGGAGTAACAGGATTTCAAACAGATGGTTTTGGTGGTCTCACTGATGCTGGATCTACTTCTAACGATCCCTATGTAAAAGCTGCTTTGACTGATCCAAACTACAAAGCGGTAGGATCAACTCTCAAGCAACTTGAGGCTCAAGGTGTCTACAATCCAAAAACTGGAGAATTCAAAGTAGGAGATAAAACTTATAAATCTTCGGATTTTGGTTCGGCCGGTTCAATGGCAGCAGCTGGTCTTCCTCAAGGCATGATCGACGGCGCCATGGCAGCAAATGCTGATGCTGAAAAGAAAGCTCTCGCAAAACTTGAGAAAGTTAAAGTGGGTGCATCAACTGCAGCTAACGGCTACGAAGAAGGTGGCGGCGGCGGTGGAGGCGGAGCTATCGCTGGCGCCGCTGACGACGGTTCTTCAGCCTATGCAGGTGCTGGCGGTGGCAAAGGTCTTGGTAAAACAGGTCTTGAACGAGATCCTTCAAGTCTTGCAGGTATGTCGAAAAATTATAATGGCGAACCGATTGGTGTCGCGGCTGACAGCATCTTCTTAATGATGAGTCGTCGTTATAAAGTAAAAGAAAGCCAAGAGTCTTTCTTTAGTCCGGCCGATCTCGCTCTTCAAAAATAGATCTTAGTTGGTGCAAGACTGATTTTAGTTTTGCACCAATCCCTCTCGACTCCAATAATCCCAATCTAAAAAAAGATACCCAAGATTCAATTTCTCGTTAGACTAATGATGAAAAGGAATCTCGTTATGAAGTTGGGTGTTGAAGTTCTGTTGAGTGATGTGAAGCGTTTAAAGTCTCTTAAAGGAAAACGCGTGGGTTTGGTCTGTCATCCAGCCAGCGTTGATGCCGAGCTAAAACACAGTCTCGATTTGCTTTCAAAAAAAATTAAGTTGTCATGTGCATTTGGTCCGCAACATGGAGTGCGTGGTGATAAGCAAGATAACATGATTGAAAGCCCGAACTTCATTGATCCAGTTTTGAAGATTCCGATCTTCAGTCTGTACGGAGAAGTACGCCGCCCAACCGCTGAAATGATGTCACACTTTGACGTTCTTCTGTTTGATCTTCAAGATTTAGGTTGTCGCATTTACACCTTCATCACAACTTTGCTTTATGTGATGGAAGAATGCGCGAAGACGCAAAAGAAGATCATTATTTTAGATCGTCCAAATCCTGCAGGCAGAGTTATCGAAGGATTCCGTATGCGCCCAGGTTGGGAATCTTTCGTTGGTGCCGCTCCAATTCCGATGCGCCATGGTCTGACGGTTGGAGAATTGGCTTTTTACTTCAAAGACTTCTACCAACTCAACATAGAGTTAGATGTTGTAAAGATGAAGGGCTATGCTCCAAACAAAGCTCCTGGTTTTGGGTGGGATGTGAAAAGACCTTGGGTGAACCCATCTCCGAACGCAGCTTCTTTGAATATGGCACGAGCTTATCCAGGCACTGTGCTGATCGAGGGAACGACGCTTTCTGAAGGACGTGGAACGACCAGAGCTTTAGAAGTGATCGGTGCCTCTGACTTAGATTACAAAAAGATTTTAGCTGAGATGAAAAAGAAAGCTCCACAATGGCACAAGGGCGTGATTCTGCGCGAATGCTATTTTGAGCCGACCTTCCACAAGCATCAAGGGAAGCTTTGCCACGGATTTCAATTCCACACTGACTGTGAGTCATACAATCACGCACAGTTCAAACCGTTCCGCTTGGTTGCCTTAATGTTAAAGGTAATTCGCGAACTATATCCCGACTATCCAATCTATCGTGATTTTGCTTACGAATATGTTCACAACAAATTGGCTTTTGATGTGATCAATGGCGGTCCTGATTTGAAAAACTGGATTGAAAAGAAAAATGCGAAACCCGCAGACTTAGATAAAGAACTTCTGAAAGATGAAAAGTCATGGGCTAAAGAGAGCAAAAGGTATTTGCTCTACAAATAGCTAAAGAAGTAAGACGTTTTCCGCCTGAGTTCCGGGGGCGACATGTACGCCCTCGCCAACAATGACATTCTTTAATGTGCAATCTTGAGGAAGACAACTGCCCTCGCCGAAACAGACAAATCCTTTTAGATTGGATTGCGTATCAACGATCGATTCACTAGAAAAGTGGACATGTGCTCCATTGATGTTCTGAGTGATCATTTTGGAATTTGCATATCTTTGTTGAACTCGTTCTAAAACTGTTTTTTCTGAAGTACTTTGAGGATCCAATAGAAACTCGATGCACTTTTCTGAAGCTTCAAGAAAGTCCGTTGGATTTCCAGTCTCAAACCATGTCGCCGAAAATGGAAAGCACTGAACTGATTCGCCGTTGGCAATGGCAGCAGTCATAACGTCATACAGGATGTTCGATACTCCGGCAGGAATGTATTGAAATATTCTTTCGGAAAGAATTTGCACGCCGGGAAAATGCCAAGCTTTTTCAGTTCCTGGAATTGCAGTTTTGCCAAAGCCTTTGACCTGATTGTTTTTATCAGTCCAAACACCGCCAAACTGTGTTCCCACTCCAGGATGTTCCATCACCATGATTGTGGCAATGGCACCAGAGGCTTTGTGTTGTGCGATAGCCTTTTTAACAACATCGCCGTCCTTCGATAAAATAACTTCATCAGAATTCATAATGATAAAGTCGCCACCACCTTGAAAATGCGCACGAGCTTTTCCTAAACCACCGCCGCTGCCAAGAATTTCTCCAACTTCATCGGAAAAATGCAACTCTTTAGCTTGATGGGGAATTCTGTGGAAAAGGCTGTGGATTTTCTCAGGAAGATAGAAGGTGTTAACGACAAGCTTGTTGATCTGTAGGTCGTTCAAGAATCCCAAAGAATGCGAAGCTAAAGGAAGATTCAAAAACGGAATAGCCGGCTTCGGCAAAGTGTACGTATAAGGACGAAGACGTGTGCCTTCGCCCGCAGCCATTAACATGACATTCATAAAGATTCGTACTTTCTTTCAAGGGCTCCGGAATCAATAAGAACATCTGCGAAAATCTTGTATTCAGGGAATTCGTTGATGGCCTTCATGACCCGGCGAAGAGTTCCTGAAAGATATTTTAAATAACGTTTGTCTTCGCGTTGATGATAGAAGCTTGCGAAACTTCCGCATGCTTTGAAGCAACGTTGAATAGACTGAAGTTCATAAATACGATCGAAGTGTTCGCGCGAGAAATCTTTCGGAAGATAGGGCTTTGATTGTTCCAGGTAATAGTTGATCAAACTTTTTGCCATGGAGTCATTCATGTCCACATAAGAGTCGCGCATAAGGCTGACCAGATCATACTGAATGGGCCCAAGACGCGCATCTTGGAAGTCAATCACCACCATTTGATCCAACTTCAACATGAGGTTGCGAGAGTGATAGTCGCGATGAGCAATGCGCTTTGGTTCTGCGTGAAGCTTAGAACAGATATCTAAGAAGATATTAGAGATCTCTTTATTGCTTTGTTCAGAAAAAGGAAACTTAAGAACGCCAGAAAGAAGATTGTCTTTTCCGTAGTTCATTTCCCACAAAAACTTTTCTGTATCGAATTGTATTTTAAAAGCAGTGCAGTCAGATTTATCCAACGTCGCAGGATGGTGAATCTTCACAATTTCATCGATAGCCATTTTGTAGAAGTCCATGGAGGACTCTTGATTTTGGCTTTCCCAGAATTTTCTTTCCAAAGTGTAGTCACCAAGGTCTTCAAGAAGAACCAGACCTTCTTGTGGGCTCATAGATACAACTTGCGGTACGTGAACGCCATTTTTAGCAAAGTGATTGAGAACGCTTAAGAAGGGATAGTTGTTTGGATCAAAAGGTTCCCAGCGCATAAGCACCCAGGACTGATGATCAAGAACCACGCGATAGTAGCGACGGTTTGAAGCATCCCCAGCAAGGGAGAAAACTTTGTAGGCGTTTGAGCCCAAGGAACGATCTAAAAATGGAACTAAAAAATCATCGTGAGTGACCATAAGAAAAATTCTCACAGACACTCACTGGATTTTCAAGTCTTATGCGTCTATCGGGGCATCTTTCATAAAGAACAACTCGAGGACTTCTTTAAGACCCTGAGTGGTCAGAGGTGCACGATCAACCTCGAAACAATTTACGGAAAGTTCGTCAATCAAACCAGCCGCTAAAGTTTCAACCGTCTCGAGTTCGCCGGCGTCCATTTTAGAACTGGTAACAATCAAAGGTTCATCCGCAGAACGCTCTTCAGCAAGGTACTCCATCAGAAGTTCTTGTTCAGCGGCATTCAAGGTCTCTACATTTTCAATAAAGATGGTCATTCCACCTAGTTTCGAAATATCGAAGGCAGAGTGAAGTTGGCCTTTGATATCGTTAAATGGAACAAAAGCCCAGCGACCAGTCATCTCGTGAAGTAGCAAGGCTACTTTTTTATTTGTAGTTTCATTACGACCTTCCAAATGAATCAGCTGAGAGATCAGATCAAAACTTAGACCTTTGGCGAGGTCTGCATCCTCTTTGAGAAGTTCATCAATAGAAGGCATCTCTTCAGCGAAAAGATGGACGTTTTCTAAAGACAAATTTGCTTTGCTGATTTCTGCAAGATTGGCCTCGCGTTGATCAAGATACCATTTGTACATCGCAGGTTCCAAAACCATGCGAATCAGCTGAGTCACCCCTTGGCGTTTTTCTTGATTCAGGTCGTCTGCAGAAGGTACAACGGCGGTCCCCAAAAGCGCGCCGTTGACCTTGATAGGTACATGCAAATCACGCCCCCGCGTGTAAGCATCATCTTCAGATTGAAGCTCTGAAAGATCCATCAATTGACGAATCTGTAAACCCTTCCCATAGCGGTTTGATAAAATCTGCTTCAAGCGATTCACGAATGAACTATCTAAAGTTGAGTTCTGCATAGACCACGTACCCCTTACTCTCGAAAGCCTAATATACAAAGGCAGTGCCAACGGGCGGGAGTTTTTAAATTAATAAGCATTTTCATGGAGATAGGTTGGGTGTGTGTCTAGAAAAGTAGCGCTTCTGAAGGGCCTTAAATCCCACCAATTTTAGTTCAATACGGTAATTAATTTAGGGTTGCGGCCCTGAAAGGTCACTGCATGAAGGAGGGGTCTAAAAAGAAAAAGGGCCTCTTGCGAAGCCCTTTTCGGTTTGTCTTTAATGTCGGAACTATCGAGCAAGCTTACGTTTATCAAGGCCGTATTTTTCAACCTTCATAATCAAACCAGCGCGGCTGATTCC
This sequence comes from uncultured Bdellovibrio sp., assembly GCA_964590635.1. Classification (GTDB taxonomy): domain Bacteria; phylum Bdellovibrionota; class Bdellovibrionia; order Bdellovibrionales; family Bdellovibrionaceae; genus Bdellovibrio. The sequence goes on from CAZPYX010000073.1 coordinate 11,378, forward strand.
AAGTTCCTTCGCAAGTTTAGATTTATTCCAACCTGTGCGGCGAAGACCTTCGCGAATCATCTCGCGTTCTAGATCCTCCAAGGCATCTTTCAACTTACCTTGTAGACGAGAGCCTTGAACTTTGTTCTTTTCGCCAGCTTCCAAAACTTTTGGAGAAAGAAGTTCCGCCATCAATTTTGTTTCGTCGCCAGAAAGGACACAAAGTCTTTCGATCTCATTTTGTAATTCCCGCACGTTACCTGGCCATGGATAATCATACAATTTTTCCAAAGCACGTTTCGTCAATTGGCGTTTTGGTCCGCCTTGTTGTTCGTGAATTTTATTAAGGAAGAAATCCGTCAAGAAAGGAATGTCTTCTTTTCTTTCTCTAAGAGGTGGTACGCGAATGTTGATAACATTCAGGCGATAGTACAAGTCCTCACGGAACGTACCTTGCTCTACCATTTCCTTCAAATTTCTATTTGTCGCCGCTACGATACGTACGTCAACTTTTCTAGATTCAGTCGCACCCACTGGCATGAAAGTACCTTCTTGCAATACGCGAAGAAGCTTAACTTGCATTTGTGGTGACGTATCACCGATCTCATCCAGGAAGAATGTTCCTTTGTCTGCCATTTCGAAAAGACCTTTTTTGTCTTTCAAAGCGCCAGTGAACGAACCTTTCATATGACCGAAGAGTTCTGATTCCAAAAGATTGTCATTGAATGCAGAACAGTTCTGAATGATGAACGGCTTGTCTTTACGGTGAGAGTTATAATGGATCGATTTCGCGATCAACTCTTTACCAGTACCGTTTTCCCCTTGTACCAACACTGTAGAATCAGCGCCTTTGATTTTATCCATCAAAGCGTACAAAGATTGCATAGGTTTAGATTTACCGATCATGTTGTCGTATTTAAATCTGTTACCCAACTCTTTATTAAGTTCTTTGATGCGATCTTCACGAGAAGAGATTTCAAGGTGAAGAGTCACGATCTCTTGAGCAACAAGCTCACACACCTCAGAGAAGTGAGTGCGTTCTTGATCATCAAGGAACTTCAATTTGCCCAAGCATTTTTCGATCACTTCGCCTGACATGCCGAAAGCAGCCAAACGATCACGGATCTCTTGCAGACGAGAAGTGAAGTTAGCATCACGGAAGAAGCCCATCGCTACAACCGTACCCACACAATCATTTTCGATCATGATAGGGAACACACCAACGTCAAAGCCAACCATATCCCACTTGCGGATGCTGTAACGATTTTGTGATGTGCGAAGATCATCCAAAGATTTAGATACAAGTTCCGCAATGCTAGATTGGCCGGCTTCTTTATTTACAAGAGCAGCAATAGCTGGATTGTTGAAACCTGCTTTGTCAGAGTCATAGCCTCTAAGCATTCCACGTTCATCAGTGAATACCACGTCAATATTCCACCACGCACTAAGGATATGTTTGAGTTTCTTGATCACGTGTATGTGTTCAAACTCATCCCAATTAATCATAATTCCGTCCCTTCAAAAGTTTGCATGTAAAAAGTGTCGATACTTTTATCGTCAATTAACTAGACGAACTTTAGCGTCGGTGTCTAAAAAACACGCAAACCCAGACGTATACCGGGGAATAGCGGGAATAAGTGCCAAGAGATGTTTCAGGGTGAAACATCTTTAAGAAGTCTAATCACATTTGGAGGAGAGAAATGTCAAAGGTACGGACACACTTATGGTAGCGCAGGTGCGCTACCATAAGTGTGTCCGTACCTTTTCGCTTAGCTGTGTTGCAGGCTGTGGAAGCGGTGGTATTCGCCTTCGTTTTTTAGAAGGTCGTGATGAGTTCCGATTTCTACGATTTCGCCGCCTTTGAGGACGACGATCTTGTCGGCTTTTTGGATTGTAGAAAGGCGATGGGCAATAACGAGTGCTGTGCGGCCTTCCATCAAATGATCGAGACCTTTTTGAACTTCAATTTCGCTTGCTGTATCGAGGGCACTGGTTGCTTCGTCCAAGATCAAAAGAGGCGCGTCTTTAAACATCGCACGGGCGATGCTGACACGTTGTTTTTCTCCGCCGGATAGAAGATTTCCGCGGTCGCCTACGCGGCTTTGGTAGCCTTGTGGCATCTTCATGATAAAGTCATTGGCATTGGCAAGAGTGGCCATTTTAACGACGTCTTTTTTGTCGCGAGTTAGATTGCCAGCGCCGATATTGTTTTCGATCGTGTCGCTGAACAAGAAGACGTCCTGAGTGACCAGTGCGATATTGCGACGAAGCTCTGTGAGTTCGATATCGCGAATATTCACGTCGTCAAAAAGAATTTCTCCAGAAGTTGAATCGAAGAAACGCTCAAGAAGATTTACAATTGTCGATTTACCGCTACCGCTGGCGCCAACAAGGGCAACAACCTCACCGCGTTTGATTTCAAGATTCACGTTCTTTAGGATCATCTCGCGACCATAAGAAAATGAAACGTTTTTGTAAGTGATCTTATCCCAATTTTGCGGGAAAGCTTTGTTCAACGTACTTTCTGGAACTTCATTTGGGTCATCTAGAACGTGGAAGATCCTTTTTGCAACTGCAACGACAGATTGAATGCGCACATAGGATTCCTGGAATTTTTTAATAGGAGCATTCAACATTAACAAAGACGCGATGAAACCAACGAAAGTTCCTGGAGTCGCGCGACCTGCTTTAACTTCCCATGTCTCGTAAAGAAGAACACCCATTACGATCCCAGAAGCCAAGATCTCTGTGACAGGACCCATGATTTCGGTACGAGCATGGACGATCTTACGAGTCTCAAGATATTCTTTGGATTCGTTGATCAAACGATCGCCCATAACGCGTTCAAGGTTGAACGATTGGATAATACGAACGCCGTCGATGCTTTCCTTGATCGTTGAAGTCATCTTTTGCAAAAGTGTTTGGCCGATAGGCGTGTACTTGCGTAAGCTGCGTGACGTGGACTTCAAGAAAGTACCGATGATAGGCACCAAAATCATTGTTGCCAAAGTCAGCTTCCAGTCGATGATCAACAAGTTGCCAAGAAGGAAGATGAATAAAAGTGGATGCAAGAAAATATCCGCAACCATGCGTAGACCATCTTGGATCGCGCCGATGTCATTTAAAATTAAACTGATCAAACCACCGGAACCTGTTGCATAGGTATTGTGGAATGAAAGATTCAGTTTCATAAACTTTTGTTGCAACTTTTGACGAAGAGCTTGGGTGATGCACTCAGCGACATAGTTCATGAGGTAAATATGGAAGTAGCGAGCAACGCCCGCAATGACTGCCAATAACATCGCCCAAGGAACTAATTGCAGAACAAGGTCGAACTCAGCTTTGGCCAAATTATCGAAAAGGGGTTTGATCAAAAGAGCCATTCGCGCAGAAGATGCAGCGTGAATAACTCCGGCGACGGCAACGATAACAATAATCTTTTTATAAGGTTTTGCTTCACTGAGGAGTCTTTTAATTTCAGTTACCATTTACTTATGACTTTCCACGTAACGCTTTAGATACTGCCCGGTAAGGCTTTTTTTAGCCTTGATAATGTCATCCGGAGAGCCTTGAGCGACGATTGTTCCGCCTTTTTTACCTGCTTCAGGACCGAGGTCAATCACATAATCAGACCCACGAATCACATCAAGATTGTGCTCGACAACGACGACGCTGCCGCCGGTCTCAATAAGCTTGTTGAGGACTCTCATAAGCAGCTCTACTTCGCGGAAATGCAGCCCTGTTGTAGGCTCATCCAGGATATAAAGAGTCGACTTCTGGTGAACCTGAGAAAGCTCTTTGGCGATTTTTAGACGTTGCGACTCGCCACCGCTTAAGGAATTGGCTGGTTGTCCCAATGCGAGGTAATCCAGGCCCACTTCTTTAAGGACACTGAGAGGTTTTCGAATATTAGGATGGGCCACAAAGAAATTCATGGCTTCGTTAACCGTCATAGCAAGTATTTCGGAAACGTTTTTACCTTTGTATTGAATCTCAAGAATTTCAGGGCGGTATTTTTTACTATCGCAGACGTCACATGGGATAACGACATTATCCATAAACATCATGTCGATTTCTTCGTAACCGGTTCCTTTGCACGCAGGACAACGACCACCATCAACGTTAAGGCTGAATGTGCCGGGAGTATAACCACGAGCTTTGGCCTCTGGAACAGAAGCCATGATCGTACGAATCGCATCAAAAGCTTTAAGATAAGTGATCGGCGAACTTCGCGCGGATTTTCCAATGGGCGATTGATCAATCAAAAGAACATTCTTGATATGCTCAACACCTTCCAGCGCCGCATATTCTTGTGAGGGAATATATTCAATATCAAGTGCTCGGGCCAGGGCTGGATAAAGCGTCTTTGAAATCAAAGTCGATTTTCCGGAACCACTGACGCCGGTCACGGTGACTAAGCGATTCAGAGGAATGACGACATCTAGATTTTTTAGATTGTGTCCCTTGGCGCCTTTAAGTTCCAACTTCACTTTGTAAGAGTCCACGTCCACAGGACGGATCACTCGCAGAGGAGTTGTATTTTTATTTAGCAAATATGGCACGGTCACTGATTTATCAAAGTGATAGAAATCATCCGTCGCTCCAGAATAAACAACTTGTCCACCGAGATATCCAGAGCCAGGGCCCATCTCGATAATGTTTTCACTGGCTTTGATCACGTCATGATCATGTTCCACAATGACCAAAGTATTTCCCAGGCCTTTAAGGTCCTTTAGGATAGAAATCAAACGATCATTGTCGCGTGGGTGAAGACCTACGGTCGGTTCATCCAAAACATAAAGTGCTTGCGAAAGGCCCATGCCCAATTGATTAGCCAGAATCAGACGTTGGTATTCTCCACCAGAAAGTGTGCGGGTTTCGCGCCCTAGAGAAAGATAATGAACCCCAACGCGCATCAAGAACTCAAGTCTTGCGCGGATCTGTTTCAGAACTTCGCCTGCAACTTCTAACTGATGCGGATCCAATTCTAGATTTTTGAAGAACTGATTAAGGTCTTCAATAGTCAGGTGCGAAAGTTGATTGATATTTGAATTCGCGATCAAGACATGATTCGCTTCAACGCGAAGACGTGCGCCTTTACAAGTCGGGCAGATAAATGGACTTCTAAAGCGTGAGATAAACACGCGCACATGCATTTTATATTTTATTTGATCTAGATATTCGAACAAGCCGCGTACGCCGAAGAAATCTTTATTCCCATTCCAGATTACGTCGCGGTGATCTTTAGGAAGTTCTTTCCACGGTGTGTGCGTGTCGATCTTGGCTTTCTTGCAATACGCAAGAAGTTGCTTCTTTTCATGGGCCGCACTGGGCATCCAGAATGGGCTTAGGGCCCCTTGCGCCAGACTCATGTTAGGATTTGGGATCACTTTTTCTTCATCAATATCTAAGATATTTCCGAAGCCCTTACATGTCGGGCAGGCACCAATAGGCGAGTTAAAGCTAAAAAGTTTAGAACTCAAAGCTGGAGGAGTGTATCCACATACTGGACAAGACGCTTCCTCACTCACTTGAAGACGCTGACCCTCAGTCGTAAGAATCGTAGCTTTGCGAGAAATAAAATTAGTATTATATTTGATGCTGGCTTCATAGGCTTGAGTCATAGAGTCAGCGATGCGGCCGCGCTCTTCCTCGTTGAAGCTCATACGGTCAATAACAAGATAGAAGCTTTCTTTAGGAAGACCTTTTTTAATGGCCGCTGCATCGCCGATTTCAACGACGGTGCCCATGTCTTCAGAAGTGACGCCTCCGGCACCGATGCCGGATCCGAGGCCGACCACTGGTGTGGGCATTTCAACTGCAGCAACTTTTTTGCTGGCTTTTTTTCCGCTGGATTTTTTTGCAGCCTTACTAGAAGTTTTAACTGGCTCACTGACTTTAGGAATATAGATTCTTAAATATCCATCTTGCAAAAGAAGTGAATGAAGTTTTTTTCCTTCAGCGACACGTCCTTCGGCGCTAATTTCAACTAAGATATAGCCGCGTTTTCCAGAAAAACTTTTAACTACCTTATCGCTTGCTTCCGTCACACTTTCTTTTTCAGTCAGACAGTGATGAGTCGGACAATAAGATCTGCCGATTTTTTCATAGAGCAAACGAAGATAGTCGATGATTTCTGTGGTGGTGCCCACAGTTGAGCGAGAACTTTTAACTGTATTTTTCTGCTCAATGGAAATCGCCGGAGGAATATTGTTAATGCCCTCGATGTCAGGCTTCGGAGCCTTATTCAAGAATTGACGGGCATAGTTCGACATACTTTCAATGAAGCGGCGCTGACCTTCAGCAAAAAGAGTCTCAAAGGCCAAAGAGGATTTGCCTGACCCGCTGGGACCGCAAATAACTGTCATTGATCCGACAGGAATTTTGACCTCAATATTTTTGAGATTATTCTGCTTCACCCCCCAGAGGTGAATGTTGTGGTCAGTGTCTTTTTTCACTCAGAGAGATCCTGTTTGTAGAAGTCCGTTGCTTCTTCCGACTTACCAGAAGAGGCTGTGGGCTCTGTTCCTTCAACAAAGGCTTGGCGAAGAATATTTTTCGTCGAAGCATTTGCTAGCTTTCCTGTTTCACTGTCGATATTCGCAAACACGATACCGTCTGGAACAGGGAAAGTCATCTGAGGAAGTCCGTCGTGAGCAGCTTTCATGTAATCTATCCAGATTGGCAATGCGGATCTGCCGCCGACCTCCCCCTTACCTAGAATTTTCTTTTTGTCAAAACCCACCCAAAACCACGTGGCAATTTGAGGGCTGTAACCGATGAACCATGCTTCATAGGTGTTTTTTGTATTTCTATGTTTACAAACAAATTT
>CAZPYX010000074.1:0-18172 GCA_964590635.1 uncultured Bdellovibrio sp.
GGGTCAAGGCGATGAAGAACCTGCGGGAAATATCCTTCCATCCAGCCCAGTGAACTTCTACCTCAACCTCACAAGGGCCATCCCAAGCAGCACAGCAATCAGCATCTCGACAACCGCCGGCGCCGCAAAGAAGTAGGTCCACGCAATTGTCGTGTAGCCGAGGTATCCCGCCACAAACGTCCACAGAAGCGGCCGCAGCCGCACGCCATCCGATTTCACCATCCCCGCAAACTGCCAGAACACGAGCTTGGGACCCCCTGCAGGCATCAGCTCACTGGCAGCCATCGGAGGTCAATTGACCTGGATTCAAGACGGACAACTATTGATTGGCAATGCTGTTGAGGTTTACCTGTATTCGTACACACCTTGATAGAGCAAGGCCGTTATTGTTCGCCAAGCAAAACCGGGCACCAGACTAATGAACCAATTTTCAATTCTTAGAATCGAAAATTGTCTCGACTGAATCACTTAATAGTAGAATGCCACTCCGAGACCTCCAAGATACCTATTATAAGAATAACTAGAGTCCGAAGACTCGTTCTGGGTATAAGACAATTGAATCAATCCAAAAAATCCTTCAGCAATCTTTCTGCGAAAATTGGCAGCAAGATATTTCGTGTTGTCCTTTCGCCCCGTCGAAGATCGCGAATAATTCGTCGGAGAATCAGCCAACGTCAATCGCGCAGACCAGAGATCCGACAAGGGCATTTGAGCACTCAAGGTTAGACCCAAAGTATTATAGGCAAATTCAGTACTGTTCGCGTGATTATCTTCATAGGATAAAGCAAAGTCCAAATCCAAAATTTGAGATAGCGACGACCAAGTTACTGCCGCAGAGGGAATATAAGAAAATCCAGAATAGCTGGAATCAGAAAACAAAGTATAGTCTCGATAAAGCAAGTTCGTTCTGACCTGCCACGCTGGTGAAAGTCTCCAACCCCAAAATGCTACAGCGTCTTTGGTCAGATCATAGCTAGTCAGCGCCGTTGGAGGCCCTCCGGTAATGAAAGCGGCATCGCGATGACTGTCTTGCCAGTCTCCGCTAAGTTTAAATCCTCCGTGGGATCGTTTCAGCGGATCAATATTCACTCCAACTTCTACAACTTTAAAAATATTTTCATAAGCCTTATTGGTAGAGTTCAAGTTTCCACCAGCTTGCAAATTTAAATCAAACTGATATTGATTCACGGGAGAAGAAGCTAAGTATAAACCCAAAGTTCCGTCAGTTCTATACACCGCTGGAGAGGCACCACTGTTCGGTACAATGACATTGGTCGTACTTTGCGAGATATCTGAATCGTATTGCGCCAACAAAGTAAAACTGCCATGAAATACAATCCTATCCTGAGACTTAAAAAACTCTCGACCGCGATCGATATATTGATTGGCAACCACAGAGTCTGTTTTGTCTGCATTACACAGATCCAAAAGGTATTCAGCGCCCTCCGCATTTTCGTCGTCCGCAAAAGCCAATAAAGAAAGATGGTATGTGGCGATTAACTTAGCAGCCGGATCCCCGTGCTCCACCACTGACTTCAACAGCAATCTTGCATTCCTAAATTCACCAAGCTGCATACGACTCAAGCCCAAGAACAATCGACTGTGCCAGAGATTATAATTCAACTTTGCAGCAGCTTTGAAATGTTCAGAAGCCTCTTTCCAATCTTGCTGAGTTCGCAAAATCAATCCTAACTTATAATGAAGGGGTCCTTTTTTTGCCTCTTTAACTTGTTCTAACTTCATTTGTGTTTCAAAAATTTCGAGTTGAATATCTTCGGGAGAATCAGAACGTGCAAACGGACCATCAAGAAGTTCAACTTGCTTCACAGGGTTCAATTCATTTCCTTGAACCTTTTGACGAAGCCCCTTCTGCTGTTGAGACAATGTTTGATCGTAGTTTGATGAGACAGACCAACTCGTAGATGGAATCATTATCTGCGTGAAAGAAATCAGCACCATTGCAAAAAAATATTTGTCTGTTTTCTTCATGCTAAATCCTCAAAGATTTCTGGGGCTTCATTAAACGTCCTCTTCGTCGCAGTTTGATACTGTCATAAGATGAGAATATTCCACGAAATGCTCTCAATTCCCGCCAGTTTCGTGCAAGATAGTGCTTGTTACCAATTGTTAAATTTCTCACAAGGAGATAGGTGTGAATAGAAAATTGTCTTTATCAATACTAATGTCGATTTCAATGGCCGCTCCTCAATTACTTGCAAAAGAAGGTGGGCATTCTGCTAGACCTGGAGAAAACCATGGGTCAGCAGCACCTGCCTTTAATGCCGGCCTCAATACAAGTGGAAGTGCTGAAGTTGGTGGCTCTAGTCACGGTGCAAGTCTTGGATTTAATGGAGAAATCCGTGGACATGGTCGAGGAGACGATAACTCTGGGACAGGCAATGCCGCGGTAGATGCTGCCGTTCAAAAAGTCAAAGCTGATGCCCAGCAAGTGAAAGCAGATAAAAATAGCAACTCATCAAATCTGAGCGCAGATCTCGCGACTTTGAAATCAGATGTTGCAGCCTTACGTGCACTCAAACCAGAACATCAAGCTTCCGGAAATAAAGCTGATGATGACCATCATTTTGACCACGGCAAAGATCGAGAAAAACACAAAGATCATGACGATGCTGTGATGTCAGATCCAACGGTTGCAGCCGCTGCTGCAAAAGTAAAAGCTGACTTTGATGCTATCAAGGCTGACAAAGCATCGGGTTCCGCAAACTTGCAAGCTGACATGGCAACTTTAAAGAGCGATATGGCGACCTTAAAGTCTGATATCGCTACTGCGAAAGCCAATCTTAAAGGCAAAACAGATGATGATACTTCTACTCCCAGTTCAAATAGTAGCTCTTCCAGCACTACCGCCGGTAGTTCTGGAAGTACTGCTTCATCAGGAAGTACTGGAGCAAGTGCGGACAGTTCTGCGAGTGGCTCTACCTCTACAGTGGCCTCGACAAATTCAAACTAAAATATTAGTTTTTCAAACAAGACAAAAGGGGATGATTTTTATCATCCCCTTTTTTATTTCCCTCTTAAAGATTTTTTTCCATCCTAATTTCGACACATTTTCGTAGAGAAAGTTCAAAGTCTAAAAAAAACAAGAAGGGATATCACTAACAAAATCACGGATATCTCCGTCCTCAGGCCTGCAATAGCTCTCTGGAGGTCTGAGTTTCACGACACCGAAGGAGCGACCGGTGACCTTCAGAAATATCGTTTAGTTTGGATGTAACCAAAGACCTGTCGCCAGCACAGTGATTGTATCGGAGAGGCTAGCGAAGTTGACACGTAAACTGAAACGGACCGAACCCTGCTCGGGATCGACACTAGTAGGCATGCCATCTACGCAAATAGGTCCCACTGCAGTCAGGTCAGTTCCATCATCAAGTTTGACTAGCCAAGAAGTGGGTGGATTTTGCAACTGCGCAAGGCGAATCTGCGTAATAAAACTGTGCACGCTAGAGTTTTTGTAGCAGATTCGAACTTGTTTGACGAGGTAATGCGGTGGAACTTGAAGTGTCAACTCCACTGTTTTATTTCCTCCGCCCGGAGCCGTGTCACCTAACGAACTAGAGTGAATAACTAAGCCGCCCGACTGGATTGCATTGAAGGTCGTCGTTACAGATGGATCACCAGGCAACAAGTTCAAATGATTGATCCACATCAATTTATCTCCTCCCGCTCGCACGTCATCAGTCTCATCGGCATGAGCTAAATTCGAAAGACCCGTTATGGATAGAGTTAACAAGAGTAAACGAAAGACGGTGGCAAAAACTGACGATCTCATGAAGTATTTCTCCTTTTAATTAGGCAAGTCGGCAAAAAGATGACTTGCGGATTTGAGGCAGGCTAGGGTAAGTTTCACGATCCGTAAAGAATGGCGTTCCAAAAAAAATATATCCTGAGCAGTGACAGAAAGATTTCACGATTAATGCGATAGAGTTTGTATAAAATCACTCATTGCCACAATGAAGGAGAATCTAAATTGACCTTGATTATGTTGGGCGGCAAGTGATAATAAAATAAAAACCAACACCAAATTCAATCAGACGATTAATCGCGCTGAAACTCTAAAAGATGTGATGGAATATTTAAAAAAGACAAAGATTCCCATCAAATAAGAAGATATGGCGCGACCTTAATTTATCGGCAGCACCTTTTGCATTGCTATCAAGATGTCAGAAATTTATTTTTCAGAGCCGGGACTTCGCGACGATTCGCAAATCTTTGCCTTTGGATTCATCTCGCAAACGGCAGCCCTGAGCTGCACATTTTCCAACTTAAGTTTTTCCACCTCAGCATGCAACCCCTGAGAATCCTGATTCCAACGAGCGTAGAGCTCCTTGATAGATTCCACCAAAGGGCCTGCCAAGCGAGAGTAATCCAAAGAAAGAAATCCATCCTTGCCCTCTTTGGCAAGGTCAGGAAAAATCGCCTGAACATCCTGAGCGATCAAACCCGTTTGTTTTTCTCCTGCGGGGTCCCGTTTCCAATGATACTGAACCCCGTTGAGTCTAAGAATTTTATCCAGCGCATTTTCAATTGGAACAATGTCCGTCTTCAGCCTTCTATCCGAGGTCGTCTGCCAGCCCACGGTTGCGACTGCATGCCCGTCAGCATACATCAGGGCATAAGAGCCATTAGTATCACAAGCTCCCTCACACCCAGCTCCAACCCAGCCTGTGGCGGCAATGTCCCCGTTCACATGAAGCTTAGTGGCCGGTGTATTTGTATTGATACCAACATTGCCTCCGGGAACGATAAGCATTCGAGTATTACAAGCTCCAGCGTCATCGCAAAACAGACCATTGTTGTCGGCATCATAGTACTCATAAAATCCAAGGCCGGAATAGCCCGAATAGTTGTTCATATTATAAATCGACCACTGACTCAGATAAGGTCTTGGCGAGGTGGTATTCTTCCCGGTCAAATTTAAATAACCAAGTATTCCATTTGTGTTATTAATCTCAGAGCCGATCGCACCGGACGCATGAATGCCCCCGTTGACATCCAAAGGATATGCAGGGCTGGTCGTATTAATGCCCACATTCCCGTTGGAGTTAATCCGCATGCGCTCCGTAGCGGTCACAGCTCCATTTGGCGTCGTCATAATTTTGAGTCCAGAGCCATGGGATGTGGAATTCCACACTTCCGTTGTAAATGCACTGAGTCCCGTCGGAAAGGGCTGCATCGTGAAAGATGATCCATCATAGCCGGTCATCGCAAGCCAACCGTAAAGATCTCCCGACTGTAGGGCCGCCGGCGCAGCAGGAGTTCCCCGCGCTCCACGCGTCTGCAATACGCCTCCAGGGTTCGCTGCATAGGTTGTTGCAGTCAAACCACGGGACCCACCGCCTGTCGAGTCAACCACCTCCAGATTGGAACCTGGTGCAGTAGTGCCAATGCCCACATTGCCAGAGGTATCGACAGTCACTCTTGCAATATTGTTTGTTTTAAACGCCAGACTGTAATTGTCATTGGTCCCAAGCGTCGCAGCACCACCAAAAGAATTTCCGCCGTTTACAAATGCATCGGTGATTCCATAACCACTCACCGTCGTTGGATTCGTTCCAGCAGTCACACGACCGTAAGTATCCACCGTCACAGATCTATATGTTCCTGTCGTTACACCAGAGGTCGGCAAATCCGCACTGGCAATGGTTCTGTAGCTTGCGGCACCAGAACTTCCATTGGGAGCAGCAAGAAAAGTATTTGCAGCTCTAGAAACAGTATAACTTAATTGGCCGTCATTGATAGCAATGCTCTGACATTGGAAGGTGTCAGTGGATGACTGCCAATAAAGACTTTGTGTTGCGGTACACGCGGCGTTCGCAAAAACTCCGCCAAACGGAGTGATGGTCGCACGGATATCTGCCAACCCAAGAAATGCTGGTGCATAAGTGCTAGCACCATCGTATCTCAAAACTTGCCCTGCCGCAGATGGAGATGTCGTGCTGACATTCTTCCCACGGATCGCCGTCACCGTGAATACACCTGCGTTGGTCATACTTACATCACCACTAGCCGCGACTGCAGTCGCTACGCCCGAGCCGTTACCAACTAAAATATTCGCTGAAGGCAAAGCCGTACTTTGCTTACTGTTGAAGGCTGTCCAATCTGCAGAAGAAAGATATCCATTTGTCGTGCCATTAGCTTGAGCCATGCCGATATTAGGAGCGCTTGCCGTTCCTGAGTTAGTGACAGGAGCTGTGACTGAAACACTTGAAACACCCAACGACGACAGACTTGTCCATGAAAGATTTCCCGATCCATCATTGGTCAGCATCTGATTGCTTCCACCTTGAGCTGCCGGCCATTTCATCACATAGCTTGTTACATTTGTTGGGGCCTGAAGTGTCACCGTATTCGTTGTGCTATCTGTATAAACAGCCCCTTTTCCAGAAGCAAACGTCAAGTTGCCAGTCATGCTATCACCAGACTTGAGCACGTTCAAAGAGGATAAACCCGTCACATTACCTGTGACGTTACCAGTAAGATTTGCAGAGATTGTTCCTGCCGAAAAATTTCCAGAAGCATCACGTTTAATGATGGTACTTGCGGTATTTAAATTCGTCGCCGCATTCGCTGCCAATTCAGCATTATGCACATTGGTTGCCGTAGAGCCACCCACAGAATTCACAGTGGCAGTCACCAAACCACTTCCACTAGCAGAGACATCCCCTGTCAAAGACGTGATCGTTCCACCAGCGCCGACAGATGATGCAATCACCACCCACGCCCCCGAGTTGTACTGATAAATTTTATTCGTATTAGTGGCAAAATAAATAGCCCCTGCCGCAGGAGAAGCCGGCTTGCTTGCATCAAGACCCGTCTGAATAGATGGAGTTCCACCGGCATTACTCACCAAAGAGTCCGTGATTCCATACCCCGCAAGAGTCGTCGGAATTCCTGTCGTAATCTTAGACCAATCCAACACAGGAATATCCGCAGCAATCAAAGAAGAAGCGCCCGAAGTTACGCGGCCCTTGCTGTCTGTCGTGACTTTATAATAAGTGCCAGCAGTTCCCGCCGCCGACAAACTCAAAATCGTAGTGCCAGCTGAAGAAGTCACATCACCACCGAAAGCAGGCATATTTACCGCAGGAATCGCTCCCGCCAGATCCGCCGCAGCCAGAGGCGAATTCACAAAGGCAGTGCCATTGTATTTCAAATAATCTTTATTAGCAGGAGTCGTGATTGTCAGAGTGCTTCCCTGAAGCTTCGCCACTGTCGTAGCCGCAGCTCCCGGTCCTGAACCTGTCACGTCGCCAGTCACTGAAGTGACATAATTCCCTGCAGCCTGTTTATTATTGAATGTGTTCCAGTCCGCAGATGACAAGTAACCATTAGCTCCTGCCCCGGCCTGAGAAATTGAAATCACCGGAGCACTCGAGTTGCTCACAACAGAAAGAGGAGCATTGGCACTTACATTCGTCACGGTTCCAGGATTTCCCGCAGGCAAGGTCGCAGGTTCCCATTGAGAGTTGCCATTATTCCACTGCAACACCTGACCATTCGCAGTAGCCGTCACAGAAATATTTTTGTTTTGAAGAGCAACTACTTTGGCAGCCCCGATCGAACCCGTCACGTCACCGGCCAATCCGACATTGATAGACTGACATTGGAAATTTCCACTCACTGAATTCCAATACATCGTCTGACTAATAGAACAATTCGCAGAGGCTACAAAGGAATTGAATGTGGTTTGCTGAAGATAATTTGCTAATGTCGAAGACAGATTGGAAACATCACTGATATTCAGAGTGCTCGCTGTCCAATTGCCTGCGTTGTATTTTAAAACCTGACCTGATGTCGGAGCGACTGCACTGACAGAGACCCCTTGAAGAGCCGCAACTGTTGGAGCCGGATAATTTCCAGCAAGGTCCCCGCTGGCAGATCCTCCAGGAGCTGCACCAGAAATTGTGACAGCATTGACAGCACTGATACGTCCCTGCGCATCCACTGTGAAGGAAGGCACCTTATTAGCAGAGCCATAGGAACCCGCGACAACTCCCGTATCACTCAGAGCAATCGTGCCCGATGAGTTGATGGTTCCACCACTCAAACCCGTGCCTGCAGTAATACTTGTGACTGTACCGCCCGAAGCCCCAGAAACTGGATTGCACACGAAAGCAGAGCCATTCCAACTTAAAAAAGTATTTAATCCGCACGTGGGAAGACCGGCTTTCAACAAAAAGTCAGTGGCAACATTGGTCCCCAGTTTTTCCGCCGACAAAGAGTAGCCTGCAAAGGGAACAGAGCGAATTACGTTGTCAGGTGAAATTGTCTTCCAACCACTGCCATCATAAAAAGAAACCCGCAATTTGCGCAAATCCCCCGAAGAGGCCGTGTAGGTGCTGGATCCATTGGAACAGACATAACTTCCAGAGACTAGTGAACACACACCACAAGTGTAGCTGTTCGAGTTATTAAACGCATCTAGAGCACTCGACGCTCCCAATGGATACTGCACACTTCCTGCGCCGATGGGCAGATCAAAAACCCCGCCCGAGTTGACCATGCTATAGCCAGTAACCTGCTCTTGATAGATGATGCAATTTCCAGAAGGATTGGTAACTTGAAAAAGAAAAGATACGTTATTAGACTCGAGCGGAGTTCCATCACTTTTCAGGATTCTACCCTGATAATTCAATGACGACGGCGAAGCGAAACCGCTTACCGAAATCAGAACGAAAGTGGATAAAAGAAACAGCACTCTCAAAGTTCACTCCGATACGTTCAAGAACCAACTGAGTATTATATCGGATTTTCTTTAGAGACCCTTAACAGTGCGTCTCATAATGACTTGCCTATTGGCTTGCTCTGACGAAGGTCTTGCATCGCAAGAGGACTGGATCCGAATGTCCCACTCTAAGACAAGACTAGTTCACTTTGGTGCGAAATGAAGTTTAATCCGAGCTTTTAAGATTTCATTAATTTCAAATCTATTGCAGTAACTTGAGTACCTAGTACAAAGAAGCCTGCATTTCCCAACGCAAGCTTCTTATTGAAAACAAGAAATTATTCAGCTTTAACAGAAGAGTCGAAGATAAAAGGTTTTTCCAAAATCTGACAAGATATCGGGCTATTGGTACCTAACATGACTCCAGTCTCACTATTGCCACCTTGGCGAATCCAAACAATTAAGAAGCCAGACTGAATCGCGAGAGTTTGACCGTTATCTTGGGAACTCACGTCAGAGACACTCTTTACTGCTACCTGACCATCCGCCAATGTTATACGAAGCGAAAGAGTCGATAAGGAAATTTTCGGACCGCTTTGAAGAGCTTCGATCTTCATACCGTCTTGATTACAGGTCGCAACGAACGTACAACCAGAAGCGTCCGCAAAAGTGCTAGATGAAAGCAAACTGAGGGCTGCAATTGCTAAGATTTTTAATTTCATAAATACTCCATATTTTGTTGTTCACCGATTTCAAAGTGCCATTTCCGTTCCCACTTACAATTGCATTTATGTTGATTTGATTTAAGGACGCTGATCAATATGTATACAGTCTCTAAGCACCACTTCGCTTAACTTTTGTTATCTTTCAATTAGTTACGAAGACCATTCCAAAAATTCTCAGAAGTGCCAAAAAATGAACCGGATTATATAACTTCCTTGCAACACTGGCTCTGCCTACGCTTCATGAACACTGACTGGGCTCTCGGCTCTTCCAGAGATACTTGCTCTCAAAAGTTTTTCGGCGCACTAGGGCAGATAGTTTTCGAACTACCCAGCAATTAGAGACCAAAAATATTCTCAACCTCTTAGCTCTTAATACCGCGACGGCAAATTAGGAAGTAAAACTCCTGCTCTCGCCTTCAGGATCTTTACAAAAGATTTTTATTAGGTTGGACTTCAGATCGCAAAAGCACGATCGATGCGCCAACGATTAGAAATCCACTTACAGCAATCCACCCGGTCAATGGTTGATGAAAGAATGCCGCCGCAAATAAAACAGCGTAAACAGGTTCCAACGCGATGAAGGCGCTGCACGTTGACGCAGAGAGCTTCGTCAATGCAAATAGATATAGTTGATGCATAAGTGCTGTAGTGACGAATCCCAAGACAACAAGCCTTGATGGCGATAAGTCCGGACTTCACAAATTTTCCTTTAGACAGTGATGATTACATACATCACTTCATCGCAAAGCCTCGCAAGAGTCTAGCGCCAAATATTGATCAGATGCCAAGTTCAAAACATGATGCACGTCTTGTGAGAATACCAGCAAGGATCTTACCGATATCTTTTAAATACCTCGACTCAATCTTTAAATTGATCAAGAGTAATAAATTTCCGACAAGGCCCCAGATGCACGATCTGGGAGATTGAAACTATCCCCTCAAGAAATAATCCTTGCCCCTATATGGCGTTCAAAGGTCACTCAAAAGGTCACTCATAACAAGAAAGAATAGAATTCTAACAAACAAATGCTACTGCTCAGGCGAAGGTCCTGATTAAGACAAGTAGCATTCTCTAGATATTTTTTTATTTCCTTTTAGCAGACTCTCGGAAGCTTTTTAGCAAATACATTGATAGATCTGGCGGCGATGCCTCTCCTTAGTTAAGGTTCGAATAAAGATTTTTATTCAACTCGCACAGGAGGATAAATATGCGTTTTAAATTGAATTTACTTTTAATCACCTTACTCGCAATCGCTTCGGTTTCAGTCAGAGCCGTGACAACCGATAGTCATAAGTCAGCATCGGTTCCAACTGACATGGTGTCGTTCAAGCCAGGGCCACCAATTACTCCGCAGTCTGAAGATCCGACCGCTCCCGGTTGGTCGGCTTGGTCGAGCATTGGAGGAATCGGCACATCAGATCCGGCTTCATGTTCAAGAGCGGGTTTTAAAACTGAAGTTTTTGTGAGAGGCACTGACAATGCACTTTGGTATAAGCATTGGAATGGCTATTACTGGTCATCATGGATTTCATTGGGCGGAGTCCTTACATCGGCACCAGCGGCTGCGTGCTGGGGCCCCAATCGCATCGACGTTTTTGGTCAGGGCACTGACAATGCTCTCTGGCATAAAGCATTTTTCAACGGAACTTGGTCAGATTGGGAATCTTTAGGAGGAGTTCTAACCTCAGGCCCTGCAGCAGCGACATGGGCGGAAGGACGACTCGATGTATTTGTTCGCGGCACTGACAATGCTCTCTGGCATAAATGGTATACTGGCGGGGCTTGGTCAGGCTGGGAATCATTAGGAGGAATTTTAACTTCAGATCCAGGAGCAGTTTCGTGGGCGAATGGTCGAATTGATGTGTTTGTTCGCGGCACTGACAATGCTCTCTGGCACAAGTGGTATAACGGAGGTTGGTCAGGCTGGGAGTCTTTGGGTGGAATCTTAACTTCCGCACCAGATGTTTCATCCTGGGGGATTGGTCAACTTGATGTCTTCGCACGCGGCACAGACAATGCCCTCTGGCATAAGTATTATAGCGGTGGATGGTCAAACTGGGAATCGTTAGGTGGAGGACTTAACTCAGGCCCCGGCGCAACATCGTCATCAACAGATCACACCTTAGTCTTTGCTTTAGGAACGGACAACAACGTGTGGTTTAGAGCCTATAGAAATCATTAAAGGAATTCAAAAGCCAAAGAGAGATGAAGGTCTCTTCTTTGGCTTTATGATTATGAACATAAGTGGAACTTCTGGTTCTTTGAGGTTAGGCAATTTTAGATATTACTATCTTTCAGGATCCCTCAATGGAAGCATTTCACGTCTTTAGATTTCGATTAGAAACCATGGAAATCTAAATTCAGAAATCGCTTTTTGAGAAATTATTAACATCCCAACTCAAACATATTTTTTAGCGATGATTACATCAACATTGCGGATAGATTGCTCATTCAATCATCCAATTGAATTTGAAAGAAAACCTAACCACGTCCTGTATTTGAAAAATTAAAATTCAAAATTTCATTTTTATTAAGAATTATTTTGTTGTGCTCCTAGTTTTAAAAACCTAGCGTTTGTTTGCGTAAAAATAATTTTTACGCAAACACAAAATGAGGGGTCATTGTGAATACGCTTAAATATATTATTGCAACTTTATTGGCATCTAGTGTGGCTTTTGCCGGATCAAACGCACCAGACTGTTTAGCTGGAGGTCAAACGCTCTCTGAAAATGATGCTCAAGTTATTAACTGGAAAACTACGACTAAAAATCAATATCTCGGTCGTGCGCATATCGTAGGAACTCTTGTTCAACAATATCCTGATCACTCTGGTCATCATCACTTTGAAGTGAAAATTGGCTCAAACACTTCTGACACTATTGAAGTTATTTACAATGAAGCCTTCGGAGCAATTCCACAAATGCAAGCAGGATCGCAAATTGAGGCTTGCGGAGACTACATTACTTCTAACCAACCTACCGGTTCTTATCCTGCTTCCCCAGATGGCGCGATTATTCACTGGGTGCACAAAGCACCGAACTCGCGTCATGAATCAGGATTCCTAATTATTGATGGCGTTGTTTGTGGGCAAGATTCAGGTGGCGCGGGACCAAAACCTCCACACCACGGCCATGGACATGGTAACAACGGCGGCTCTAACGGTTCCAACTAGTTCAGTGTCTTTTCGATGACGGCCCGACAAAGCTGTCATCGAAAAGACAAATTCAGTTCGCTGCAATCGTACTTAATATAACTAATTTAGGGGGATTCAATGAAGTCATCTTTAAGTAAGCTCTTTATTCTTTTTATTTTCTCAATTTCCTTTGGACAACACGCCTTTGCTGTCACGTCTCCAGATCCAGCTAAGACTCCTGGAGTACTCTGCACAAAAGACGATCCTAACTTTAAGGGTTACGATTATCCTGAGCACATTGCCCGATGTAATCGCAACGTAAATACCAACGATAAATTAAAGATCGCGGCTGAATATGGGAATATTCCTCAAAGTGAGTGGCCACAATATGAATTCGACCACATGATTCCTTTGTGTGCAGGGGGCTCCGACGATATTAAAAATCTATGGCCTCAACCAATTACAGAAGCTCATCAAAAAGATGTTCTTGAAAACAATATCTGCCTTGCGATGCAAGCTGGGACTTTGACTCAGGCTCAAGCCGTTCAAAAGGTGCGCGATTGGTTTTCTGGAAAATCGGCAGCCATGCTAATGTCAGAACAAAGTTTATACTTAGACGAAACCTACTCCATCGGGAATTCTGTGACCTGCAAAACCGACGATTCAACTGTCGTGCACTTTTCAATCATTGGTCCCAATGAGATTAGCAATGCATCAGTAAATCTAGTTGATGCAGACGGAGAACACGAAGCAATAAAGGCTGAACACAATATCGGGGCACGTAAGATAAATGCAAGAAAGTCACTTCTTAAAGGCTTTGTTCGCTATGTCTTGAATCAGAAATCCAGCGATCACATGGAAATGATGCTTCCAAACAATTTAAGTAATCAAGAAACTCAGTTTATTGGATATTTAAAAGTAGGATTTGAAGACAGCTATCCCGCTCTTAAACCACTTCGATGCGTTCAAAATTAATTTAGTAAATTGAAATATGACAACCTCTAGCTAGATGGAGGTTGTCATATAAGCCGCAGCCAAGTGCCTTTAAAAATCGCCTACCATAGTGATCAATAGACACCCCAAAACAACCACCTATGTCCCTAAGTTTTCTAACCCAAGATCAGTTAGAATAGTCTCCCCAAAGTCGCCACTGTCAAAAACAATGACAGCGCTCGGCTTCCCAAAAGTAAATTAACTACCCACCGAACTGTTTTTTTATGGCATGAAAATAGCTCATATATCGCCATAACCCTAACAAGGCAGTTTTATGAAGCCCACAGCCCTTTTTTCTATCTTCGCTAGCTTACTGATTTCTGTTTCTGCTTTTGCCGATAGCGACGCGCAAGCGACGAAATTAATCACAAACTTCCATCAAGTGAATCAAGGTATCTACCGTGGAAGCCGACCTCAAACCGGTCCAGCTTTCAAGAGCCTCAAGGATCTTGGCATCAAAACCGTCGTAGATCTTCAAGGCGGTGACACCAAGAACGGAATGGGTATTGGCTGGGTCGCAGGGCGGCTGGAAGCAGGCGAATCCCCTCAATGGATCAGTTACGAAAGAACTGTAGTTCAAGACAACCTGCAACTCAAATTCATCAATGTACCACTGAACTCCTTAAGCAAAATCACCAAGACAGAAGGAAAGCAAATTGGCCAATTACTTCGCCTGATTGCCGATCCTAACAATCAGCCTGTTTACATTCACTGCGAACATGGCGCAGATCGCACGGGACTGATCGTCGCATTGTATCGCGTTTACTTTGATCATATGACACGACAGGAAGCCCATGATGAAATGATTCAAAATGGCCACAATTTGGTTCACCAGATTGTGACTTCAAATATGGATGAATTCTTCTGGGCCGCGACCGAGGGAATGGATTAGTGAGTACTTTCAAAATAGAATAGATTAGACGGTGGCTAAAAATCACCGTTTTTTTTAATTCCCAGAAAAATTTTTGGCGACACGTTATTCGGTAGAGGCGCGCTCTTCATTAGAGATTTTCAGTCGTTTAGAGAGCGTTTTCATCAAGGCCTTTGCCCACGCCGGTTTTGAAAAGAGAACTAAATCTAAACTTCCGATAGGCATTTCAATAAGCTCACTAGGAGTGATGCAAATCACATTGGCAGATCGTGCTTCGCCGTTGATGTAAGCCATTTCTCCAACAAACTCTCCAGGATAAATCAGACCTAATTCAGTTTCCCTGTCACCTTCTTGCTTGTATGCTCTTAAGCTACCCGTCTTGACCAGATAAACAAAGTCGCCTTTTTCACCGTCGCGTAAAAGCACATCGCCGGCCCCTAAAAAACGCAAGCGGTAAGAAGATGAATCTCCAGAGAACACCCAGTCCAGCGCTTTTGAAAAGCAGTTCACCACTGTAAGGTTATTCTCAAAAGATGTCAGATATTGAACTTGCCCAGTTACAACCTCATCCACAAAATATTGTGTCTCTGGAACTGGAGATAAAAAGATCACCGAAAGTCTTTCCTTGCGATCAATCAACTTACTTACCAAATCAAAGGCATTCATCTTCGTAAGATGCGGATCTACGATCAAAACATGGGGGAAAACATTTTCAGCTTTAAATAAAGTCTCTATGCCATCGGCAGCCGTGAAGATTGTGACATTTTGAAGATTATCTTTGATAGTCTTCTCGACAAATTGACACAGCTTTTCGTTGGCGGCCGCGATTAGAAATATTCTTTTTTGCTCTAAGTCTGTCATAGTTAAATACTTTAATAAGCGGTCAAGGAATGATCAAAATGTAAAATCAAAAGGTCTGGCCGATAATATGGAAATCAAAAAATGTAATGAATCAAAATTTTCAGTTTGAACGCTTTATCCAGTTGCTACTGCGGCAAATTACTAATCGCCTCGAGGAGACATAGGACCAGGACATTGGAAGATGCCTTCGGAAGTGCGGCTTATGCTTAAGCCTCTCGTTTTCGAACAAATGATAGATCTGCCGAAAACGCAGTACCCAAAATCAAAAAAAACCCACAGCCTCTTCAAAAGTTGTGGGTCATAGTAAAAACTAAAAATCATAGTCTTTTTTTTTAAATGTCCTTTATGACCTTCAGACCCGCTCAAGATCAGAAAGAAAAGATATTGGAAATCTCAAAACGATTATCAATTAGATTTTGCCCAGGCAAGGCAACTTCTTGATATCTGTACTGCACAAGCTCAACTCTTGTCTCTAAGGACGGAAGCCATTTAAAATGTCCCCCGACTGCGTAGGCATCTTCTCTCAAATAGCCGATTTGTCCTGGGTCATTTTCAAGATGTTCAAAACGCAGACCTAAAGACCATTTGTCTGTTAGATTATAAGAAGCTAAAGCAAGAAAACCAATCCCATTCGCTTCTTTATCCGTCGTATCTAACGGAGTTAAAGTATTCTTACTGTCATCACCAAGCATCGAGTACTCAAGATCCAGAGAGAACTTTCCAAGAGTGGCACCAGCGGTCACATCGATTAAATCTCTTCGTCCCCCACCAACGCCAGATGCCTTGTTAATAGGTCTCACCAAATACCCCACTTGCCCTCTTAGCATATCGTTAGAGTATCCAAGAGCTGCACCATATTCATAGTTATTATCACCCGTGGACGAGTCTCCTAATGAACCTTTATTATTTGGATTCGCCGCTAGAAATCGCGCATAACCGCCATTATAGTTATAGGAAATCATAGCGCCCGTATGTGTTACCGGCAGCATATAATCATAGACCAATCCGGTTTTAGAGAAATAACGATCCTTGGAATCATTAACCTCGACTCCATAAATCGTATCAAACTGCCCAAAAGCCACTTCAAAATTGTAAGGTGACGTGTACTTCACATAAGCCTGAGCTTTATCATTTCCTAAAACAATATTTCCGTTCGGCGAAGAATTTGGATTGGTATTATTTCCGGCATCAGAGTTTTTATAACGTCGGAATGGCACATCCAACATGAATGACAAAGAATCTTTTTGATAATTTATGTACAAAGCACCATCTTCAAGGCCAAATCCCGACTCTGGCGAGCCCGAGACACCTGCGTGAGAATCCCGACTATAATTCTTTAGCCAGAAGTCGACAAAGCCCGAAAATTTGAGATTCGTTTCTGACTTTACTTCTTTACCTTCCGCAACTGGAGGCGTCGGCGGCAGAACCACCGTTGGTAGAGAAGCTACAGTTCTATCTTTTGGTGTTTCGCCCACATTCTCTTTTTCAACCTCTTTGCTAATCTCTTTGGCTACTTTTTTAGTAGGCTCTTTAGCAACTTCCTTTGCAGTTTCTTTAACAAGTTCCTTTTTTACTTCCCTTTTTTTTGTCATCTCTTTTTTTTGCGGAAGATTCAGGGTCTCTTTGACGGCCCATTGTTTAAGTGGACCTAAGGGCTTCCAAGTTACAGCTCCCCAGCCATCTTCAATCTTTTCAAACTGAGCTTCATATTTAAAATTTCCATTTTCATACTTCGCGATCAGTTTAGAATTCTCGCAAACTACACTGTTCGCTAACTGAGGATCATTTTTCAGACCACAATTTGAAAATTGAAATTTGACCTTGATGTTCGGACAGCTTAGACCCTCAACAACCTTGGCATTACCACAGTCTTCTCTAGCCGCATAATCCTTTGCATGAGATATAGCTGAGACACTCAATCCACACAAAATTACTAAAAGAATTTTATTAAAGTTTTTCCCTGTTTTCATTTTTATGCCGCCTTTACACCAGATGAACCAACAATCAGCTTTAACTCACCGACATGTGAATGCATGACTTTGCTTTCTTCCAACATGACCTCAGAAGCTGCTGCGATCTCCTCTGCGGAAGCCGCGTTAGATTGCCCTGCTTGATCTAACTGATTCATCGCTTTTCCAATCTGTTCTATACCAGTTGCTTGTTCTGCATTGGCAGAAGCTATTTCTTGATTCAATTCCGAAACCTTTTTGATAGATGCCACTATCTTATTAAGAACGGTGCCACTTTGATCCGCAATTTTGCTACCGTGTTCAATACGCTGAACAGATTCCTTAATAAGAGAAGAAATGTCCTTCGCCGAAGAAGCACTTCTTTGCGCTAAAGTTCTCACCGCCTCTGCGACAACGGCAAAGCCTTTTCCCTGTTCACCGGCACGAGCGGCCTCTACGGCTGCATTCAAGGCCAATAGGTTTGTCTGGAAAGCAATGTCATCAATAACTTGAATAATCTCTTCAATTTTTTTAGACGAGTCTGAAATTTCATTCATGGAAGTGATAAGATTTAGAATCTCTCGCTCCCCGATCATAGCCGACTCTCTTGCCGATGAAGATAGATTTGCGGCCTCTTTGGCATTATCTGAATTCATCTTCACCATCGAGGTCAACTCTTCTAGGGACGCTACGGTTTCTTCCAACGACGCCGCTGCCTCAGTTGATGATTCCGACAACTTGGTACCAGAGGCACTAAGTTGCTCGCTGGATATCTGAACCTTCTGTTCTGTGTGACTCAGACTCTCGGTGACTTTCGTGATAATCGTAGTTAACGATCGAGCGATTTGAATCGAGAATCCGCAAGAAAGGATCAGAGCTACGAACGCAATCACAAGATTTGTCGTTCGCTCTCCTAATAAAACCGAAATTACTTTTTCCAAAAAGGCCTTAAA
>CAZPYX010000075.1:0-18093 GCA_964590635.1 uncultured Bdellovibrio sp.
GGGGAAGGCAGGGGTTCTTCGGTGGTTTCTAAAGTGGTGTTAGGTGAAGAGAAAATGAACCGCCCAAAAATATCTTTCATTAAACATTTGATTTTCGTTAGTTTCGCCATATCCACTAGTCACTCTCAGGCCGCATCAATAGATTGGCTGAAATTCGACGACTGGATTGATCCCCTTTGGGTGGTGGCTATTTCCATCTTCATAGCTTGGATATATTTTGATGGGCCAAAGAAACATGATTGACTAAATAAGATCTGGTCCTAAATTCTTTCTTTAAAATCTTGCTAAAACTAAACATGCTTTTGCTCTTATTGTGGCACGTAATGCTTATGCCCAGGCAGATTTGTCTTTAATCAGCAATGATAAGATATGTAACTTTTCAACGCATTTGAATGAAAACTCCAACAAGGCCAACAAGCAAAATGACAATAGGCTCCGGAATTTTTTTAACTTTTAGAATGATAAACGAAGATACCAAAAAAAGTGCGACGGTTGGAACATCGATCAAAGCGCGCCTTCCTAGAATTACAGTAGCTCCGGCGATAGATCCCACAGCTGCGGCTGTGACTCCGTCGATGAAGGCTCTGATCGTCAAATTTTTTGCGAATTTACTGTAATATGGTGCCGGAATTATCACGAAAAGATAGCAAGGTAGAAAGACACCGAGAGCCCCAACCACGGCTCCAACAGGGCCGCTGATAAGATACCCAATGAATGCAACAGTAATCACAACGGGACCAGGTGTAATCATTGCCACTGCGACTGCATCTAAAAATTGCTTTTCAGACAGCCACGCATGTTCGGTGACTACACCGCCATGAAGAAAGGGAACAATAGCCAGTCCGCTTCCGAAGACAAAGGCACCGGCTTTCGCAAAGAAAAGAAAGATCTCCCATAAAGCAGCGCTGTTGCTAACTCCATGAATTCCAGTCATCAACCAAGACGAGTCGGCGAAAAAAAGCCCAGGGGTTAAACCTGTGGTCGTCATTTTCCTGCCTCTAAAAAGAGCTAAAGCAATTCCAGATAACAGAAATAGAAATACATTTTCTGATTCCGTCCATATTGTTACCACGGCGCTGATGATGCCCACTCCCCATAGTACGTAGTCTTTCTTAAAAGACTTTTTGGAGAGCTTGTATGAGCTTGAGACCATGATGGCGATGACTGTGGAGCCAATTCCATAAAACGCCCCTTGAATCCAAGGCAATCCCCCATACTTGATATAGAGAGCCGCTAAAAGGAGAACCATTATAAACGACGGCAGCACGAACGCAACACCGGCTATAGTGGCCCAAAGAATGCCACCACGGGCCCAGCCAAGGTAAATGGCGAGTTGAGCTGCTAGAGGTCCTGGTGCCATCTGCGAAAGCGAAAAGCCTTCATTGTATTCTTCCGGAGTGATCCATTTTTTGTCTTCAACAAGGTCCTGTCTCATATGATCGCAAAGAACAACGGGACCACCGAACACGAAAGTTCCCAGCTTTAAAAAATAGAAAATCATTTCATGAACAGTAACGGGCATCCTTGGGCTTTGCTTAGAATCTTCACTCATTATTTATTTTCCGGTCTTTTTTTGAGAAGTTGAAACTGGTTCGTATATCACGAGCCGGGAAACATCCTGACCTTTCTCTTCCTGCTCTGGAACATAGAGACGATGAGTTTCAGCGTCGACCGCGAGGCTATGAACTTTTGCCTCTACAGAGAAGTCTTCGATTTTATGAAATTGAGTTGGGCTGTCTTCCTGAATCACCGAAATGGCGCCGCTGTAGCATGCGGCGTAGACTCTCTTAAGACCAGGATCAAACGCTATTACATCCACGCCATCTGGAAGTGGTATTTCCGCAACTGATTTCCGCGTGTTCAAGTTAAAGACAGACAGCAAGTTATTTTCTTCACACCCCAAAAACGCCAGATGATTTTCCGGATCCAGCGTCATCCCATGATTGCCATGGCAGTTACCCACTGGGATTGTGCTCTCAATCGTATCAGTAGCGGGATCGATCACAGCAATGAGATTTTGATCCTGAAGATTGAGATAAATCTTTTTTGCCACGGGATCATATTGTGTATTGCCGGTCTCACTGGCGAACTCTAGGGTTTTGACAATGACATCTCTTTGAACATCCACGATGATCAGCGCTTTTCCGCGCTCATCAGAGACATAGAGCTTTTGAAATGATGGATCGTAAACGAGCCCATCGGGCTTGGCCCGAGCCGGAAGCTTTTTAATGACTTTCATCTCCTTAAGTTCGACAACACCGATCGTTTTATCGCCCCAGTTGGCGGTATAGGCCTTCTTAGAATCCTGAACGTACTCGATCCCCTCAATGCCGGGAGTATCATGTATTGTCTTAATCACTTTGGATGTTTTTAAATCAATGATATAAAACTGATTTGCTCCAAGATGGGCAGAGAGCAAGTGGTGATCTTTGTAATTGATCTTTAAATAATCAAAACGCTTCCCTACAGGACCAGGCAGTTCAATAGAAGAGATCCTTTTTAAAGTCTGTGCGTTTGCGAGGGTGCACGCTAAAAGCAGAACACCCGCGATAGTTGGAAAGATAGATTTGATTTTCATAAAATGCCCTTTATGACCACTTGATTTTTTTTGCATTTTCAAAGCGATGTTCAACCGCTGACCACTGGATATTTTCAAAAAATGCATCAATGTATTTTGCGGCGGCAGCTCCGTAGTCCATCTGATAGGAGTGTTCATACATATCCATTACAAGAAGAGGTGTTGAGCCCGCAGCGAAGTGCATGTGATCCCAGGCCCAATAGTTCTCGAGTCGGTTGAGATGATAATTGTACCCGAGTACAACCCAGCCCGAACCACCGCTGAGGCCTTGGGCTATCTTGCGGAATTCGGTTTCCCAGGTATTGAAGTCCCCAAAGCTCGACTTGATTGCTTTTTCGATATCACCGGCAGATTTTCCATTGCCGCCAAGATTGTCAAAATAAAGCTCATGAAAGACCACAGAGCCGGTTCTCATAAGATGCTCTCGTTTTAGTCCATTGTAGGCAAATCCTGGATAATCTTTTTCTGCTAAAGCGGCGCTGATCTTCTTACTCACTGCATTCAATGTTTTTACAGAGCCAGCGTAATTATTTTCCCAGTGAGACTGAATAAGCTTTTCAGAGATACCGCGAAGTTTCTTGGGGTCAAATGGCAGAGGTTTTACTTCAAGATCCTGAACATGAAATTTCGATTCTTCTTTCATGGGGCTTTCCTTTTCCGCTGCTAAGGCTGGAATACTTGAAAAAGCAACCGCACTGAGTGTGGTTGCAACTGTTTTCATTGCATCTCTACGATTTAAATTTTCCATGAGGTCCTCCTAAATTGTGAGGGCAGGATTCCATCCATGCTTCTCTTGAGTGTGTGATCGACACCAGGTGTATAGTGCTTCGTAGATAGTCATTCCAACCTCGAGCATTTTATGATCATCAGGAATATTGGCCGAAAGCCCAAGAGTAATCGCAAGAAGCCCCGGAGCCTGAGGTGATTTCTCCAGAGTATCCGTATCTGCGGCGCGAACTATTTCAGCCATTTTAGCCAGAGCGGGATCGTTGAGTTTATATTTTTTGATGATAGCGTCAAAACTACAGAAGTCGCCGTCGTGTGTGAGTTCTACTCCGGCAATGTCATAAGGAATTGCATTCTGTTCTTTGGCAATTTTTGTAACCAGATCTTTGGGCGCATATAGAAATTCAGCGTCCTTGTCGACAAATTTTTGAATGAGCCAAGGGCAGGCAATTCTATCTATTTTGGGGCGTTCGCGAGTAATCCATTTCATAATTTCTCTCCTCCTAATGAGTTATTTTTTTAAAGAAAGTACCAAGCTATCCAACAAGCTCATAGCCGCTTCCAGTCTTTCATGATCATCTTTGTATCCGTGGATGATGCCTTCCAGGGCCATGCGAATACCTGGAGTTTCCGCGCGATCGAATTTGCCATCTTGGATATCCAGATCATGCACGACTTGAGCTAAGGCATTTATAGCAGAGGATTTTATTTTAAAGTGCTGAACCAAATTTTCAAATGTACATAGGTCGCCGACATGGGCGAATTCACCATTAAATACGTCGAAACGGACATGCTGAGGCTTGTGAGTGTATTTATCGATGTCGACAAATAGAATCTCTGCATTCTTATCGATATGCCTTTTAATCAGCCATGCCGAAGCGAGTCGGTCGATATAAGGATCTTTCCTGGTAACCCACACGGCATTTTTTGGAACGACAAATTTCTTTGCGCTTTCCAGTGATTTTTGCTGTGGTGATTTCAGCTTCTTGTCAAACTCCACCAAAAATTTTCTGCACTGATCTTCTCCGTCGGCGGTAGTGATGGCTCGCTGTGAAAGATCATTGAGCTGGCTTGCGAATTTAGTGCGCTTGTGATCCCATCGCATCAACTCGCTTGCCGAGGGAGTTGATGCGATGGATTTTACTGTTTCCTGAATTTCTTTTGCCAGTTTTTTAAACTGCGTGTCCATTTGAAGATTATAGCTTTGAGCCAAAGACTCAGGCTTAAGACCGAAAAGGAAGTGTCCTTTGGTTACTATGGCCTCTCCTCCACAGGATTCAATCTGATCCGCGAGATCAATAATTGATTTGCGAAAGAATTCCGTGTCGGGCAAGGCCGAGACGGAATTCTTTACTGAAATCGCTCCCATTTTTTGTTGAGCTCTCCAGATTCTGACTCGTTCCGATTCGGACTTCGCCGGCATCTGATAAAGCAACAGAAGCCATTTTGTATCATTGATCTTTGTTTTTTTTGCCAAGTAGATCTCCCACTCTATAACAATCTTGTAACATATATATCAACAATAAATTAATGTTATATATATAACAAAATAAATCTCGAAAAGACGGTGGATTTTATTTAGGTTGCGCCTCACAAATCCATTTATTAGTAGAATGGCTATGCAAACATACAAGACAGGATTTTATAAGTTGGCAGTTTTGGAATTGATTCTATTTGGGGGCGCGCCGTCATTTGCGATGGACGTGAGTCGCTGCCACGAAAGAATGACCCTTGTTCTTTAAATATTGTCCGTACCTCCGCGAAAGATATGAATGAGCAGCTTAAACAGCTTTATAGCTACTCACCTGGCACCTATACCGGCGTCCCACATCGAACTTGTAATAGCGAGCAATACAAAAAATATCTTTAAGGAAACATTCAATGGCGACGAGAAGTGAGTAGTACGCATTCCTTTGATGGTCGGTGTTCTTCTTTAATCGCTCTACAATTTTTATATGAGAAAGACATGCGGCGGAATATCCTTGCTCTTCGGACAGGTAAACCCCAACGCGGGTAAGCGTCCTGAATATCAACGGATGATGAGTGATGTTCGTCAGGGTAAAATTGATCTGATTCTTGTCGCGGATATTTCTCGTCTATCACGTAACACTCATGATTTTGGCGTACTTTTAAAAGAGCTTGAAAGATACGGTGCTAGTTATCTTTCAATGAAAGAACAGTTCGATACAACCACCTCTGCTGGTTGCCTTATGATGAATATGGTCGTCAATATGGCACAGCTTGAGATGGAAGAAAGCGTCCTATGCTGAACAAAAACGTCTTTTACGGAGACTACTTGGGGGATTGGTTTGTCGAGAAAAAGGAATTGAGGTCTATTACTACCCGGCGGCCTTAGACAATGAAGACCGTCGCGAGAGTAAAGTCTTAAAATTCTAAGTGAAAACAAAGGGTTCGACTGGTTTCGGTGAGTTGGCTGAGGGAGCTGATTGAAGGTCGCAAATTTGCGAGTTGATGTAAATGGTGATCGCGGCACGACTCGAACGTGCGACCTATTGCTTAGAAGGCAATTGCTCTATCCAGCTGAGCTACGCGACCACTGCGGAATAATATCGCTGAAGGGGCACAAACTAGCAAATCTATTCCTAAATTCCAAGACTGCTGCCGTACTTTTTAAATATTTATGCACCGTGTTGATTGAGCTCTCACCCCACAGAGGTTATGCTTCTTTCAGTCCAAGGAGAAGCCATGAAGAAATCCCGTAAAACAGTCGCATTGATCGCCCACGATGGAAAAAAGGCCGAGATGATGGCCTTCATCAAAGACAACCTCGAGTTCTTTAAGGGCTTTGACTTAGTAGCAACGTCCACCACGGGAAAGCATGTGCAGATGACTGGGCTCAAAGTAAAGCGCTACCTTTCCGGCCCCATCGGTGGAGACGCACAAATCGCTGCGTTAGTGGCCACAGGAAAATGCCAAGCTGTGATCTTTATGCGCGACCCACTTGGAATGCATCCCCATGATCCCGATATTTCGACTTTGCTTAGAATTTGCGATGTTCATGACGTGCCCCTTGCAACCAACCCCTCAACAGCGCAATTGATTGTTAAAGGCTTGGCTAAAAATCTTCTGCAAAAAATGTAAACCTGCAACTCGAGGCTGCGAGCCGTTCACAGCCTTTTTTCCCTTGAGTCACATAAAAACAATGCCTGTGCCTTTTTCAAAGACATTTTTTTCGGAGAACTTATGAAGTACGTTTTAGGTTATTTGCTTTTCTTATTTCAACAGTTTCATTTGCTGACTACAGCCTGATGATTCCCCACAGAAAATTTTCGTTTTCAAATGCGCAAGCCGTGGTGACCAAACACTATGAAATGGTGCGAGCCATGACTCTTCTAGTGCTTGGACTCGTTATTTTGTGACTCTGACATTAAAAATAAAAAATCCCTGAACAAGACCTTCGCAACTGTAAACGCATTGATCTGGCTTCCTTCTGTCACTGGACCGCCATCCAGTTCTGCCTTACAAAGTAAGGGGCACACAAGACCGTGTTGACTTGTAAATTCAACTTCTGAAAAATTAAATCGAACCTGTCTTTGATACTCAAAGTAAAACTCAAAAAAAGGATTTTTTGTGAAAGTGAATTTCTCTGTTTTCGCGGGACTTGTCGCTCTTTCAGGCCTTGTCGGCTGTGCTGCCAACCCACCTAAAAATGAACCGATGACTCCACCGGCTGTTGTTGAGAGCACACGATTCATGAACAAAGCTTTGGGCTTTCGCAACATGGACAAAAAAAATCGCTTTCCGGCAAACAGTTATCACGCAACTTGCCAGCTTTCTCCTGCTGGGGTTTTCTTTGGTCAAAGCGAACGACTTTCAACTCAAGAAGTCAATCCTGAAGCCAACCGCGAAACAGATACACATTTGATCAGTGAAAATGATGGCGACCTTGGCAGCTTGACGGATATTTGTGAAAATATCGCGAAAGGCAAAACATTTACCTTCCAGCAAAAAGAAGCTGCTGTGACTGTGACGATGCAAATCCTAACCGTTAAAAAAACATTGGGTTCTTGGAATTCAAGTACGGATCTTCCTGAGCCAGACAAACATTGCGCTCCAAGCTCTGACTTCAACGCCTATGTTTCTTCAGTTCAGTTTACCTACAAAAAAGACAATACGGTTCGCACTGCAAAGGGCGACCTGTATTACATAGCCAGCGGTAGCTATCACGGTTACTGGGGCCAAGGCGACTGCCAAGAGCCGTAGAGTTTATTTTAGAAATTAATATTTAGAAAAAGCCCCTGTTAAAAACTGGGGCTTTTTCATTTCGATGCTCTCCCAATTACGTCCAACGAACCAACTTAAACTCTGTCATAATCCTGACAATTAAAACCCTTAACTTTTGGTAAAAGTCCTTCACCGAAACAAGGGGTTCACATGAAATTTACAATCATTCTATTGGCTCTATTAGCAGCACCGATCTTCGCAATGGCAGATCATCAAGGCTCCGTCAGTTTTAACTGCGCCAGCCATCAAATCGCTGAGTTTGATCTCGAAGGAATTTCATTCTTTCCAAATCAACTAGCACAACAAGGCTACTCCGTCAGCGTGGTTAATCATGTTGTGAATCTTAATCATGGAACGCAAAGTATTGCCTTGGGCTATCTTCAAACTCCGGGCGAGTGTCACATCGGATCTGGTACTTACTATGGATTCATCAGTTTCACGAATGCCAATCTTGCCATCGGCAAACATGTCGAACAACTGACTGGATGTTTTGACGTAACTTCAGATGGCATGTACGGAATCAAGCAAGCCATTACGATTTCTTTGGTATCTTTGGATAACGGTTTTTCTATGCAACTTCAAGAGACATATACCCAAGGCTATAACAGCCTTGAACAGTGCCAAGCAGATTTAAAAAATTAGATTCCTTGTAAAGGGGCATGGGGCAATTCACTCCTGATGCCGCCGCACAAAGCCGTGCCCCTATGGAATTACATAGAGAGTTGATAGATACGTCAAAAAATCTTATATTGCTAAAGAGCTGGGCTTCATCAGTTCCCGCTGTCTAGAGGAGCGCTTTATAAGAAACCTGTACTTTTTGACTTTTTGCCTTTCTGCTCTTCTTTGGACAACCACAGCTGCAGCGCTGGTTTTGAAATCAGCTTCCCAAGAAGGTATTGCATTTAAATACCATCGCGGTAATAAACAACGTCCTGGATTGTGCGCTGAACTCATAGAGCTTGTTCAGCTCAAAACAAATTTGCATTTTTCTGGCCTGGAAACTAACAAGACCATTTCTAAGATTATGAATGATCTTTCTAACAAAAAAATTGATGTCTTCTTTTGTTCAATAAAAACCCCGGAGCGCACAATGATCGCGGAATTTATTGAACCTTCTTTGTTCTCTGAGAATCTAATGGTCGCGGTCAGGGCTTCAGACCCGGTCAGCGTTTCAAGCTGGCAAGAACTGCGATCCTTAAAGGACAATACCATCCTGATTTTGAATGGCACGGCTTACAAAAGTTATTTGATGCAAATTCCCAACTTGAATATAGATGATGGAGCCACTTCGGTTCCCGCAAATCTCAAAAAGCTAATCAACAACCGAGGTCGATTCTATATTGCCAGCGAGCCCAGTCTGCGCACAGAAATTGCGGAAATGAACTTAGGAAAAAAAGTACGACTGCTGCCTTGGAATATCAGAAGCCAAAAACAACATATCGTAGTTCGCAAGGATCTCGACCCCGCTTTAAAGCTTTCACTGTCTAAAACTTTGCAAGAGCTTCGCAAAACTGAAGAGTATAAACGAATTCTGGCAAAATATAATGTCAGTCTTTAGCTATCGCGAGAAGGCGCTCCCTTAATTAGAATTCTGATATCATGACTGCCTTCGAGATCCTTTGTGGAAGCTTGTCTTGCCGCGTCCTATACTGTCATATTGTAGTTTTGTTTATCTTCCGCCCTTGACCCCATACTATACTAGTTAGTATACCATGCTATATGACAAGCCGAGTTTACACGAACTCCAAGGAAAAAATCATTTCCGCAGCCTGCCAAGTCCTTATAAAGAAGGGACTAAGCGGTTTAACAACCGATTCCGTGATCGCACAGTCAGGTCTTAGCAAAGCCGGCTTCTTTTATAATTTTAAAACAAAAGATGCTCTGTTAATGGCCCTTGCTGAAAAATTGATTTCGGATTTTCTAGAATCAATGGCCCAATTTGAAAAGAACGATCCAAATCCCACGGGCAGATCTCTGCGCTCTTACTTGCGCGCGATGTTCAATACCCAACCCAAAGACTTTGAAAAGCACATGGCCCTCAACAGAGCCTTTGCACAAAATTTTCCTATCAAGCCCTGAGTTGCTGGACAAATTCTCAAAGCCTTTAAAGAAAATTTTGCCCTTTAAAAAAAATCAGGGCATTTCGCCCGAGCAAGAACTTCTGGTCATCTTATCACTTGATGGTTTGTGGTATAACGACGGTGTTAACGCCATCGAAATCTCCCCACTTCATCGTAAGAAGCTTTTAAATCTTTTGCTAAAGATGACCGAAGGACCGACTCAAATAGCTCCGACAAAAATTTCTTCTAAGAAAACAAAAGTACGAGGTAAAAAATGAAAATCCTAATGATCTTGCCATTACTAAGCATGATCTCGATGACGGCCTACGCAGAGCATTTGTCATTGAACGGTTTCATCAAACAGGTCGCCGATAAAAACCAATCCTTGGGATCTCAGCGTTTGGATGAAAAGGCCGCAGAGCTAAAAGCCAGCGAAGCGGACTTGTTGACTTCAGTTAATTTTTTCTCTTCAGCAAAATACGCCAGCGATGAAAAAGAAAGTCAGAATCCTTCCTTCGAGGGAACCCGACGCCGTCAAACTCTTTTTGACATCGGTTTCGAACAACAGTCCTCGTTCGGTCTATCTCATAAGTTATATTCTTCCTATGATCGCTTTTCTTTAGATGGCGCCGATCCGGCATTCATCACACAACCCGATATCAGTAAGAATGCTTTGATCTATGAGTTCACCCTGCCACTTTGGAGAAATAGTTTTGGCAAAGCGACCCGTCTGCAAAAGGATGTGATCACAGGACAAAGTCAATCTGACAGCCTCACAGCGCGATACTCCCGCAAGAACACCAAGGTCAATGCCATCTCGGCTTATTGGCGTCTAAAGACCGCGCAAGAACTTCTCATTTTACAAAGCGATATGCTTGAAAAAGATAAAAAGTTTCTTTCTTGGGTTCGCGGGCGCGTACAAGACCGCCTCGGAGAGGAATCTGATCTGCGCCAGGCTGAAGCCGCGGTTGAACTTCGCCAATATGATCTTGAAAGAACCAACACAGAATTAATTGAGGCCACAGAAGCCTTCAATGAAATGCGTGAGGTCGCAGTAAACACTCCTGCTCCAGAACTTGATGCCTTTCCGACAATTGCCACCTCAGCTGCTCGTCCCGATCTTAAAGAAGCTCTTCAGCGCGAGGACATCTTAAGCTTGGAAGCTCTTTTAAGTGCTCAACGAGCTCAATATGATTTATCCGCGGATGGTTCAAAACCGCAGCTTGATTTTATCGGTCAAGCGTCGACGAACGGTCTTGATCCCAATACGGATCCCGCAATTCGCAAGTCCTTCACAACAGATCACCCGGCCTATTTGGTTGGTTTAAAACTATCGATTCCGTTAGCTCGCTCTAGCGTCAACAACGTGCAAGACGCCGCCTTGGCGAAGGGCTCCAGCGTTGAAATGCAAATCAGCCGCAAACGTTATGAGGTGATCGCCGAGCTTGAACGCCTAGAACGTTCTTTGACTCAAGCCCAAAAACTTTTGCAACTGGCTCGCTCTGCGGAAGGTGCACAGCAAGCAAAGTTAACAACTGAAACAAAACGTTTGAAAATTGGGCGCACAACAACTTTCCAACTTCTATCCTTCCAACAAGACTACCAACAGTCCAAACAGGAGCTGATCCGCGCGCAAGGAGCTGTTTTACAACTCGATGCCAAGTTCTTGCTCTTCGATACTCAGTCTAAGGATCTTTTATGAATATGTCCGTTGCCTCATTAAGAAGACCGATATTTTTCGCGGCCTTAGTTATTTTGATGCTCGTTGCGGGATTTGTATCCATGCGAAATATTCCCGTGGATATGATGCCGAAGCTGGATGTTCCCTACGTGGTTATTGTCACTGAATATCCAGGGGCCGGCCCCAAAGAAGTGGAAACCGTTATCACCACACCTTTAGAGGAAGAACTAGTTTCCCTTGAAGGTATCAAAAATATGAACTCCACCAGTCAGGACTCCATCAGTCAGATTGTTATGGAATTCAAAATGGGTCTTCCTCCGGATACCTTGGAACAAAAAGTTCGCGATCGCATTTCCGTCGTGAAAATGCGTTTTCCTAAAGCAGTGAAGGAATCCTATGTGCAAAAATGGGACCCCAGTGCGCAGTCCATTCTGACTCTGGCGATTCGTTCAGATAAAATGGACCGTGTGAAGTTAACTGACTGGGTAGAGCGAGATCTCAAACCACAATTGGCGCAAATCCCCAAAGTCGGCAAGCTTGATATTTTGGGCGGACTGAAAAGAGAAATTCACGTAGTTCTGGATTCAAAAAAACTAGAACAATATCGAATGCCCCTTATCACGGTCGCCGATGAAATCAGTCGTTCCGGAGAAAATGCTCCAGGGGGCACGGTGACGCAAGGATCTTTAGAGGTCGGCGTCCGCAATCTTGGAGAGTATTCATCCCTGGATTCCATTCGCAATCGAGTGATCAGCTTTCCTGGAGGCGAAGTCCCCGTTCGTCTGTCAGATTTGGGACAGGTGGAAAATGCATCGGAAAAGGAAACAACTCGGGCCTATCATAAAAATCAACCCGCGTTGATAGTAAACGTCTACCGCCAAAGTGGCGCGAACATCATCGAGATCACTGATCTGCTGAAAAAAAGAATTGCTGATATTTCTCAAAAGCTAGAAAAAAACAATACCGGAATCAGTGTAGAAGTCGTTGTCGACGGCGCGAAAGAAATTCGCGACAACGTCTGGGACGTTCAGGAATCCATCATGATCGGAATCTTGCTTACGATCTTGGTCGTCTATTTGTTCCTTGCCAGTGCCCGCTCTACACTCATTACAGGATTGGCTTTGCCCAACTCTATCCTAGGTGCTTTCGTGTTGATGTATATGGTGGGATTCTCCATCAACATCATGACACTTCTTGCGCTCAGCTTGGCCGTGGGATTATTAGTCGACGATGCCATTGTCGTGCGTGAAAATATCTTCAAGCACCTTGAGACAGGTAAGTCCCCAGTTCGAGCGGCCATTGATGGCGTTCAAGAGGTCAGCATGGCTGTCATTGCAACGACCTTTGCTATTCTTGCCGTTTTCGGTCCTGTCGCATTTATCTCTGGCATGATTGGGCAGTTCTTTAGAGAGTTCGGAATGACTGTCTGCTTTGCTATGTTGATCAGTCTTTTCGATGCGTTGACTGTGGCTCCAATGTTGTCTGCTTACTGGGGTGGTAACGGCCATGGAACAGAGCCCTCAAATAACTTCTTTGCAAAATTAGGTCGTCCATTTGCACAGGTGGCCGCTAATTTTGGAAAATTGCAAGATCGCTTGGAAGTCATTTATGGTCAGGCCCTCGAGAAAATTCTCGCTCGTCCCAAGACCTCGTCAGCAATTGGTATTGCGTTTGCCATCAGTCTTTTCTTCGTGGCCACTCGTCTACCTGCGACCTTTACTCCACAAGCGGAAACTTCATCCATCGACATTAACGTCACCCTTCCTCCGGGAACACGTCTTGACGATGGAGATAAATACGCTCAGCAAATTAAGGCCATCATTGATCGCACGGATGGAGTCAAAGACACTGTGTTGACCATCGGAAACTCGTCTCAAGAATCCAATGTCATCACAGCCCGCATCACCTTGAAGCCACCCAAAGAGAGAAAGCTGATCTCGACAAAGATTCGCGATCTATTGCGTGCTGAGGTCGAAAAAATCTCTGCAGGATTTCCGAAAGGGACTGAAACTAAGTACATGATGGGAAATGCCTCTGATGGAGGTTCTCCGGTGAATTTTGCGATCTTGGCAAATACCAGCGAGGAAGCCTCAGCCTATGCCAGCAAATTGTTAGAGCGTTTAAAGAAGTCTCCGCTCTTGGCGGATGCTCACTCCACTGCAAAAATGGGACGCCCTGAAATTGTTGTCAAAGTGGATCCCAAGAAAGCGGCTCGCTTTGGTATTAACGAGGGTTTAGTTGGCTCTGAAGTCCGTGGTCGCATTGAAGGCATTATCGCCGCAAGATATCGCGATAATGGCCGCGAGTATGACATCAAGGTCAAATTGAAGGACGGCGCAGAAAGCTTCTTAACGAAAATGAATGAAGTCCTGGTACCCAACATCAACATGACTCCGATTCGACTTAAAGATGTTGCCAATGTAGAGCAAGGAAAAAGCGTTGCTAAACTTGAACGTACAAATCGCTCAGCCTCTGTTTCCATCAACGCGAACCTCCCGCCCAAAGTAGGCTTAGCGGAAGCAACAGGTGAGATTAAAAAAATTATGGAAAAGGAAGTCATTCCTCCATCAGGTATTCGTATTCTTTATCAAGGAGACGCGGAAAGTTTTGCAGAGATGGGAATCGGCTTTGCAACAGCCATGGGATTCGGAATTATTCTGCTCTATCTTATCTTGGCAAGTCTTTATGAGTCCTTCTTCCTGCCAATCTTAGTGATGTCAGCGCTTCCTTTGGCTGCTGGAGGTGCCTTCGTTGCACTTCTGCTTGCGGGCCAAGGATTTGATATCTATTCCATGATAGGTATCTTGCTTCTAATGGGTGTCGCGACGAAGAACTCCATTCTTATGGTGGACACCGTGGTGGAAAGACTGCGCGAAAGATCCAGCGTGGAGCTTTCAGAGTACGTCAGACTTATTTTGGATTCATGCGTGCGTCGCCTAAGACCGATCATCATGACCAGTATGGCTTTAATTGCGGGAATGATTCCCATTGCGGTGGGGCTCAATGAAGCCTCCGCACAAAGAACGAGTATGGGTACGGCAGTTATCGGAGGAACAATTTCTTCAACTGCTCTGACTTTGCTTCTGGTTCCGGCGCTTCTACTTCTTTTCAAAGGTCGCGTGCAGAAAGCCGCTGTGGCCTCTGCAAAACGCAATAAATTGGTCGATCAAGCGATTGAAGATTCACAAGCTCAGTCGTAATTTTATGACCTTTACGGCGTCTTTTTCAATAAAGACGCCGTAAATCCGCCGCCATTATTTTTTAATTCCCAAAAGATCAAGACAAGTTTCAGCAGATTTTGGTTTTCGGTATGCCTCGGCAAACGAACAATAATAAAACAACTTTTTATATGACAACCCTTGGTGTGTAAGGAAAGCTAATCCTAGAGAACACAGCGAGGGAGTCACATGATAAAAAAGTTTTTTTTCGTAGCGATCACAACAGTTTTTGTTTCTACAGCGGGAGCCTTCACTGAAAGTCCCCTTTGCATGGGCAAAGGCCAGCCTCTTCCAGTCAATAACGGACAAGTTTTAGATTGGAAATTTAATAGCAAAAATCAGTTCAAAGATCGCGGCCATGTGCAAGGCATTCTGACTAAAATCTATCAAAACAAAACCGGCCATCGTCATCTGCAAGTCCAAATTGGCGACAGTCCTCGCGATAAAGTAGAAATCATCTACAATGAATCGTTTGGTAAGATGCCTGAAGAAGTTTTGCGCCTTGGTGCAAACTTTGAAGTTTGCGGCGACTATATCACTTCAAACAAGCGCGCTGGAGGCTACCCAGCTTCACCAGACGGTGCAATTATTCACTGGGTTCATAAATCGACGAACAACCATCATGACTCTGGTTATGTCATGATCGATGGTGAGCTTTACGGTTACTAAATCAAATGTTCATAAAAAAGGAGCCCAGGGGCTCCTTTTTTAATACTTTGAAAAATCAGACGCTTCCATACGAAGAGTGCTAAAGCCATTCGTAATCCAAGCATTTTCAAGTCGATACATTTCACTTTCACTTCTATAAGCGCCTACGTCGCCATAGCTAGATCCGCCTGATGGGATCGGCGTGCCTGCAATGTCTCCACCATCACTTTCGCCATTAAAAGCAAAGGGATGATTGTGAATATGAATCTTAAAATGAAAACCTTTTTCCAAATAGGCTTTCAAGACATTTCGTCTTAGTGCTGTATCCGGGACCGTGGCATCTTTTGAATTAGATATAAAGATGATCACCAACTCACCTCGAGGTCCGTGCAGAATATTTGCGCCAAATTCTGAGTAGCTTTTGAAAAGTTTGATTTGCAACTTTTCAGCATACAATTCAAACAAGCTTTTCTCTAAAAATGAAATCTCATAAATCTTTTGTTTCAGGACAAATTCAAACCGTGGAAGAACCTCTAAGAAACCTACTTTAAAAAAAATATCGCGCTGGCGCCTTAAGAGATAATAAGGATCCACAGAGGTTCGCGACGAAATCTCAGCTTGCATGTCCTCAAGTGCCGGGTTGTTTACTGATGTGGGCAGATAATAAAAGGGCTGATCTTGAGTTTCATAAACACTGACCTGCACTCCATTTTCGGAACCCTCAGCAACCTTCTTCATGTTGTCAGAAATAAACGAGGCCTGGGCTGTAAAAGCCAGGCCTAGTATACTTCCCATAATAAGAAGGTTTTTAATCGAGATCATTTCCTAGTGGCCCGCAGGCATAAAGTTGATAATCTCTTCTAGTTTGCCGAAAAGATTTTCAATGGTCTTGATGATCTGAATATTCGGACTGTCCATCTCTTGTTTGTCTAAAAGCTTGTTCAAAGTTTCACCCATACGACGACCCGCTAGGAACAAACGAGCATCAACAGCAGGACGAGCCTTCGCATAATAAGCATCTTGATTGGTATTGTACTTCTCGTCAAAGGCTAGATTCTGAAGCTCCACAGACTCGCGGTACCACGAAGCCACGGCCTCCACACCTTGCTGAGTCATAGACAAACCTTTATAAGAGTTAAAAAGCGCTTGCGCATAGATCACGCTTGGATCTCTAGAATCAGAGGAGGTAGGCATTTGGCCCAAACGCTCATTGATAATTCCTGAATCCCAAAGCGCATGCAAATTCATCGGACGACTTCTCCATTGAATTTGAATCATATTTCCGCCGCGATTCTCGGCACGACCCGTGTGAAGGGGCTGATGCAAGTCTCCGACAAAGTGGACTAGGAATTTCAAAGCCGCCTGCTTCTTTTCTTTAGAAGATAAAGAGTTCAGCAAAGTCTTCTCTGCATCCAGAATGGCTTCAACCACACCCGGAGAATATTCTTGGCCCTCTGGCAAAGTGATGCCAGAGATCGTTTTCTTATAAAGGTCCCTTCTTTTAATGTCCGTTTCTATCTGTGGCATATTTTGATAGTGATACGGCAAGGTCTGTGAGTACTGCGCATCCCCGCGCAAGCTGTCAGCCCAATTGACCACGTCCACCAAACGTTGCCCATCCAGCAAATCATTAATCACCGCTTTTGACTTCGGAGTCAGATAAGCTTCGCCGATCAAAGCTGTGATTTTATGTCCAGTGCCTCCCCAGCA
This sequence comes from uncultured Bdellovibrio sp., assembly GCA_964590635.1. Lineage (GTDB taxonomy): Bacteria > Bdellovibrionota > Bdellovibrionia > Bdellovibrionales > Bdellovibrionaceae > Bdellovibrio. Next base: position 16,867 of record CAZPYX010000075.1, read on the forward strand.
AAATGCCTGGGAAGCGAAGAGTGTAACCATTAAAGCTGAAAGAATATTCTTTTTCATTTTTATCGTCTTATTTCAACGAAGAGTATTTAGCATCGAAATGCTGGGTGATAAGAGCCACGTCACTTTCCAAAGCTTTTTGCTTGATGGCCTGCAATTGTTGAATCCAAGCCTTGGCATTTGCTATGGAACGAGAGTGAATCAAACCCAAAGTATAAGCTTCATAACGGATAATATCTTGGTTGTCAGAGTCATCTTGTTTATCAAGACTGACACCCACGTTGCCGTCGAAGCGAGGTCTGATTAACATATCGCGACCATTGATTTGCACAACGGTATAAAACGCTGAAGGGTTGCCACTTTGATCGACCTGAATTGTTTTAGCAATTCTTTCCGCCGTCGACGGAATATTTCCGACAGCGACTGGATAAATCGACGGAGTCACTTCCTCTTTCATCTCAAGATGCAAAAGACTTCCACCATTATCCAAAAGAACTTCATAACGAAGAAGACCACCTGAACCACCACCCACTTTGCTGGTAGCCACAACATCCAAAAGTTTAGTCTGTGCAGAAAGAGCGGACTTCAAAGACTGCAAGGCAATTTTAATTTGCTTCAATTCATCCGCATTGACCTCAATCATATTGCCATCACGAACAATTTTATTTCCGTCAACTTTTTTAGAACTAGGCGCCGTTCCCTTTTTTTGACTTTTCTTAACCATGTCAGAAACAGCCGAAGGCATATCAATAGATTGTCTTGCCACACCTTTCAGGTAGGCATCCATGATCTTGTCGATTTTTGTGTCTGAATTATAAAGACGCGAACTTACCATCAAACGAATTAAATCCAAACCCACAGGGCATGGGCCCGAATCATCCATATCATTCATTGTGAACATTGAACGACCATCTTGTTGAATCAAAATGCCAAAGTTTTCTGGATGTGCATCACCCACACACCAACCGGCAGTATTCTCAAGCCCGGTCACCAAAGGTAAAGCCGACTGATTTGCATTCAACACTAGATAGAAATAATCAACATACGAGCGTAAGAAATGAAATGAGTCCTGGGCCGCACCCAGTTTCGTTTGGTCAAAACTGTAATTGGGATCCTTCAATGGAAGCGACGCCGCAGAGGCCACTCCACCCAGGAATTGAGAACAACCAATAGCTATTGAAAGAGAAAGAATTTGGCGACTTCAGAAGAATTACCACTTCTAAGGGAATA
>CAZPYX010000076.1:0-18060 GCA_964590635.1 uncultured Bdellovibrio sp.
ACAACTTGGTGCGTGCGCAAGAGGCACGCCGTGTGTTGGACAGACTTGTGGGATACACAATTTCTCCGCTGCTTTGGAAAAAAGTAGCTTATGGTCTTTCTGCGGGCCGTGTGCAATCGGTTGCTGTACGTTTGATCGTGGACAGAGAGTTAGAACGTCTGCGTTTCAAAAAGTCTTCTTACTGGGGAGTTCTTGCTGACTTACAAAAAGACGGCGTGAACTTTGAGTCTCGTCTTCAGCAATTTAAAAACCAAAGAGTTGCAACCGGTAAAGACTTTGATGGTCTGACCGGGCAGTTAACTGCGGGTAAAGACGTTTTAGTTCTTGGTGAAAAAGATGCGGCGAAACTTTCTTCAGATCTTAAAACAGGATCTTGGGTTGTTTCTGATGTGGAAGAAAAACCAACATTTAGAAAACCAGCAGCACCATTTATCACTTCAAGTTTGCAACAGGAATCGAATCGTAAATTGGGTTTGAGTGCCCGTGAAACGATGCAAGTTGCGCAAAAATTGTACGAACAAGGTTTTATCACCTACATGCGTACAGACTCGACATTCCTTTCGAATGAAGCCATCACAGCTTCGCGTGAGTGTATTGAATCTAAATATGGCAAAGAATATCTGACTCCACAGCCGCGCAACTACGCTGCTAAAAAAGTAAAGGGCGCTCAAGAGGCCCATGAAGCGATCCGCCCAGCGGGTAATAACTTTATGGATCCCGATGAGACAGGTCTTACGGGAACTCAGTTCCGCCTTTATGATTTGATTTGGAAGCGTACGATTGCTTCGCAAATGGTGGATGCTCGTCAAAAGCAAGTTAGTGCAAAAATCTCTGTGGGTGATGCGATCTTCTCTGCTTCAGGTATGACGATCGAATTCCCGGGATTCTTGCGCGCTTACGTCGAGGGCAGTGATGATCCAGAAGCAGACTTGGCAGAACGTGAAGTGCGTTTGCCAGCGCTTAAAGTAAAAGATGCTATCAAATGTACGAAGCTAGATCCGACATCGCATGAAACAAAACCGCCGGCTCGTTATACAGAGGCCAGCCTTGTTCAAACGATGGAAAAAGAAGGTATCGGTCGTCCGTCTACATACGCATCTGTTATCGGTACTATTATTGACCGCGGTTATGTTCGTAAAAATGGAACCGCATTGGTTCCAACGTTCACTGCGATGATTGTTTCTAAATTATTGAGCAGTTATCTGACAGAGTTCGTGGATCTTGGTTTTACTTCAGAGATGGAGCAAAGCCTGGATAATATCGCAGACGGTGAGTTGGACTGGGAAAGCTATTTGGCTTCCGTTTACAAAGGTCCGAAAGGTTTGCGTGCTCGCGTGGACTCTCAGGAAGAGAAAATCAATCCTGATGAAGCGCGTACGATGACTTTGGAAGGCATGGATAAATTTAAATTCCATGTGGGTCGTTACGGCGCTTACTTGACGACAACTCGTGATGGTGAAGATTTCAGTGCTTCTGTCCCTGATAATGAATCACCCGCGGATATCACTCCAGAAATTGCTGACAAATTAATTGATCAAAAAATTAATGGTGCAGATGCCCTTGGGAAAGATCCAAAAACAGATGAACCAATTTATGTACTAAGTGGTCGTTATGGTCCTTACGTACAAATGGGCGATGTTTCTCCAGAGAATGACAAACCAAAACGTGCATCACTTCCTCCTGGAGTTTTGCCAGAGCAAGTTGATTTACCAATGGCTTTGGAGCTATTGGCTTTGCCAAAAACATTGGGGGTTCACCCAGGTACGGGCAAAGAAATCAAAGCGGGACTTGGAAGATTTGGTCCCTTCATCGTTCATGACGGCGATTATCGTTCTATCGTGAAAGGTGAAAGTATCTTTACGATGACTTATGAGCGTGCACTTGAAATGTTGGCGCAACCTAAAAAAGGTCGCGGCAAAGCTGCGGCGTTGAAGGACTTGGGTGCGCATCCTGATTCTGGCGACATGATTCAAGTATTTAATGGTCCTTATGGTCCCTATATTAAGAGTGGTAAAATAAATGCTTCTCTTCCAGAGGGTACGACACCTGACACGGTGACTCTTGAGCAGGCAGTGGCTTTGATCAATGAGAAGAGCCCTGCGAAGGGAAAAGGCAAAGCGAAAGGAAAGGCGAAGGCCGCTCCTAAAGCTGCGAAGGCCGAAGGAAAAGCAGCTCCTAAAAAGACTCTTAAAAAAGCAGAGACGGCTAAAGATAAAGCCGAGGCTTTAGGTGTCAAAAAAGTAGTCACTCGCAAGGCTAAGAAGTAATTTGTTCAGCCCCCTTTTCAGAAGGGGGCTGTTCTGTTAAATTCCATCCTCGTTAACCGAGGTAAATCACATGAGCGAAGAGTCTCGCAAGGGACAATTAGATTTGGGCATCAACCGCACTCCAGAGAAGGATCGAAACTTCCATCTGGGCGGGCGCAGTTTCTATTTCTTCGACTTCGATGACAATATCGCTTTCCTAACAACACCACTTATTCTTTTTCATAAAGAAACTCGCGCTGAGGTTTTGATTTCCAGTGGTGACTTCGCACAACATCATCAAGCCATCGGTCAAAGTGGTCCATTTGCTGACTATAAAATGGATTTTTGTGACGTGACAGGGACCTTCCGTAACTTCCGTGATCTTGATTTGAGCGAAGTCGAAAAACTTAGTGGCAAGAAGCAAATCTTTGTTCAAGATGTTGCCGAGGCTTTGGGATATCCAGACTTCCAGTGGAAGGGGCCTTCTTGGGAATGTTTCTATCATGCGACTTTTAATCAAAGACCTCTTTCTGTGATTACAGCCCGTGGACATCATCCAGAGACTTTGAAAGAGGGCATCAAGGTTTTCGTTAAGAACAAACTTTTGCCCCTCGAACCAAATTATTTAAGCGTCTATCCAGTCAGTCACAAAGCAACGCGCGTAGCTTTGGGTGATATCAATTTGGTTGAAGGCACGGCGGAGTTAAAACAAAGAGCCATTCGTGCGAGTGTGGAAAAAGCCATTGAACTTTATGGCTACAACCCGCATCACCGTTTTGGTATGTCAGATGACGATCCTAAGAATATCCAACTGATCGCTGAAGAGATGACTCGACTTAAGGCGAGGTTCCCGGAGATGTCGTTCTTTATGATCGAAACTCAGCATGGAAACTTCACTAAACATGAGGTGAAAAACAGTGGATTTAGTGGCGAGAAAATTGAGAATCTCTCCCAACTTTCTTTCTTCGAAGAAGATCGACGAAAGTCTTAAAAGACCTTACAAGTCCTAATTTATTAACGCCTGCACAAATTGAATGCTCCTTCTGAAAATTCCTACTAATCTATTGAAATTGGTAGGGCCCGGTCGCGGCCAATATGGAAGGACCATCATGAGTTCACTCAGTAAAAGCATTAAAGGTTTGGTTGTTGCGGGATCGCTCGCAATGTCATCAGTTGCGGTTGCACAGCTCAAGGACGGCTTAGAATGTCGTTATATGACTGTGATCGAGCAAGGCTTCCTTGCAAATCACGTGAAGTATTCGAATCGTGATGCTGAATTAACAACACGAGTGACTGAACAGTATCTAAAACGTTTAGATCCTTCCAAAATCTACCTCACTCAGGCTGATGTTGATGTTATCAAAAAATCCATGAGCAATGTTTTCGACAGAACGAAAAACAGAGACTGCGCATTCTTGGATGATGCTCAAAAGCTTGTTCTTGAAAGAGTGAAGGACCGTGATGCTTTTGCCAAAAAGTATCTTGGCAAAGACTTTAAATTCGATGCAACGACAGAGTTCTCTTTCGATCCAGACAAAAAGGCATGGCCTAAAACTGGTGATGAAGCGAATGAATATTTGAAAAAATACATTCAATTCCAAATCGGAAACTATCTTGCAACTGACATGAAACTTGAAGAAGCGAAGAAGAACGTAATGAAAAATTACGATCGCGCGGTGAAACGTACTCAAGAAACAACACAGGACGATTTGTTCTCTGGTTATCTTGATTCTTTCGCAAGAGCCTTGGATCCACATTCCAGCTTCTTCTCTAGAGACGTGCTAGAGGATTTCGAAATTCAAATGCGTTTGTCTTTGGAAGGTATCGGAGCAACTCTTTCTTCTCAAGACGGATTCACAGTGGTTGAGCAACTTGTTCCCGGTGGAGCAGCTGCGAAATCTGGTCTGATCGATCCACAGGATAAAATCATCGCTGTCGGCCAAGAAAAAGGTCCGATGGAAAATGTTATCGACATGGATCTGAAAGATGTTGTTAAAAAGATTCGTGGTAACAAAGGAACGAAAGTTCGTTTGACGATTTTGCGCAAATCTGGCGAAGGCAAAAAACGTTTTGATGTCACTTTGACTCGTGAAAAAGTGAATCTTGAAGATGAAGCAGCTTCAATCAGTTATGTTGATAAAGAGTTGAATGGCAAAAAAGTAAAATTGGGAATTTTGAATTTCCCATCGTTCTATGCTGATTCTCGTCGTGGTGGCAGATCTTCTGCTGCAGATATGAAGAAATTGATCAAAGAAGCGAATGACAAAAAAGTAGACGGTCTTGTATTGGATCTTTCAAACAACGGTGGTGGTTCGCTTGAAGATGCAGTTAAAATTGCCGGATTGTTCTTCGCAACTGGTAACGTTGTAAAACAGTCTTCTAAAAATGAAGGCCGTGCGGAAGCCGCACTTCGTGACACAGATCCAACTGTTGATTGGGCAGGTCCACTTGTTGTCTTAACAAGCCGTATCTCAGCTTCAGCTTCAGAGATCGTGTCTGGTACATTGCAAGACTACAAACGTGCAGTAATCGTTGGTGGTGATCATACTTATGGAAAAGGAAGCGTTCAATCGGTTCTTCCAATTCCTAATAACCTGGGCGCGATCAAAGTAACAGTGGGCATGTTCTTCGTGCCATCTGGTAAGTCAACTCAGCACAGAGGCGTGGATGCAGACGTGGTACTGCCAGGTCCATTCAGCACGGACGATATCGGAGAGAAATACATGGATTATTCTCTTCCTCCGAAAACAATTGAGTCCTTCATCTCTCCAGAGGCGTACGTAAAAGAAGGCCCTGGTGCTTGGAAAGAATTGAAGCCTGAATGGTTGAAAATTTTGTCTGAAAGATCTGGCGATCGTGTTGCGAAAAGCGATGACTTCAAAAAAATCGTAGATGAACTCAACAAAGCAAAAGCACGTGGCAAAGTGATCCGTGTGAGCGAAGTGTTGAAAGATAAAAACGAAAAAGAGAAAAAAGAGAAAGCAAAGAAAGTGGCTAGCAAAGCCAAGAAAAATGAAGAGTACTTGAAGCGTCCTGATATTCAGGAAGCAGAAGGTGTTCTTCTAGATCTGATCCAATTAGAAGACGGGAAGACTCTTCCTGTTCCTAAGCAGGCCAGCGCTAAGTAATTTCTTTGACCGTTAGTTGTTGTTGGAAGCCCAGGGGAGACCCTGGGCTTTTTTATTTTCAAAATCTTAATTTATTAATTCTTAAATGACGGCAATCAAGACGAGAGAGGATTGCTCTTCCCCCGTCTCTCTGAGTAAGAAGATCTTCCTTTATAATCTAAGGCGAAAGCCACTGTCGCTGTCACAGGCAAAGGAGGGGGATTATGAAATTCATCGTTATTATTTTGGTAACTATTTTTGCTGAATCTCTTTGGGCCGAATCTTTTTCAATGGTTCACGATGGAAAGAAGCAAACCATCGAAGTCTTTAAATTCAAAGATATCCATCTATCAAAAATCTGTTTTGCTAATAAAGGTTCGGAGCCCCGTTGTGATGCTTATTCTGTGTTAGGTAAAAAGATTAAAACTACACGCACCATCGCTCCTTCCTTGGACAATCCTGCGAGCTACTTTTGCAAACATATGGGCGGGCAGAACCGAATCATTAAGAATAATGTCAGCACAGAGTTTGATTATTGCGAGTTTCAAGATCGGTCCCTGATTGATGCCTGGGACTTGTACCTTCACTTTCATTCTAAAAAGATCAGCTAAGGGCTTTGAATAGCCTCTTTTATTAGCACTCCTGATGGGGCTTTTAGACGTTCTTCAGGGCTAAAAACAACGAGGCTACATATGGCCGTTCTGTCTGCGTCCCTAGGCTTGACGCATGGCCTAAAATAGGTGAAATATAGCGACAATTTCCGCTGTTATCGCTTACATAGGGACGTTGTTCCTACATTCAAAATTACTATTTGGAGACTGCTAAAATGTCCAAAAAGACGACTGTAAAACCAGCAGCAAAGGCGGCGCCCAAAAAGGCTGCAAAGAAGCCCGCAGCTAAAGCAAAAGCTGTTGTGAAGTCTGCAAAGAAAGTTGCCACGAAGAAGTTTGATTTCGGTGGTCTTTCTGAAGAACTTCTTCTTCGCATGCATGACCTGATGGTCAAATCCCGCGTGCTTGAAGAGCGTGTTATTAAAATCTACAAAGCAGGTGAGGGATTCTTCTGGATCGGCGGACCTGGTGAGGAAGCCTTCGGAGTTCCACTCGGAATGTTGGCTCGTAAAGGTCAAGGTCTTGAGTATGATTGGATGCACTTGCACTATCGCTGTACTCCAACCATGATCGCAATGGGAATGCCGATGATTGAAGCAGTTCGTTTGATGATGAATCGCGCGACGGATCCTTCGACAGGTGGCAGAAACTTCGCGGGTCACTATTGCTTTCCTCAGTGGAACGTGGCTCCTGTCACTTCTCCGATTGAAGTTCAATACCCTCTAGCGTGCGGGACAGCCCATGCGCAAAAACGTGCGGGTCATAAATCAATCTCTATCGTAACCGGCGGTGACGCGGGTACGGCAGAGGGGGATTTCGCGACTTGTTTGATCTGGGCTTCGCGTAAAGGCCAAGAACTTCCAGTTCTGATCACTGTACAAAATAATGGCTACGGTATTTCGACTCCTTACGAGGGACAGCATGGTGAAACGCAAATCGCAGACCGTGCGAAAGCATTCAACATTCGTTCGCGCGTGATTGACGGAACAAATCCTGTGGAGACATACATCGCTTTGCAAGAAGAGATGGAATACATCCGTAAAACTGGAAAGCCTTCATTCCTTGAAGTGAAAACCACTCGTTTGTACGGACACTCTTCAGCAGACGGTGCAAATCGCAAAACTGAATTGTTCGATCCAGTGATGGAGTTTGAAAAGAAACTTTTGGCGGCTGGAATCTTGAACGAAACAGAAGTGAAAAAGATCTGGGAGATTTACGAAGAGGAAGGCGTTAAGGCTCAAGAACAAGCCCGTGGCGAACCAAGTCCTTCTGCTGAATCTGTTTGGGATCATGTCTTTGTTAATAATGAAAATGCTGATTGGAGAAAATTCTAATGGCAAGTGTAGCTCAAGCCATCAGAATGGCTCTTCATTACGGTGAAAAACACTTAGGTGTTAAAGATGTTTTTGGACAAGACGTAGGTGCGCCACTGGGTGGTGTGTTCACGGCAACTCAAGGTCTTAAGACAGCATGGAATACTCCGCTAGATGAACGCGGTATCATCAGCATGGCGATGGGTATCGCGATGACAGGTGATCGCTGTGTGGCGGAAATCCAATTCGGTGATTATATTTTTAATACTATCGATTTGTTGAAAATCGCGGGCAACACTTTGTGGTGTACAAACGGTCAAGTCGAATTGCCGATGGTTGTGATGACTCCGGTTGGAGCTGGGATCTTCGGATCTGTTTATCACTCTCATTCATTCGATGCATGGGCTTCTCGTCTTCCAGGTTGGAAGATCGTGATGCCTTCAAATCCATTGGACGCTTATGGTTTGATGTTGGCGGCGATCAAAGATCCAAATCCAGTTTTGTATCTTAAATCAAAAGCTTTGATGCGCCATAAGGGCGACGAATTAATCCCTGGCGAGCCAGCGGATGAAAAAGAGTTAAAAGCTATGATCGACAAGCCGGTACAAAACTCTGTCGGTTGGAAAGCCAAATGGCCAGAACTTGAAGAGTACATTGTGCCAATCGGTAAAGGTAAGATCACTCACGCCGGTGAACATATCACGGTAGTGACCTACAGCCGCATGGTGCACATGTGTACAGAGATCGCCGAAAAGCTTTCTCACGAAGGCATTTCTGTGGAAGTGATCGATCTTCGCTCGATCTATCCATATGACTGGCCGATGATTAAAGAATCCATCGAAAAAACAGGCCGTGTCTTGTTCGTCAATGAAGATACTGAAGTGACTAACTTCGGAGAACATTTGGCTTACAGAGTGACTCAAGAGTGCTTCTATCACTTGATGGCTCGTCCAAGAGTGTTAGCTGGGAAGAATCTTCCAGGTATTGGTCTGTCGCCAAACCTAGAGAAGAATTCAGTTCCTCAGTTGAGCGATATTGAAGTGGCGATTCGTGAAGTTGTGGCGGAAGTACCTTAATGATTAAAGCGGAAATTGCTCACAGAAAAAAAGTGCGTCGTCGCGTTGGTAAGAAATCAAATAAAATGCTTTTTGATAAATACGAACTTTATCGAAAAGCCGTGCAATCAGCTGAAAACGACGTGCAGTTCATTCAAAATACTTTCAAAGAGCTGAAGGGAAAGAGCGCGAAAACTTTCCGTGAGGATTTCTGCGGAACTTTTGCTTTGTCGACAGAGTGGATTAAGTTGAATCAACGTCATGAGGCTATTGGTATCGATCTCGATCCAGAGCCTATGGCCTACGGTAAGCAGCACTATCTGACCAAGCTCAAGCCAGATCAACAACGTCGCATGCGTTTGATCGAGGGCAATGTCCTTGATCCAAATCTGCCAAAAGCAGACATCGTAGCGGCGATGAACTTCTCGTACTTCTGTTTTAAGCAAAGAGATTTGATCAAACGTTATTTTGCGAACGTCTATAAGACTTTAAATAAAGACGGAATCTTCTTGGTGGACATCTTTGGTGGCAGTCAGTGTTTTGACGCCATAGAAGATGAGATCAAGCATGAAGGCTTCACATACTATTGGGATCAGACAAACTTCGATCCTGTGACCAATGAAGCTCTTTTCCATATTCATTTCAAGGTGGGTGGGAAGAAGATCGAACAGGTTTTCTCTTACGACTGGAGACTTTGGACAATTCCAGAACTTCGCGAAATTATGAACGAAGTGGGTTTCAAGAAAACCCATGTGTATTGGGAAGGAACCGCGAAAGACGGATCGGGCGATGGCAATTTCACCCGTGTAGATCACGGAGAGTCCTGCCAAAGCTGGATCGCCTATATCGTAGGTGAGAAATAGTCTTAAGAATTACTTCGAAAGAAGCTGAACAGCGGCCGCGTTGTTCGCTTCTTTTGCTGCATCTAAAGCCATCTTGCCGGCTTTGTTTTTTAGTTTCTTATTCACACCTTTAGAAAGCAAAAGTTTAAGATCAGCCGCAGAGCCATAGCGAGCTGTTTCGAAAAGCACTGATTCGCCTTGGGCATCAGTCTTGTTGATGACCGCAGGATTCTTTTTTAAAACTTTCAAAGCGAAGTTTTTATCAGAGCTAAAAGATCTCATAAAAAGCGTCTCTTTATTTTCCGTACCCATGGTGATGTCCGAAGCCGCGCCACTGTCCAAAAGATATTGAGCGACACCGTACTGATCATTGCCAACTGCAACGGCCAGGGCAGTGTCACCCACAGAGTTTTTCAATTCTAATTTAGCTTTTTTAGACAGAAGCAATTTTGTCATGGGCAGATTGCCCTCAATCGCCGCTTGCATAAGGGCGGTCATGCCCTCGCTGTCCTGGGCGTCGATATTCACTTTATTCTTTGCAAGAATGGCTTTTGCTTTACTAAGCTCATTAGCCTTTGCTGCGTCGATCAAGGCAGAAGAAGTTTCCGCCTTGGCTAAAGATGCTATGTTCAGTACCAACAACAACGCTAAGATAATTTTTTGCATATCAACCACCTAGTTGAGTTTGACCGATGCTTTTCCATTTTCTGCTAGAGACGATTGCTTATCGAATGGCAGAACGTTAGTTGCCGAATAGTTCAACCTCTTTGGTCCACCGTTACTAGCGATAAGTTTTTGAACCTTAGACTTAATGGTGCTAACAGCTGAGCCCCACTCGCTACGTCCACCTGTGTGCATAAGGACTGCGAAGAAGATGTCTCCTTTTGCAGTGGAAACCATTCCGGTCAAAGTTTTTGCTGGATTGACGCTTCCAGTTTTTGCCGCCATGGAGCCTGCCATGTTGCCGCCAAATCTTCCAACGGTTGATGAAGCATCCGCCGCAGCTACTGCCATGACATCTGTCAATTGATAGCCTTTTTTCTCGACATCAACTTTCAAGGCGTACATCACTTTCACCATGGTCTCGCAAGAAGCCATATTGTAGTTGCCGTTGCCATCGTTATTGCCTGAACCATTGAGGAATTCGATATCATCTTGATTGGCTTCTAAACGAGCATTAACAAACTTTTTGAAAGCTTCGGTTCCGCCTAAATTCCAGTACAAGTTATCAGCGATGTAGTTGTTCGACTGATTGTTCATCTTCTTCAGAATTTTACGAAGAGGAGCTGACGCCAGGGAGTAAACCTTGGTATTTGCCTCTGCGGTTACAGTTGCTTTTGGTGCGAATTCGACATGACGAATTTCAAGCTTTGGCAATGTCGTAAACTTTATACCAAAAGCTTTCATCGCTTGAAGATTCAGACTTTGATAAGTCAACATATTGACTCTTGAGCCGAGGTTAAGAAGAAGACGCGAGCGAACAGCATTCGCTTGCTCTTCAATAGTTTTGAAGTTTTCTGTTGAGGCTCCGGCAATAGCTTGATCCTCAATATTCCACTTAAATAGGAAGTTCTCATCGAAAGTGAGCTTCTCAATTTTGGTAACGCCAATGCGGTTTAACTCTGAAAGCAGGAAGTATCCCATTTTCTGACCGAAGAGTGGATTGCGGCTTCCTTCAATATGAACGTTGAAGGAATTGGATGTCGCAGGACTCACGTAGATTTTGGTATTGAATCTATAATCGGGTCCGAGTTTGTTAACAGCCCACAAGGTGGTCACCATTTTAGAAATGGAAGCCAGTTCAAATTTTTTATCAATCTTTCCTTCGCCTTGAACGACCTTCTTCGCAGAATTCTCATTCATGTAGCACATGGAGTTTAGATAAACTTTTGCTGACGCAATTGATGACAGCATAAGAGTTCCGACCGTGAACAATAGCATTCTCTTATAAATAGTATGACAACTCATGGGTGTCCTCCACATGAGCCGGTTATTCAGGAACCGTACCATAATGAATCAAATTTAATCGAACTTGAGCTGACCAGAGTTTAGACGGGTGACAAATCTTGAGGCGCTGAAGGTTGTTTTTTTGAACTGTGGTGGGGAAAGGGGGCTCGCCAAGCTTCTTAGAAGTTGGCGAGTTATAAGTAGGACTTACTTCAATGCGAACACAGCACCACAAGACTTTGAGTGGTGGCTGATAAGTGCAGAAGAATTTCTGATAGCGTAAGAGACTCTTTTAAAGTTCGTGATGTTGTATCCATGTTCGTTCAAATAGCGAATCGTCTTAGAGGCAATTGCCGACAGTTGTTGACCCGAGATTTTTACTAAATCAAGAGTCATCGCCACGGAAGGAGCGATGATATCTGTGCCGATGCCGATCATGATACCTAATGATTCCAGAGGAACTTCGATCACAAAGAAGCGAACGTGTTCATAGGTAAGGACGGCCGTTTTCAAAAGGATATTGCGGGGAAGGGGCGTCGCCAGTTCAAGATTGATCTTCAGATCTTCCTTAAGGTCCTCATAGTTTTCGAGCAGGGCTTCCTTTAGTTCTAGTCCATTATCGGCCATTATTTCTCTATATTCTTGTCCTACGTCTTTTAAATCTTGAGCCTCACTGGCGATGGCCAGAAGTTGCTGAGTTTGTTCTGCAGAGGCAGAGTCCAAGGCAACAACCACGCGCAGGCTTTTTGATGATTCATTGGCAGCCATGGCATGTGTGGCCGATATCAGGGTCATAAATAAAATGGCTGTCAGATTGAAAACTAGCTTCATGGAAGCCTCCAGTAAAATTAAGGAATCTACTGAATGAAGCAAGGGGCTTGCCAGGGTCTAACAAGCTGAGGGAGTCTTTATATTGACTTGAGGTGATCCTGGGAACATGGCTGCCGCAGTTTGCTAGGCATACCCTGTAGAACTTTTCGCCACAAGTTCTACCAGCAATAGTTGCAGCTTTGTTCTATTTTTGTGAGTTGGCTATTCATGAAAGTCGCAGAGTAGGAAGTGACTCCAGCCGTGGGATCTTTTTCTTTAACTCCGATTATATACACACAAACTTGAGTGCCATCTTCGCCACCACAGGATTTTTTAGTGAGAGCGAAGCGAGCTGCATTTTTCTCAGCATTGATGTTCATTGAGTAAAGTCCCCTGGCTGCGCTTAGAGCTTTCAGTTCTTTAGGATCGGCATCAGCAGCAGAAACTGTGAGAGCGGCGAGTAACAATGAAAGAGTTAAGATTGGTTTCACGGGAACTCCTTTTGATTTTTCAGAAGGAGATAGAATCGCTTCCAAAGGCGTTTTGCAAGTTACTCCAATTTAACAATCGAAAGGGTAGTGGTAGAGAGTCATTTTAGATTGTCTTATTTTGAGAAAGCTCAATCGAAAGTGACCTTTATGGTCGCAGCTAATCAAATAAAAGCTGTGGCTTAGCGATAGCTTTTACTTAGGCAGGCATTCAAGTTGCTAACTATCTATATATGGACTTAAAAAAAATCGCCCCGCTTTCAATCGCAAGTATGTTTTTCGTCATTGGTTGTTCTTTTCAGAAGAATCCCAATAAGGCGGAGAAAGCTCCCATTAAAGTGGGAATGACGAAGTATGAGTTGGAAGAAGAGATTCTGAAGAATTCTGCGACGACCTTTCCCGATCGGCTTGCTTACCTGATTAAAAACGATAATCAATCGCTGGCGTTGAAACTGATTTCAGAAGTTTCAAAAGATAAGGTTAATGAATATAATGCCGTTGGAGAAACCGCGATAGAAATCACAGTGAGATCAGATTTAGATGATTTGACGATGCAGCTCTTAAGAAAAGGCGCATCACCCTATTTGCCAAGAAGAGGGACTAATTATGGGCCCATCGAGTACTTGAATGAACGAGCAGATTCAAAAAAAGATATTTTAGATATGATATCAATTGCAGATCGAGAGTTCCAAAAAAGTGCTGAGCGAGACTTGATGTATGGCCCAGGAGGCATTTTCGAGTTTTTGATATTTGTAAGGCAACCATTCTATAAGAAAGTTAACGGAAATCTTCGTCTCGTAGATATTATTTTGGATCATCCAGATGAGCTGGCACACGGCCAATCTACGTTTCCCAACTGTCAGATCAGTGTGGATCTGTTATTTGGATTGATAGAAAAGATGGAGGGGCCTTTGGCCGATGTTAACGGTTTTAAGCTTGTGCGTTTTGGTGCGGCTCTGAAATCGGAATTGTTGTTTAATAAGGGTCTGGCTCTTCAAAATAGCTTTGCTCGGGCTGAGCGAGAAGAAATCATTAAGGCATCAATTTTTAGTCAGTCTCTGAAATGGATGTCGGTGGTTTTCTCAAAGATTTCGACGGATCAAATGTCACAACAGGAACTTGTGGCTATGTTGAAAGATTCAATTAGACGCATGCCTAAAAGCGCAGCTCATCAGGCAGCAACTGATGAAATCGTTCAAAATTTTTTGAAACCATACCCCGATGTTTATGCTGCATTATACGCCAAAGCGGGGATTGCAGAAGAGATCGAAGAAAATAGAAAAGCAAAGGAGCGGGGAGAGGTCTCTAATACCGAATTGCCAGGCGGGAAAGAGGTCAAAGAGAGTCCCTTAGAAGAAAGAGTGAATGACCTATACAAGCAAATAATCGAGCGTAAAGAGGACAGCGAGTCTTGTCTTCAAAAGACATAAAAAAAGGAGGGTGGCCCCTCCTTTTTTTAATTTACACCACCAGAGTTTTTTCCAGGACCGGGAGGGCTTGGAAGTGATTTATTGAGTGGACGTGGTGGGCGGTAGCCGTCGTTTGAACCCGCATTTTTATTGCAAAAGTTTTTAGCTAAGCTACATGAAGAGGCCATGGATTCACAAAACGCCTGATTGCCGTCAGCAAATTCGGGAGTATTAAGTCTTTGTTGAACCTCTTCAAGACATCTGCGAAGTCCCTGATCCTTGTCGCCGGCTGCAATTACATTCGGTGTTTCTGATTTTTCGCCAGAGATGTCATAACCATTTCCAAGTGCACTAGATAATTTCTTTTTGAAGACAGTTCTTTTGGTAGTGACTGAAGCTGATTGTTTATCGAGCTCTAAATCATCCATTAGTTTTTCCATTGCTTCCGCAGAGCCATTGCCAAAGACAGTATCTTTAAATCCAAAGAGGTCATTTGCAATTTTGTTCTGGGTTTTTCTGTCATCTGGGTCTAGAGCTAAACCTTCCATGAAAGTATTGAGATACTTCCAGTCGTCACCCGAAAGATCGCGATAGTTTCTTCCGCCGGTAACTTGTTGAGTATTTTTACCAATATATCTCGAGCAGAATCCATAGGCTTGAATTTGCGAAATTACTAAACGTTTGAGGCTTTCGCTTTCAACTGTACCGCGAATATTGTCTCTCTTTTTAGAGGAGTTTAAATCGCGGTGAATTCTTCCGTTTGCCGCAAGAAGCATAATCCATTTTTCCGAAGGAACCATCTCTGGTTTTCCTTTAGAAGAATAGTATTGTTGAATCCCGCAAGAGACGCATTGTAAACCCGCACCTATAAGGCCGGATTGTTCACGGCAGTTCCATCTGTCATAACCATCGTCATCATCACCGGCAAAAGCAGTTGCAGAGAAAACTAATAGAAGGGCGCAGAGCGCGTATTTTAAGCGTGTCATGCCCTTCGTATCGGCTAGAAATCAGATTTCTTAAATAGAGGCGATAAAGTGAGCCCGACCTCTGTCAGTTTCGGTTCAGGGAAGGCGGCGCCTCGGTGGATCACGCAAAGCACGTGGTCTACTTTCGCGCCGATTGAACGCAAATCCGCTGTAGAAAGAACTACTTGGCCGCCCGTCGTGACGACGTCCTCGATGATGCAAACCTTCTTGCCGGCGATTTCCAGACCTTCAGCGAATTTGCAAGTACCGTACTCTTTGGCTTCTTTGCGAACGAAGACGCAAGGAAGGCCTGTTTCTAAAGACAGGGCTGTCGCTATCGGGATTCCACCCATCTCAAGTCCAGCAAGAATTTCTGTTCCGGGAGGAATCAGAGGGGCCATTTGCTTGGCGATCTCACGCAGCAAAGTCGGTTGTGCCTCAAAACGATACTTGTCGAAGTACTCGTTGGAAACTTGGCCAGAGCGAAGTTTGAATTCCCCCGTCAGGTGGGCGATGTCGTAAATTTTCTTGGCAAGTTCTTGGCGAGTCATGGGATCTCCTTGGTATGAAAGAAGCAAGTCTTCAGCTTCTGCATTTCATCTTAGGAGTTAGTTCTGACTTTCTTCAAGCCACTTTTTATAAGATTCATTGATTGCCGCGACAGGCAGTCTCATAACGCAAGGGACGCTGTAGGGGTGAAGCTCTAGAATACGTTTTTCCAAAATATTTAGTGCGTCAGAACTTTTAGAAGTCTTTAGGATCAGGATATACTCAGAGCTTGTCTCTATTTTTTCATCCCACCAATACATCGAAGTCATTCCCGGGATGATGTTCGCGCAGCCAATCAGTTTTTCCTCTAACAAAGTTCGAGAAATCTTTTCGGCTGTCGCTTGATCCGGGCAGGGGATGTAAAACAAAGCTAGGTCATTCGACACGAGTTAGCTCTTGCGCATCTTTTGTTTGCGAACTTGCCATTGCTCAAGAGCGAATTTTCGCATGTCTTCCACGCTGTCCAACTCGTCGACGATTTCCACGCCCAAGAGCGTTTCCACCGCGTCTTCAAGACTGACCAGTCCTGCAACAATGCCGTACTCATCAACGGCCAAGGCAATGTGTTCCTTTTCTTTAATAAAGAAATCGAGAACCTGTGAAACAGTCATGCGCTCAGGGATGCTGGAAATAGGAGTTACGATATCGCCAATAAGCTTTTCATGTTGGTCGTTGGAAAGAGCTTCATGAATTTTATAGCGATAAGTCATGCCGATAATATTGTCCAAGCTGCCAGCATAAACCGGGATACGAGAAAAACGCAGAGGACGATATTTATTAAAAACTTCTTCAACTGTCAGGTCTTTGTCTAAAGCAAAAAACACTGAACGTGGAGTCATAATATCAGACACATAAATCTTATCCAGCATCAGAAGGTTTTTAATGATGTTGGATTCTTTATTCTTCAGTGTGCCTTCTTCAGCGCCAATCTCTGCTGTCATAAGGATTTCTTCGCGACTGACTTCAGGATCTTCTTCTGATTTTGAAAAGAAGCGACCAAGCCATTCCGCACTGACAACAAGTGGGTATAAAAGAATGATCATGAATTGAATGGTGTAAGCAGAGATTGGAATCAAAGCTTTCCAGTGGGCCGCACCAATAGATTTAGGAATGATTTCTGCGACAAAGAGAATCGCAAAAGTAAGAACGAAGGACGCAAAAGTAACAGCGTGCTCTCCGTACTGAACTTGCACTTGGTAAGCGATCGCAGCCGATCCCAAGGTGTGAGAAAGTGTGTTCAAAGTCAAAATCGCTGAAATCGGGCGATCAAGATTCTCTTTGAGATGCTCGAGAAGTTTAGCGCTGCGATGATTGTCGCGCACAAGAACTGCAATGTAGGCAGACGTTGAAGTCAGCAAAACTGCTTCCAGCATTGAACAGATAAAAGAAATCGATAATGTCGTAATAAACAAGAATATAAGCATCGTCATAGATGTAATGGGATCAATCTTAAAGTAAGGAAGTAGTTAATGAATGGCCAAGGCCTGTGGTAATCCATAGATGCAGTTATTCTATCACAGCTGTTAACTAGCCTGTCTATAGCGCGCCTCATCACGGTCCAGTGTGGGGCCCATGTCGATGGTGCTTGGGCTGGCAGTCTTCAATGCGACAGGATGATCTTTGTCAGGGGACTTTGACCTCTCGATTTCATGGTCTTAGACTTTGGTCCATAACAAGGAGTGTTTTATGAGCAGCAGATATACTGGGGCGCGAATTCTGGCCGGGGCCCTTGCAATGATTTTTATGGGTGCAAATGCATTTGCCGCAGTGAAAACTGAAAACGTTGAATACAAGGATGGCAAAGCCCAACTTGAAGGTTTTCTTGCTTATGACGACAGTGTGACGACTCCTCGCCCAGCGGTCATTATCGTTCATCAGTGGATGGGCATCACTGATCACGAAAAGGAGCATGCAAAGTTGTTGGCAGAGCAAGGCTATGTCGCGTTTGCCTTGGATGTGTATGGCAAAGGACTTCGTCCTGCCAATCCGAGTGGAGCAGGAACTTTATCTGGCAAATACAAAGAAGATCGTAAGCTTCTGCGCGGTCGCGAAATGGCGGCGTATAATTTAATCAAAAAAGACAAACGCGTTGATGCAAAACATATCGTCGTGATGGGTTATTGTTTTGGCGGCATGGGAGCTTTAGAGCTCGGCCGTGACGGTGCGGCTTTGGTAGGTATCGCAAGTTTCCACGGAGCTTTGTCGAATCCCAGTCCGCAGGATGTGAAGAAGATCAAAAGCCCCGTGCTTGTGATGCATGGAGCGTTGGATCCTTACGTTAAGAAAGAAGAAGTGGACGCGTTTGTTAAGGAAATGAACGACGCGAAAGTGGACTATGAATTTATCTCTTACGCAAATGCGGTTCATGGCTTTACTCAAAAGATGTCGGGCACAGATCCTTCACAAGGTGTTGCTTACAATGAGAAGGCAGATCGTCGTTCTTGGCAGGCCTTTATGGACTTCTTAAAAGAAGTTGCTCCGATTAAATAGAGCTACCAAGGCTGCATGCTTGGATCAATTTGCAGAGCTTTTCTTTTGAGCTCTGCATCTTGGATTTTCATATTGCGAATTGTATAGGCGGAACGTCTTTGCTGGCTTTGATCTGTTGAATCCAAGCCGCGCGCGATGATTGTCAAAACTTGCCCGTTGGGATCACGCAAATCACTGAGTCTTGTCATGGCAGAGGCGCTAATACTTAAGTCCTCAGAATAGAGGAAC
>CAZPYX010000077.1:0-17969 GCA_964590635.1 uncultured Bdellovibrio sp.
GCAAAGACGGAAGCAAAGACTCGAACGGTCGTGACGGTGGAAAAACCGGTGGTCGTGACAGCTCAAGCAAGGACGGTAGCAAAGACCATGGACGTGATGGTGGTAAAGCCGGCGGTCGTGATGGTGGCCGTGATAGCTCAAGCAAAGATGGTAGCAAAGACATGAACGGTCGCGACGGTGGAAGCCGAGACGGTAGCCGTGATAATGGTAAAGACTCCGGTAAAGACGGTGGTAAAGACCATGGACGTGAAGGCGGCGGTCGTGACAATGGTAAAGACGCTGGCAAAGACAGTGGTAAGGACCATGGACGTGACGGTGGAAGCCGAGACGGTAGCCGTGATAATGGTAAAGACTCTGGCAAAGACAGTGGCAAAGACCATGGACGTGATAGTGGTAAGGACTCTGGCAAAGACCATGGACGTGATAGTGGTAAGGACTCTGGCAAAGACCATGGACGTGATAGTGGTAAGGACTCTGGCAAAGACAGTGGCAAAGACCATGGACGTGATAGTGGCAAAGACTCTGGTAAAGACGGAGGCAAAGACCACGATCGTGACGGTGGTAAAGACCATGGTAAAGATGGTGAAAAAGAAGGCGGCAAGGACCGCGGCAAAGACCATGGTAAAGACGGTGAAAAAGAAGGCGGTAAGGACCGCGGCAAAGACCATGGTAAAGATGGTGAAAAAGAAGGCGGTAAGGACCGCGGCAAAGACCATGGTAAAGACGGCGAAAAAGAAGGTGGTAAAGACCACGGTAAAGACGAAGGAAAAACTACCGGCGGAAATACCGAAGGAAGCAGCACTACGGGTGGAACTAGCACGACAGGCGGTTCAAGTACGACTGGTGGCAGCAGCACAACGGGTACAACTGAAGGTGGTAGCAGCACAACTGGAGGCGAGAAAAAACATCTTCGTCACAAGTTGGAACCTCTGTTCCATCTGGCCTTCGACTGTGGTTCTTACATTGTCAACTTGACTCCTCAATTGACATTACCTCAGCCAAAATCAGCAGAGATTTTTGCATATGCTCCGAAAGCAGCAAGTGCGACGGATACTTTGGTGGTCGGCGACTATCGTGATGGTTTCCAAAAAACTGTTTACGGTTCAGTTGAAGTGGGTTTAGGCGTACAGCTTAAATTCTGGTTCGAAAATGCAGCTGGAATTGCAAATCAGTTCTGGGCTTATGTGGGTGTATTGCCAATTGTTGGTAAAGACACAACTTCAACTCGTTTCGTAAGCACGTTACCTAAAGCTTATGATATCGGTGGAAGAAACCAAGTTCCTGAATCTGCGACAGATCTGAACTCTTGGGATCCAGGCGACAGCATCACTTACGTTTCTCGCGGGGGAATTATCTTCATGGGAAGTGCAGGGGTAGGACCTGTTGGCGTGGGTGCAAGCAGATTGGCATCTGGTATTTGGGAAACATATGTTGAAAAAATTGGAAGTAACAAAGCCTATGTGAAAATCACAAATGGACGTTTGGACAACCTTTCAGCATTCTTGAGTGCTTCGATTGTGACTCTTTCAACAAGCTATTTCAAATCATCGGATGATGGTTTCTCTTACTTGTTCGACTTGAGCACAGACACTGGTCGCAAAGCATATGAAGATATGATTCGCGGTAACGTGATCGCATCTGATGTGTTGGCGAAGGCAAAACCAAGAAATCTAGTAGAGAACGCTCCAGTAGTGAAAGTGGAAACTTTCAGAAGCGTATCTACAGGTACGACTGTAAGCCGAGCATTTAGAATTCCAATTATTTGGGATAAAACGTACAGCAAAGGTCACGTGCAATCATTCACTTCGTCTGACTTGCATATCGATCGCAACACAGCTCGTGTTCACTACGGTATTTTCACAACTTCAGAAAATTCAAGCTTCTGGTTCAAACATAAAGAAAAAGACTTTATGTTCTATGGTGCAAGATACTCTATTGAAAATTGGGATACGAAGTCTCGTACAGACAGTATGTTCGGTAGTTACGGATATGCATTCCGTCACGAGAAGAGTAACTCAAGCCGTCTTCAAGCTGGTATTCAAGACCTTATCGACAAAACAGGTCTACAAGCTTTGATGGTTAAAATTCCTTATGATGGCGATCTTGGTTATACAGGGCTAGAGTTCAACGTTATGTTCAGTGAAGCAAATACGGTACGTATGATGAATATGGCTCGTACAATGAGTGAAGGCGCTTTTGTTAAGCAAATTTCTTCACTTGCTGATACATATCTAATGGAATCTAAAGCAACAATGGCTATGTGTCCTGCTGTCGCTCAGAATAAAGAACTTAGCGCGCAGCAAGCTGACGTTGAATGCACATATACTGTGAAAGCCGCAACGTCAGAAGGTGCAAGCAAAATGTATGCTGCTCTTCGCCGAATGGCTGCGACAGTTAATACAGACCCTCGCGCGTTCTCTGCCGCATACGGTTCGTTCGGTGAAGGTATGAGTGAAAGTCCATTTACATTCAGAGCTGCAATGAGTCTTGCAGGTCAGGGTGTGAAGATCGAATACCTCATCGAAGGTACAAAATTGTCAATGTACTACAGACAATGGATGACGGATGCGTCAGGTCGTTGGGTTGTTGTGACAGAGCCAAGCAAGAAAGGACTTCCGTTCAAACCAGAACTTCGTCACACACGTGTACGAGGAATCGTGATCGGAAACAATCCTGGGGATATTATGAATCCAAACTTCACGCCGGTATATTAATCAGCTTATTAATTTAAGTATTAATATCGAATGTTGAAGTAAACAGCCGCTGACCGAAAGGTTCGCGGCTGTTTTATTTTTCAAAGGCCGTAATCAAAAACAGCAGATTCACTCATAAGTTCGCCCAAAGACAGAGCGAGTTGACGAGCATGACTTTCCCAATCCTCCGGGCTGCCTTTACTGAGCTTGCCGACCAAAGCTTGGAATGCTGTCAATTTGGTATTGAAGCTAGGACTTGCCGCTTTCGCAGCAGAGCAGTTTTTTAGGTATTCCATGACGATGGGTAAGGATTGTTCTTTTTCAAAAGCTCTTAGCATATCCAAAGAGAGAACATTCGTTGTGCCTTCCCAAATCGAGAATACTTGAGCGTCACGCAAAAGACGGGGAAGCCCTGTATCTTCGACATATCCGGCTCCACCAAACATCTCGACAACTTCGCTAGAGATCGTGATCGATTTTTTTGCCGTGAAGAGTTTTAAAACCGGAGTCAGCGTGCGCAACAAAGTTCTTTCGGATGCAGAAATTTCTCCGACCTCTTCTTTACCTAACAAGTAAGCCACGAAAAAACTAAATGCAAAGCAATGACGGAAATCATCTTCAAGCCAGCGCAATGTTTCGCGGTGAAGAGGATGGTCGATTAACAATTTGCCGAATGCTTTGCGTTTTTTTGAATAACTTTGTGCAAGATCCAAAGCGCGACGCATGTGTCCTACCGCGCACATGGAATTGTAGATGCGTGTGATATTAAGAACACTGGCGATGCGCTTAACGCCTTCACCTTCTCCGCCAATCATGCGAGCCGGTGTTCCTTGAAGGCTTAGTTCTGCGGTTGGCAGAGCCTTGGTTCCCAACTTGTCCTTGAGTCGATGAATTTGGATGTCGTTCAATTGGCCTTGGTTATTACGAAGTTCTAAATAGAACAAACTTAAGCCACGTGATCCAGCGGGTGCGCCGACAGGGCGAGCAAGAGTCAATGCCATCTGCGACGTCGTCGCTGATGTGAACCACTTGGTTCCGTGCAAGGTGTGAGTTGCTCCAAAGGAACTTTTTCCTTCAAAAGGTTGAGCATCCGTAGAGGTTCCACTGACATCAGAGCCGCCGGTTCTTTCGGTCATCCACTGACCCGCAGTCCAAAAAGTTGCGGGATCTTTGGAAAGTAAATGAGGCATCCCGCGAGCTTTTAGCTCCGGGGTTCCATATAATTCTAGAGCACGGGCGGCACCATCGGTCATCGCCAGTGGGCAAGAGAAGATTGCGGAACTTGGAGAGTACAAGTAAAGCAAAGCCATTTGGTAAACTCGCGAGAAAGCGCCGAAGCGACGTTCATAGGCCGTGGCGACAATTCCTTCTTCTGCGGCAACTTTTTCTAATTGCTTCCAGCCATTTGAAACTTTGATGTCGTCAATACGGCGACCCCAAGGATCAAAAGGAACGTGCACTGGAAGTTGAGACTCAGCCTCTTGAGCCCAGGCAAGCATGTCCGTCGCGGCTCTTTGACCGAGATGGGCAAGGTGGGGGAGTGCGTCCCTTTGGCAGTCGGAAGGAAGCACTTTTGTTAAAAACTTCTTCAGGTTTTCGTCAGATTCGAATGTGTTCGTAAGGCTTGGGCCTTCTTGATAAAAGTTTTTCATGGTCCTAGTGTAGGACTCTGCAGAGGGTGGGACAAGAATATGTCATTCGACTCGTCTTTTTTTCTAGAAAACTCTTGCTCATCTGTAATTGAATCCATATAAGAGCCCCTCATTAAAAGGGGGCGCAGTGTTTCGTTTGTTGTTCGCAGCGAGTTTAGTTGCTTTGGTATCCTGTACACCGAAAAGATCAGGTTTGGTTGAAAACAGCCCCAGTGCCTCGATTATAAATGGCCAAGACGTTAAGGAAGGCGCTCCGATCACGTCCAGTGTTGTGGCTTTGTTGGATACAAAAGAGAACTATCTTTGCACAGGCTCTTTGATCGCTCCAAATATCATTTTGACGGCGGCTCATTGCATGCCCAATCGTGCTTCTGACCTTAAAGTGATCTTCGCCAATGACGTCGATGACGTGACAAACTCTTTAGAACCAGACGTCCGTCAAGCTCATGTATTAAGTGTGACGGATTTCAAAGCCAATCCTAAGTATAAACCAAACTCAGGTATTCAGGTGGATACTGGTGACATCGCTCTTGTCAAATTCAAAGGGCAGCCACCTGAAGGTTATAAGCCAGCTACATTCTTGCCAGACCAAAAGGTTTTGCAAAGAGGTGCTATGGTGACTGTTGCCGGTTATGGAGTTAATCACGTTGAAACGACCGTGATTGATCCAAAGAAGTACCGCGGCAATATTGATGATGCGATTGATTCGGGCGAAGTGGTTTGTGACGAACCTAAACGCAATTGTATGTCAGTTGAAATGACGGGTGACGGGATTCTTCGTCAAGGACAAGCTCCTATCTCGTCTGTTCAAGAAACTGAAGTGCGTTTGGATGAACGCAAAGCGGGAACTTGCAGCGGTGACTCCGGTGGGCCGGCATATATCGAAACGAACGGTCAGTTCTTCTTGTTTGGTATTACAAGCCGTGGCAGCGCACTTTGCGACTCTACGGGTGTTTATACAAATGCTTTGGAATACAAGCAGTGGATTGTCGATACTATTAAAGTTTTGCGCTAGTTCCATAATGATTAAATCTGAGCAAAGTGCATTGCTCAGATAAAAAGATAGCTGTTTTGACTCCCATAGCTTGCTGACATACGAACGTCTTCTGAATTAACAACAGAAGACGTTCAAAAATAACGTCTTCTCTCACAAAAAAATGGAGACGTTATGAAATTAGCACCGCACTTCTTAGTTACCTCTGCATTGATCCTTTCTTGTTCATTGTCCCACGCTTCCTTGTTAAAACTTGAAAAAGGCACGCGCTCTGTTGAGGGCATCAATATTTCTAAATCTGCAACGGCAACCGTTGGCGATCAATCTGTTCATTTGGGAACAGTGGGTGCAGGACTTCGCTGGAAGAAGGTTCTTTTTACGAAAGTAAAAGTCTATGTTGCCCAGTTGATGGTGGAAAGTCCGGAGCGTTTTATTAAAAAAGACAAAGAGGCTTTGAAGTCTTTAGATGACAGCAATAATGTGGCGATTCAAATGACCTTCCTTCGCACGGTGGATGCGCCGACTGTGCAAAGTTCTTTCCGTGATGCTTTGTCTATCAATAAAGTGGACCTTAATAGTGACGCCGTTAAAGCCTTTTTGAGTGCTGTGAAAAACGGTGGCGATGCTACTTCTGGTAACAGCTTAACGATCTTAATCCAAAAGCATAGCGATGGATCAGAGACTTTGGTTTATGAAGACTCTGCGGGCAAACAGACTCAAGTGAAAAGTGAAAAAGGTTTGACTCAAAAAATCTTAGCTATTTGGTTGGGCGTTCCTTCTGATGACGGCGTAGCTTCTTGCAAGTCGGATCTTCTTTCTAATAACTAGGAGTCTCAAATGAATCGCCTTCTTAATTTTGTGAAGCCCCTGTTGGCGGCTTCACTGTGCTTATCTTTAACGGCTTGTGACGCTATTGACGCTATGAATGCGACCAAAGAGGTCCCCGAAAAAATGGATCAAACCAACAGTCGCATGAGCAATATGTTGGAAGAGATGAAGAAGACTACTGCCGGAGTCCATGATCAAAGTTTGCTGATTCCGATGGAGAATATTTTGAAAGAAGAGAATCACGATTCTCTTTCACCGGTGCCATTTAAATTGATGCCCTATGGGAAGAAGTTTGCGGAAGCAGCCACGGCGCAAGAGCTGACTGACTTGACTTATCTATGGTTGAAAGAAGTGGACGAATCTTTGCCGGCAAAAGATATTGATGAATCCACCGGTGCTGAACTTCCTTACACGCGAAGACAAGTTGCCAAAATTAACAACGAGAAAGTTGCCAGGCTTGTCGCCTTGCAAGTGATCGCGGGCTTTACGCCTCAGTCCACTGTTGAGGAGATCGTTCGCATGAATGTGGTGGGTCAGTCTGATGAGGGCAGTCGTCGTTTTGAAGACACAGCCTTGGCATTTCTGATGCTAAGAACGATGTTTATTCGGGATGTTCTTTTACAGGAAAGTCTTTTGGCGTCACCGTTGGACAATGTTGGGAAAGTTGAAGAGGCGACGAAGTATGCTCGTCAGATCGACTTCATCGCCAGACTTCGCTTTGCAAACAGAATCAATTTCAAATCCAGAGGACTGATTGGAGATAATGGACAGCAACTTCCATCTGATGAGCAACCTCAAGAGCAATTGAGTAAGGAAGTTGCCGCAAAACTATGGCGCATTAATTTTGAAAAGGCGCAAGCCGATCTGCGCGTTGTACAACGAGAGGTTGGAAACAATAGCGAAGAAGATAAGAAGATCTATGAGCAAGAAAAAATCAGAGCTGCACAGGGACTCAAAACCTTGCAGAACTATGTACGATCTTGGGAGACAACTCTCCAATAGTCCGCAAAGAGGCCTGATCGGCCTCTCGTATTTTGCAGGGCAATAAATCCTTCGGTCTGCTGCGCTTTGAATACTATCTTTTGTGAAAGAGCACAGATAGTATTGCAGCAGCGGAAGGATTCATATGCAAACCATTCAAAAACCACTTTCTCAATATGTTAAAGATGCTCTGATTCCGGTGGCAGGGATTTTATGTCTCACGCCTTACATCTCTTCAGCGGTGGCTTTGATCTTGGGAATTCTTATTGCTGTTATTTTTGGAAACCCCTATATCGCTCGCACAAGAAAACTGACATCGACATTATTAAGTCTTTCGGTGATGGGCTTGGGCGCCGGTATGGACCTGGGAGTTGTTGGCAAGGTGGGCTTGGCCGGAATCGGTTATACTGTTGTGGGAATCTCTAGCACATTGATTTTGGGCTATCTTCTTGGCAAGTTGATGAAGACCGAGCGTGACACGTCGATTTTAATTTCAGTGGGGACAGCCATTTGTGGAGGAAGTGCGATCGCAGCAATAGCTCCAACCATTCGTGCTAAACACCATGAGATCTCTATCGCGTTAGGGACAGTATTTCTTTTAAATGCATTGGCATTATTTATTTTTCCGCCAGTAGGTCATGCATTGAACCTAAGTGAAACGCAGTTTGGTTTGTGGAGTGCTTTGGCAATTCACGATACGAGTTCTGTGGTGGGTTCGACATTGCAGTATGGCGCCCACGCTTTAGAGGTGGGAACGACGGTCAAATTAGCTCGTGCTTTGTGGATCGTGCCTGTAACTTTCTTCTTTGGATATTTGTTTGCTCGAGGTCAACAAAGTCAAGGTGCAGAGAAACCAAAACGTCTATGGTTTATTTTGGGTTTCCTTATTGCTGCGGCTCTTGTTACTTGGATTCCAGAGATTCGGCCCGTGGGCCATGTCGTGAGTGAGACTGCGAAACGTGTTTTGGTTCTGACTTTATTCTTGATCGGAACAAATCTTACTAAGGAAACCATTCGCAGTGTGGGTATCAAGCCTTTGATTCAAGGTGTGTCATTGTGGGTGATTGTGGCCAGCGGAACTTTAGGTGCTATCTTGATTGGTTGGATCCATTAAGCAAAGATTTGCATGACCAACCAAATGTTGGCGGCGCTAAGAATCGTAAAAAGGCTCCATGAAAGAAACTTCAGAGGCCGCGAGTTGGCGAAGTTTCCCATGAGAGCTTTATCGCTAGTAAATTTCACTAAAGGATAAACAGCGAAGGGCAGCTGCAGTCCTAAAATCACTTGTGTGATCACTAAAAGTTTTCCGGTTGAATCATCGCCCAACCACGCAACGCCAATGAACGCCGGAATCAAGGCAAGGCTTCTGGTTATCAAACGAATTTTCCAGCTCGGTAGTTCTAAGTTTAGATATCCTTCTAAGATCACTTGGCCAGCAATGGTCCCAGTAAAAGTAGAGCTTTGCCCGGACGCCAAAAGTGCAATTGCAAAAAGAAACGGAGCCAGCCAACCACCGACGATGGGCTCGAGCAGGCGATGCGCATCCTGGATGTCCGCGACATCGCGAAGGCCAGTCCCATGAAATGCCGAGGAGGCAAGAATAAGAATCGCTGAGTTGACTAAGAAAGCCACACCTAAGGAAACCAGGGTATCAATCGTGGAGAACTTGATGGCCTGTCGTTTTTCGTTTTCGCTGATGCCGATCTGTCGTGTTTGCACAATGGCCGAATGCAAATAAAGATTATGCGGCATGATCGTCGCGCCGATGATTCCAATGGCAAGGTACCAACTGTGCTTATCATGGGCTAAGGATAATGACGGTATATATCCTTTCAAGACGGAAGGCATATCAGGACGGACCAGGAGTAACTCGACAAGATAGCAGATACTGATGGTAAGTACTAAGCCCAAGATGATGGCTTCAATTTTTCGAAAGCCTTTGCCGGCAAATGCTAAAACAAGAAAAGTGTCCAAGCAGGTGATTGCAACGCCAGTAAGTAAAGAACATCCGAAGAGAAGTTTGAAGGCGAGAGCACTACCCAGAACTTCTGCGATGTCTGTGGCGATGATGGCAATTTCAGCCAAGAACCATTGAGATAAATTAGTTTTTTTTCCAAATTGATTGCGTGATGCCAGGGCCAGATCCATGCCCGAAGCAATGCCAAGCTTTAAACTGAGATATTGAAGGACGATGGCACCAAGACTTGAAAATAAAACGATGGAGAGAAGAAGATATCCAAAGCGAGAACCGGCTTCGATATCAGTGGCCCAATTGCCGGGGTCCATATAACCGACCGAGACAAGTAGTCCCGGTCCTAAGAACTTGAAAAACTTCGCCCAAGGGGTTGCATCTTTTGGAATATGGATGCTGCCTTCGAAGCCTGTACCCATGACCTCATCCCCTTGGCGTGGTTTAAGATTCGACTGACTTACGGTGCTGCGGCGTCAATCTTAGCTTCGCAAGTGGCAAGGGATTGTTCAAGCTCGGCACGTTTAACCGCTAAGCTTTTGCGGTAATCCTGATAACGTTCCACGGTTTCCAACAAGTTTTCCTTGGTTACCGCTGTCACTTGACCTTTTTCATTGTAACCTACGTCAACTGTAGCGTTGGTGTCGTCGCTCTTCTTCTTTTTATTGAAGTTCTTCCACTCACTCAACATTTCAGGATTCATGGTCTCAGGTGGAGTCGCTGGTTTTACAGTTGCGCCGTCGCCACCATATTTTTTTGAATTGGCTTTGTTCGCACACGCGTTCACTTTTCCCGCCAAACCTTTGCTTGAATATTCGCGAATGCCGTAAAGAGCTTCGTACTCTTTGAAAGTTTCGTATTTTAGATTTTGCAAATACTCAGTCAGTTGAGTTTTGTCCATGTGCATGACATTGCCTTCTTGATCGACACCGATAGAGGAATCGGCACCCAATGATTCTTCTTTAGATAAATTGGTGGCGATGTTTTCGTCTTTTAAAACCTGGGTGTCGCGTTTTTTAGAGCTAGAACATCCAGTGATAAAGCCAGCGATCAAAAGGGAAGCGGTTGTAAATACAATTGTCTTTTTCATAGTTCACTCCGTATCAGTTAAACTTTCTGCTTAAAGAAGCAGGAACTAGTTATTCCAAACATTGCTGCCTTTGCGCAGGCAATTCTTTCCGCCAGGCACGATGTCGGCAGAGTCATTCATCCAAGATTTCAAAGATGGATTTGTTGTGTTGTCTTCGACTTCGGAAAGCTTTGCTCCGCTGTCGTAGGCAAGGGCCCAGCCACCAAGACGTAGAACGTTTTGGCGCTCAGCTTGATTTGAATCCACAAGTTTGAGTGAATTGACGGGTCTGTCTTGGTCGAAGTCTTCCTTCATAATCCATTGTTTATCCAAAGCGGTTCTTACAAGGCTATTCATCTTCGCGCCTTGTTTTACATAACGACAAATGTACTGATCAAGTTCAGACGTCGTATTTGTAAGAGGCGGGTACTTGCTAAGATCTAATTGCGCTTGCTTTGCTTTGTAGTTCTTGCGATCTAGGTTCGCGTTGCAAATCTTGATTTGGGTTTCATACCAGTCTTTACGCTTCTTATAAGTAGCTTTGTAGTTTTCAAAGCGGCGGATGCGATCTTTCAAGTAGTCTGTGGAAATAGCGACAAGATTTTTCTTTTCATCAAGACCGATCTTTTGGAATTGATCTTCGCGATCTGTAAGGCGTGCTTTATCAGGCATCTTTACGTAAGTACCTTCGCCGCCAATCTCTGCAGAGTTTTCTTTCATTTGGCACTCTTCTAGAACGCCCCAAAGTCCTCTGTTTCCAGATTCGTCACCACCATAGATAGTATCTTCAAGTCCGTAAACTTCGAATTGAAGTTGTCTGACGTAGTCGGCAAGACGAACTTTTTTTTGCATCACCATTTCGTCTTTTTCGTTCAAGCCAATAACTGTACCGCCACCCATGTCTTCTTTTTTCTGAATCTCTGTATCTAATTTTTCAGCTTTATTGGGATTCGATGCACAAGCTGCAAGAATGAAAGAGACAGTTACGGGAAGAATGAGAGCACTAACTTTCTTCATTTGATATCACCTCAGTTGAAGGTTGGTTTGCAAAAACAAGTTTGCATTTGTAAAAATCTACTCCTTCAAAATGAGACAGGGTAGTCTTTGGTTTAATTTGTGTTTCGGGCCATTGGGCTTGATGCGTCCACCCATTCGTAGGTGCTTGAAACTAGATGGTATTTTTCGGTCGTTGGTTGACGCATATTTGCGCTCGTTGACTTTGGTCGTAATCATTACCGGTGTTGTAATCTTCGAATAAAAAAGAATTAATCCCGTTTTAATGGGAGCTTAAGAACTGTTTGTTACTCTGTCTTCAGTGGAGTTGATGATTTTAAAAGTTATCTAATAACCAAATAAAAAACCAATGGAGGTTTTTATGAAATTCGCAACAGTACTTATGTCTCTTCTTTTCGCTGGTATGGTAGCACACGCTCAAGGTGAAGCTCCTGCAGCACCTGCTGGTGGCGCTGAAATGACAGCTCCTAAAGCTGACACAACAGTTAAAAAAGAGAAAAAACATAAAAAACACAGCAAAAAAGAAAAATCAGAAAAAGCTGAAGGCACGACTAAGTAATTAGCTCTATGCTGAAGTTAAAAAGGGAACTGGAGACAGTTCCCTTTTTTTATTCCCAGAACGTCGTCAAGAGTGTTGAGCCGCAATGGACCAATTGCGAGCGTTAAAAATACAAGCACAGCTATTCAAAAAGTCGCCGTATCCTTTTAAAAAAAAGGAGTCATTATGCGAGTCAAAGAAGTCATGAGACCTCGAGCGGATGTAATTAATTTTGAGAATACCATTGTCGAGGCAGCAAAGATGATGGCAAAGGGCGACTACGGTTCTATTCCGGTGGAAAAAGGCGATAAGATGATTGGTATGCTCACAGACCGTGACATTGTATTGCGTGTTGTTGCGAAGGGATTGGATCCTGCTTCGACTCGTGTCGAGCAATGCATGAGTGAAGGTATTAATTATTGTTTCGACGACGATGATATTGCCGTTGTCGGGCAAACAATGATTTCAAAAAAAATCCGTCGTATGCCAGTTGTTAACAGAAGTAAACGATTGGTAGGAATGTTGAGCATCGGTGATATTGCCAATCGTGCTCAGAATCGAAATCTCTCCCACGATATTTTGTCTCACGTGTCTCATTGATATAAGAGCGACGAGTCAAGAGGGCCTCTCTATTTATAGAGTAGTTGAGGCCCCATATATTCGTATTGAGCCGAAGTCCTGGACAATTGACATTGTCTTGATACAGAAACTGGGGCTATAATTGCTTTGTGAAAAGTAAGTTTCAGTCTTTGATGTTATGGGTTGTTACGTTCTCTCTAGCTTCTGTGCTAGTGGGCGGATTCCTGTCTTTTCACCTTGAGTTCAATTCGAACATCTCAAAAGTATCGTCCCTGAATCCAGAGCTTCACAGCGCTGAAGTAAATCACAGTCACGACAATGATTTTGATCCCTGCGTGCAAGGACATTGTCATCTCGGGCATTGTGCGGTTGTTTTAATTCCGCAAGTAAAAGAGCTTCAGGGACAACCTATTTACAGTTTTCAATACTCTTCTAAAGAGTTTTATTTTGTAACTCGAATCCTCGACGGGCCCTTTCAGCCTCCGCGATTTGTTTAATACTTAGTTCAAAAAAATCCCTACAAATAAATATTTAAATAAAGGTGTACTTATGTCTTTTATGGCAAAGGTTATGCCCGTGATTCTTGTTGCATTTTCCGCTTGGGGAGAAGCTTCTGAATCATGTGGTGTGCTGTCTAATTATAAGCAAATTATTTCCTGCGCGGAAAGCCGTTCTCCCGAAGTGGTGAAAGCAGAGCTCGAAGTCAAACAGAAGCGGGCTTCTGTGGACGCTGCAGGGCAATTATTAAATCCAGAATTATCCGTTGAGACCTTAACAGGTTCAGTGCAGTCAGAGACGCGCGTTGAAACAGATCTGTCATTGTCATTTCCAATTGAATTGGGAGGCAAGAGGGCGGCTCGAAAGGACGTGGCAACAAATACGCTGTCGCGTTCCGAGCTAGAGCTGTTCAATGTTAAGGCTGATGTTCGAAAAAGTGTTCTTCTAAAAGTAATTCGTTTGCGTCAAATCGATAGCGAGTTGGACTTGGTGAATGAATCGACAGAGGCTTTTGGTAAGTTGGTAAAGCAGTATGAACTGCGCCTGGCTTTGAGTCCTGAACAAGAGGTGACACTGACTGTGTTTCGAATTGCCAAAGATGAATACAGCTTTAAGCGAATGGAATATGATGAAGAGTTGGCTCAGCTAGAGTCTTATTTTAAAATCACGACGGGCCAAGGGCTGAGTGGCATTCGAAAGGCTTTGCCAATCCGGATTGCCAGCCTGCCAAAAGTACCTGCAGAGAATCAAGACATCGCAAAGTCGCCGCTGTTGGGAACGCTTGATGCCGATGTGAAAATCGCCAGTGCTGAAATGGATCGCACCTATGGAGAAGCTTGGCCCACAATGAGTTTGGGACCATCTGCAAAGCTTTCTAAAGAGGGCAGTCAGAGCTTTCAGCAATGGGGCGTGAATCTTAGCATGCCCTTGCCCGTACTGAGCTTGAATCAAGGGGCCAAGGCTGCAGCTCAAGCGTCGGTTCGCTCTTCGCAAGCGCGCCGAGAGTTTGCGCAACAAGAACTCAGTTCCCGTCGTGCTTCGTTGGTAGAGATCTATAAAAAATCTGCCGGTGCGCTGCAAGTGACTTCCAGTGCCCATGCTTTAGAGAGCAAACACAAAAAGGTGGAAAACTTATTCATGAAGGGACTTGTACCAAGTTCTTTGGTGATTGAGGCCCATCGTTCGCTGGTTGAATTTGAAAGGACACGCAATGCACGAGAGATCAAAGCCATTGAAGCCCTTTTGGAAATTCAAATTATTGACGGTAACAATGTGGAGTTGAGTTTATGAAAACCAAAATATTTTTGATGCTCGTACTTGTGCCGTCTCTTTGGTCTTTGCCTACGGCAATTGCAGAAGAGCCTGGTCATCAGGAAAGTCATGGTGAATCAAATGAAGAGTCTCACGAAGAAAATGTCAACGTGGGCCCCGACAAAGGAGTCACCGCAGCCGATGAACATGACGGCATAAAACTGTCAGCGAACGCGATTAAAAACTTCGACCTAAAATCCCTAACTTTGACGGGAAATTTTCCTTGGGAAATTCCTGTTGCTGCTCTTTTGACAGCCGGGGAAGAGGTCAATGTTTACAGATTCAGAGACGGTTTCTATAAGCGGATTGATTTTGCGTTGCTTTCTAAAAATGCGAATTCGATGAAGATAAGTTTTAAAGAGCTGACGAAGGGTGATGCAGTTGTCATCAGCGGCGTCGGATTTCTTAGAACTGCGGAATTAACTGCTTTTTGTGGAGCCTCAGAAGGGCACAGTCACTAGAGACGTGGCACTAGGATAAATTATGATTAATAAGATAATACATTTTTCAGTATATAACAGAGTCCTCGTACTTCTATTTACCGTCATGGTTGCAGTGGCGGGTCTTTATTCGTTTCAACATCTTCCGATTGATGCGGTTCCTGATATCACAAATAATCAGGTGCAAATCAATACCACAATAGACGGTTTGGCTCCGGAAGAGATCGAGAGAACCATCACTTTCCCCGTGGAATCTTCAATGCGTGGAATTGCCGGAGTTTTACAAGTCCGCTCTATCACACGTTTTGGTTTGTCACAGGTGACGGTGGTCTTCAAAGATTCTGTTGATGTTTACCGGGCCCGACAGATGGTGACCGAGCGCTTGCAAGGAGTTCTGGCTGAATTGCCAAAAGGTGCTGAAGCAAAACTAGGACCGATTTCAACGGGCTTAGGAGAAATCTTTCAATACACTTTGGATTTCGAGAAGCCAGCGCAAGAACCTGAAGCTCGCCTTAAGCAACTGATGGAGATCAAAGCTTTGCAGGACTGGTTCATCAAACCAAGACTTTTAACAGTGGAAGGTGTTGCGGAGATTAACACCTCTGGTGGTTACGAGAAACAATATCATGTGCAACCTGATATTAAGAAAATGGCCTCCTATGGAATTCATTTTGAAGAAATCGTCGCAGCCCTTGAGAAGGTGAATCGCAATGTGGGGGGCGGGTATATCGCGCAGACCGCAGAACAGTTTTTAGTGCAAGGTGTGGGACTTTTTAAATCCGCAAAGGATATCGAAAAAGTTCCGGTTAAACAGTTGGACTCTTTCCGAGTGATTCGGGTGGGGGACATCGCCAAAGTTCGTTTAGGTAAAGAGTTGCGCACCGGAGCTGCGACCTACAACGGGCAAGAGACTGTCTTAGGCACAGTGATGATGTTACTCGGAGAGAACAGCAGAACCGTCGCGACCCGTGTCAAAGATAAGGTCGATGAGATTAGAAAAACCCTTCCTGTGGGAATGGAGATGACCACGGTTTACAATCGCTCCGATTTAGTGGATGCGACTTTAGGAACGGTCGAGCACAACTTACTTTTGGGAGCGACCCTGGTCATTGTGGTTTTGTTTTTGCTAATCGGAAATATCAGAGCAGCGATTATCACAGCGATTACAATTCCTTTGTCTCTTCTTGCGACGTTCTTAATTATGAAGCCTTTGGGTTTTTCAGGAAACTTGATGAGCTTAGGCGCCTTGGACTTCGGTATTATCGTCGATGGCACGGTGATTCTAATTGATAATTGTGCGCGCTATGTTCATGAGCGCGGCAAATCTTTAGGACGTAAGCTTAGCAAAGAAGAAGTGCAAGCAGCCGTCTATGAGGCAGCTGTGGAGGTGCGTATGGCTGCGGGCTTTGGTGAGCTGATTGTTGTCGCCGTATTCTTGCCGATCTTTGCTTTGACCGGTGTTGAAGGCAAGATGTTCACGCCGATGGCGGCGACCTTTGCGATTGCCGTTGCGTCAGCCCTTGTTCTATCGTTCACGACCGCACCAGCCCTGGCTTCATTGCTCTTAAAAGGCAATGCGGAAGATAAAGAGCCTCGAGTTACGCAGTGGATTCGAAAGATCTATCAATCATTGTTTGAACTGACTTTCAAACATCGCATGGCAACTTTAGGAGCAGCTGTGGCTGCAGTGATTGTCGGTGGTATGTTGTTCGCAAGTCGTGGGGCCGAGTTCTTGCCTCAGTTGAGTGAAGGATCTTTTGCATTTCACATGATTCGTCCAGTGAACTTGAGTTTGGATCAATCCATCGCCTTTCAATTGAAGGCCGAGCAAATTGTGAAACAGTTCCCTGAAGTGGATAAGGTGTTCTCTCGCATCGGAACCAGCGAAGTTGCGACGGATCCGATGGGCGTGAATATTTCAGATACCTACATCATGTTGAAAGATAAATCCGCGTGGCCAAAGTCCAATGAAGGAAAGCATCATACCTATGAATCTTTAGTGAACGCGTTGGTCGAGCGTCTTGAAAAGGAATTGCCGGGGCAAAATTATTTGACCTCGCAACCTATTCAGATGCGCTTCAATGAACTTTTGGAAGGCACGCGGGCCGATGTCTCTGTGAAGGTCTTCGGTCCTGACTTGCAGATCAATATGGACTTGGCAAAAAAGATCCAAGAGATCGTATCGAAAGTTCAAGGAGCCGGAGACGTAGAAGTGGACTTGGCGGGCACCAGTCCTGTCCTGCGAGTTGAGCCTATCGAAGAGGCCGTACGAAAATACGGGGCGAACACCTCAGACGTCTTGAACACCATTGCCATCGCCTTAGGTGGTCAAGAGAGCGGATATCTTTATGAAAATGAAAGAAAATTTCCAATCGTAGTTCGTCTGAGTGATGAGGAGCGTTCCGACTTAACCACCATTCGCAATTTGCCGGTGAGCTTGGGCTCGAACACAACCACACCACTTTCTAATTTAGCGACTTCGAAGTTTTCTGAAGCTTTTGGATCCATTAACAGAGAAGACTCAAACCGTCGCTCTGCGGTTTTGATTAACTTGCGTGGAAGAGACACAGAAGGCTTTGTCCATGAAGCTCAACAAGTGGTCGAAAAAGAAATCAAATTGCCTCAAGGGTATTACTTGCAATGGGGTGGGAATTTTAAAAATCTGCAAGAGGCGCGCAGTCGTTTGTTGATTTTAACTCCGCTGGCTTTGGTATTAGTTCTTTTGATGATCTATGCCGCTTTCCGAAGTGTTGGACAAACGATGTTGATCTTTTCATGCATTCCCTTTGCCCTAGTCGGAGGAGTGATTGGTTTGATCGCAAATGGTTTGCCATTCAGTATTTCCGCAGGGGTGGGATTCATTGCCTTGTCGGGAATTGCCGTCTTAAACGGCGTGGTATTGGTCAATTACTTCAATCAAATGAAGAGCCAAGGCAAAACTGGAAAAGAATTGGTCTTGGAGGGAACACTGGTTCGTTTGCGACCGGTCTTGATGACAGCTTTGGTGGCGATCTTTGGATTTTTGCCGATGATGCTTTCAACCGGGATCGGTGCAGAGGTGCAACGACCTTTAGCCTCTGTAGTTATTGGCGGTATTGTTTCATCCACGATTTTGACTTTGATCGTGCTTCCGACGTTGTATTCGATTTTCGAAAAGAAATTCAACGGCAGAGTAGCGCACTAGCTTTACAGGAAAACCCCCTCTGGTCGGTGATCGGAGGGGTTCTTTTAGTGACCGCAATACTGTGTCATAAGTTCTTCCGCATGATCTTTAACTGCTTGATATCTGGCAAGCACCTCACTCACCTCAGGCGTTGACGGGCAGCTTTCGCTAATCAGGGCAATCGCAAAAAAATTAAATTCCACGTATTTTTTTGAAAGTTCGCAAGGAGGCAGATCCGGA
>CAZPYX010000078.1:0-17905 GCA_964590635.1 uncultured Bdellovibrio sp.
GGAAAACTGTAATCATCGGAGCCGAAAACGGGCCGGAATCCTGGAATCTTGGCCGCGAGTTCCGGATTGGGGGTCACCATCTCAAGTGCCCCAGCCCCTCCGATCCAGTCTAGGTCACGGAAATCGTATTTTGCGGGTAGATTTCTGGCGTATTCCTTGCTCGCGTATGCGCCAACGGAAAGCGTAACTTCATCGAGAGTAACGAGATCAGGATCATCGGACGGATGTATTCTGAGTGCGATGTCTGCTTCGCCGAGCGAAAGATTGAGGCGCTCCATGCCAGCCAGGACTTCGAGGGATATCTGCGGATGCTTCTTTTTAAGTGCCGCCGCAAATGGTGCTAAAAAATCGAAGGCGAACGCGGGAACTGCCGTGATCCGTACTCGACCGCTTACGGGAGAGTTCTTCGCATCAAGCGAACGATTAGCCTCCAGCGCCCATTGCGCCATCCCTTGCGCGGCGGGGATTAACCGCATTCCAGTTTTCGTTAGCGCGATGCCCTGATTTTTCCGAATAAAGAGCGCCTCGCCAAGTTCGTATTCCATCTCTGCAATCCGACGGCTCAGGGTGGGCTGACTCACCTTGAGTCTTCGTGCGGCACCGCTCAGGCTTCCTGCATCACTGACGGCGAGAAAAATTCGAAGATCATCCCATTGCAGATCCATTTTACCTCCTTAAGACCCCTTTGTTAGCCATTCAAATATGTATGGCGATATAGAAATTTAGGCAATTGTTATTCTATTATATGGGGGGCAAAATTAGGAGAAGAAATAAGAAAAGAGCCATAGAGAGGAGACAAGTATGGGTAAATTAAACGGGAAAATCGCAGTCATCACCGGCGGCAACTCGGGCATGGGTTTGGCGACAGCCAAACTGTTTGCTCAAGAAGGCGCAAAGATCGTCATTACGGGTCGTGATCAGAAGACACTCGATGCGGCGGCTCAAGCCATCGGAAACGGCACTGATGCGATTCGGAGCGATATATCCAAAATGTCGGACATCGAAACGCTTCGTGATTATGTCGTCAAAAAGCATGGCCGTATCGACATCATTTTTGCGAACGCCGGCGGCGCTCGACCAAACTTGTTTGAAACCATGTCTGAGGAAGAATTCGATTTCACGGTCACCAACACTTTCAAGGGCACGTACTTCACG
The DNA here is from genome assembly GCA_964590635.1 of uncultured Bdellovibrio sp. GTDB lineage: Bacteria > Bdellovibrionota > Bdellovibrionia > Bdellovibrionales > Bdellovibrionaceae > Bdellovibrio. Next base: position 1,156 of record CAZPYX010000078.1, read on the forward strand.
GTGCAGAAGCTTCTGCCGCTCATGGTTGCCGGTGGATCTATCGTCCTCAATACCTCGACCCTAACCACAAAGGGCGTTCCATATGTCAGTGTCTATTCGGCTGGAAAAGCTGCCATTCGCTCGCTTGCGCGGTCGCTCGCTGCGGAACTCACAAGTAAAGGTATTCGGGTAAACGCTATGGCACCTGGCTACATCGACACGGATCAAGCGCGTAAATCGGGAATGAGCGAAGAGGCGATTGAGCAGACTCGAACTCAGGTACACGCGCAAATTCCCATGCACCGAAGCGGCACCGTTGATGAGATCGCGAGAGCTGTCTTGTTTCTGGCTTCAGATGACTCGACATACATAACAGGCAGCGAGCTATGCGTTGATGGTGGTTGGAACCAGGTCTGACCGCGCTTTGGAATACTCAATTAAATATAAACAAGGAGATTATTATGGACTTCAAAGCGAGATTCATTTCCGGCGCTGCCCTCATCACTATTGCGCTTTCTGGTTGCGCGCAAACATCCCATCCGACTACGAGCGCCAGTATTGGCAAACCAATCAGCTCCTCGGCGATGGAGGCTTTAATCGACCAGCCAGGCCCCATCGAGGTCAAAACAGTCGGCGTCGATTTTGTAGCGGAGTTTTCAGGGCTACTGAACTTAAAAGACCCAAAAGCCGTCCAAGCAGGCCTCAAGGATCACGAAGAACCAATCAAGATCTACACGCATCTCTTGAAGCACCCCACACAAGGATTCTTCATGGTTGATACGGGCGTTTCGAAGAAGATGGTCGAGGACCCGGCTTCTCTAGGAGTTGGATGGGTCTTAAGACAATTTGTCCCGATCAATAAGATGCTAGTTCGGGACCAAGACACCTTATCAGTCATTAAATCGGAAGGCGCACCTCTCAAGGGAGTCCTGATGACACATCTCCACTTCGACCATATTTCAGGATTGCCGGATGTTCCGAAGGAAACTCCGATTTATACCGGACCGGGCGAGGCATCGGAGAAAAAGGCGGAGAACTTCTTTTCGAGTGGTATGATCAATGCCTTTCTTGATGGAAGACCAGCGCTTCAAGAATTTCAATTCACAAAAGATCCAGATGGAAAGTTTGAAGGGGTGGTTGACGTCTTTGGTGATGGTTCACTCTTTGCCATCTTCACCCCTGGCCATACTGCGGGCCATGTGTCCTACCTCGCCCGGACGCCATCTGGCCCAGTGCTTATGACGGGCGACGCTTGTCACACGCGCTGGGGTTGGGAAAACGGCGTCGAACCTGGAAGTTATACTTTCGATCGGGAAAGCGAAAAGAGCAGTTTGCTCGCACTGAAAGCCTTAAGTGAGCGTCACCCGAAGATGATTGTGAGACTCGGGCATCAGCCGTGAAAAAGAATAGGAGAACACTTTGAAAAACAATAAACTGAAAATTGCCTATTGGATTTTGACTCTGCTGTTTTTGCTGCCGTCGGCTGGTACTGGATTCCCAGAGTTGTTCTCGGATAATCCGGGGCAAGCTTTAGAGACGATAATCAGGCTCGGCTACCCAGCCTATCTTTTAAAAATTCTCGGTTTCTCGAAAATCATGGGTTTCTTAGCCATTATCACCAACCGTTTCCCGCGTCTTAAGGAATGGGCTTATGCCGGCTTCGCCATCGATTTTTTAGGTGGAGCAGCTTCCCACATTCTCGCAGGTGATGCTGCACACGCACCAATACCGTTCGCCATGTTTGTCATCATGATGAGCTCATATGTAACTTGGAGAAAAACCGGTGGGCCGATTCAAGCAAGGATTAACAGCGGCCTACGGTATCGTCCCCAATGAGTTAAAAGTTGATCTTACTAAAATCTTAGTGAGACTCTAACCCAGCGGAATTGTTGATTACCCATCAAATCCGCCATTTTTAACTAAATGGCTCCAAAAAGCGACACATTGTGGTCGCTTTTTTATTTTGTACTCACTCAGATTTCGATTCCACCCCAATTAAAGCTTAGCCATACAAGATACCTGCTCTTGTGGTTTCATGCGCATCTCGCTACATCCAAAGCTCTCAAACATTTTTTTAGGAGTCGTTCATAGAGTCAGTGGCGGCATTTATGAGGTGACTGTCGAGGGATTTGATGAGGCTTCTCATGAACTGAAAAAAATGACCTATGTGATCGATGCCGTAAAGGCGATCCGTGAAATACAAAAAGTAAATTGTGGCGGGGAAGTTTATTGTTCGGCTTCGGAAAACTTTCAGTCCTCAATTGTGCTTACAAAGAAATAGTTCTTGATCTGAATCCTAAGAATTTTCATCCTAGATCATAGGCTGGGTTCTTCAGGATTTTGTGAGAAGACAATGTGAGTAAGGTATGATGAAAGCATGACTAAATTCTTGCGACTTTTAATTCTGACATTCCTAACTTGTACGTCATTGAGTGCCTTTGCTGATTGCAAGGTGGCTATGGATGATATTCTAAAACATGAAGGCATGACAGCGCAGTCGCCGGGCGTTCAGCACAAAGATGTCGAGATGGATTCAAAAAAAATCCTGGATCGTCGCGACTATTTAGTGAGTCACGCCATTTATAATTATAAACCGGATCCTAAATACGGTGATATTTTTAATCTTCCAGAAGATACAGACGCTTTTCTTCAAGATAAAAAGCACTTCACTGTGATTCATGAGTTTGCCAAGGGAAAATCTAAGATCCGTGTTTTTGATAATGCAAAAACAAAAACTATTCAGGGCTTTTCTTATGAAATGAGCAAAAGGTTGGAAATATTTTCTTTCAATTCTGATTGCAGCATGAACGAAGTAACGGTGATGCTTGAGGGCGCGCGTTGCTATTTGAAAAAACAAGAGTGCGCAACCTTCACTCCTGTTAATGCAGATAAGCTTCAAAAAAAATGTTCTTACTTTGCTGATTTCTCTGAAAAGTCTGTGACAGCTTTTGAAAAAGCTTGTGAAATCATGACTGCGAAAATGGGTTCAACCTCTTCGACGCCAGCATCTACGACGGCAGAGCGCAAAGACAAATCCCCTGCCGTCAGATAGAAGCTGAAAGACAACCTGAGTACGTCATAAGGAATCAGCATCATGGCAATGTTTATGGATATCATTCTTCATCTTGATCAACATTTGGTGGAATGGTTGGCCTATTTTGGGCCTTGGATTTATGTGATCATGTTTTTGATCATTTTCTGTGAGACAGGATTGGTGGTAACTCCGTTCTTACCAGGGGACTCTCTGCTTTTTGCTTTAGGTGCTTTGTCGAGTGTAGAAAATGGTTTGAATCTTTGGATACTGCTAGGCTCTTTGACATTGGCGGGTGTTCTTGGGGACACCTGCAACTATCAGATAGGGAAACACCTGGGACCCAAGGTCTTTGACTCTAATAGCCGCATCTTCAAAAAAGAATATCTTGAACAGACCCAAGGGTTTTATAAAAAATGGGGAGCCTTTACGATTGTAGCGGCCCGCTTTGCTCCGATCGTTAGAACCTTTGCCCCCTTCGTGGCGGGAATTGGCACCATGGAATATAAGAAGTTCCTATCTTACAACGTTGTAGGTGCCGTTGCCTGGGTATTCGTTTTTATTCTTGCTGGGCACTTCTTTGGGAATCTTCCGATGGTTAAACGTAACTTCCACATCGTGATTTTCGGAGTAATTTTCGTATCTTTGATTCCTATGCTCGTACCTTGGATCAAGAGCCGTTTGGCACACTCCCCTAAGAAGTGACAATCTTGGGCCTTGGAATTTTCCAATTTTCCAAGGCCTCCAAAACCATCTCAAATACCCGTAAAGCTTGATATCTTCGCTAGGACTCTGATGAGGGAGTCTTCTATGAAGATACTTGCTAAGAAATTCAAAAATTCAGCTCTTTTATTTTCACTGACGGCTCTGGCTTCGGGCTTGGCTGCCTGTGGAAATATGTCGGCGAGTATCAGCCAACCTCCTTCTTCTTCCGCATTTCAACAGAAACAGAAAGAGCAACTAAGCTACGACTCTATCGAGACAAATCCTTTGCATGATATGGGCGGAGGGGATTACGAAGACTTTGCTCAGCAACAGGATTTTGAACAGACTCCGGTTGATTCTTCCCAGGGGGGAGATGTACTTGCTGGTGATGATAAGTCTGCAGATCCGAAATCAAACGATTCTCAAACGACTGATTCAACACCAGCTCCGTCACCTAAGCCAACAACGCCGGATCATAAAGTTATTGAAACGGGTATGATTAAACCAACGGTCTATTACTTCCCTGTCTACAATGAAGATAGAGGATTGTGTGACAAGGGCGATGTTAAAACTCTTCATGGTACCAACGGAGAGAAAATCATTAATGCTTGCCCAAAAACCTTAGTGGCATGTGGGCTACAAGGTTCTTGTGCGATCATTCAAAAAGGTGTTCGTCGTAGCTTCAATATTTCAGACCGTGTTAGTGGGCAAGATCGTTATTTTGAAATGACGAATACAGAATGTCGTTATGGATACGGCGTGCGCAGTGCTTGCTTGGATCCTTTCTATACAGTGGCGGCGGATTTGGATGTTTATAAACCTGGTGATGTGATTTTCATTCCTGCAGCTGTAGGTTTGAAGCTTCCAGACGGAACTACTCACAACGGATATTTTATTGTGAGAGATCAGGGGCGCGGAATTAATGGTAAAGGCCGTTTTGACTTTTACTCTGGTTTCTTGAGTTGGATGGATAGTAAGAATCCATTTAGAAAATTAAACTTTGAAGATATGAAAACACAGGTTCCCTATGCAAAAATTATCGGGGCTAAAGCGGAACAGGTGTTGAAAAGTCGCGCATATCCAAAGCTGCCAATGCCACCTCTAAAATAAGAGCTTTATAGACCATAATCTTAAGTATTCTTAAGTGAGCCATCCCCGCTTGACTATTGTAACGTGGACCCATAACTTGGGCTCCCTATGAAACAAGAATTCATGCAACGAGCGATTGAGCTTTCAAGAAAAAATATGCGCGACGGAGCCGGCGGACCTTTTGGTGCGGTGGTTGTTAAAGACGGAAAGATTATTGGTGAAGGTTGGAATAAAGTAACCTCAGCGAATGATCCAACTGCTCATGCTGAAGTCACCGCAATTCGTGATGCTTGCAGCAACGTGAAGAATTTCTCTTTGGATGGTGCAGAGATCTATACCAGCTGCGAACCTTGTCCAATGTGTTTGTCAGCAATTTATTGGTCACGCATCAGCAAAATCTACTATGGCAATACACGCAAAGATGCTGCTAATATTCAGTTCGATGATGATTTTCTTTATCAAGAAATTCCCAAAGATATCAAAGATCGTAAAGTTCCAATGATTCAATGTGGACACACAGAAGCTTTGGAAGTTTTTAAAGAGTGGCAACATAAGGTCGACAAAGTTCCTTACTAGTCACCTCTACTAAGGCCTAGTAAAGATAAAATGACTCCAAGGGGGCTTACTTCCTTGGGACAATGGAGGAATGAAACACGGATTTTCATTCCTCTTTTTATTTATGAGCGTTCTCGTATTTTCTTCCTGTGCGACAAAAGAAAAATACATCCCTCGCGATATCGCCTCTTTGCAAACGAATAATGGTGTCGAGGGTATTTGGTTTCTTCAGGGGACCAGTTCTACGCGGGGTCCTTACAACGGAGAACTTGAGTTACGCAAAAATTCCGACGGAACTTTTAATGCAATTCGCATCGCGACTTACATTAACTATTTCTATGATGGCTTGAAGGTCCAAGAAGTATGGACTGGGAAGGCCGTGGCAGAAGGTAATCATATTACCGTGAGCTACGACTTGAAGCAGGCGGACTTTATCACTCGCCTTAATAATACCAGCCGCGAGAATTCTGACTTTCGAAATGACATAAATATTGTTGAGCGTTTTACTCCTTCTGATAAGGGATTGGCGACTCAATTTACAGACCGCAAAGTTTCTAACTATACAGAGTGGTTAACAACTCGTCGTAACCTTGAAGCGCAGCCGTTGTGGGTGAATGAGCGTCGTAATTTGGATGCTAAGGGGCCGCGGATTCCTACGCCAGTGCGAAATGCGATCTCTGCTTTTAAGCTTAAGATTGCCTATGACAAAGACCTTGTGGTTAAAGCCTTTAAAAGCCGCAAAGAATTTGTAGACGAAAAACCTTCCGTCGTTTTTGATCCTACGGATTTTGAATTTTACAGGGAGAATAAAGACATCATTCGCGTGGTCAATAAAGTTACCGATGACATCAGTATCACTGAAGCCTCAGTAAAGCGGAATGCTTACTCGCCAAGTCTTCAAGAAAAACAGCAAGGGTATGAACGTAATGCAGTAGATCGTCATCTTAACGATCAAGGCATGGTGGCAATTGCGAAAGTGAACGAAGCGGGTCAGTTGGTAAACTTCGAAGATGATAGTGATGCGGGTTTGTGGACTGGGACGTACATTGGATCTCAAGCTATGCGCTATTTGGTGACGAAAGATCCAGAGGCCTTGAAGAACGTTAAAAGATCTCTTAAGGGATTGTTTATTTTAATGGATATCACCGGAAATCAAAAAGAATTCGCAAGAACTCTAGCCTCGTTTGTTCCTGGGCAACCTGTTCCCGATAAATGGCATCAAGGCAAAGTGCCGTTTGATAATATCATTTGGCTTGAAGGAGGAAGTGCCGACATGCTTAAGGGTCTTGCTCACGGCTTCTTGTGGGCAAGCATGGTAATTCCAGATAGCGATACGGAAACCTGGGGTCACCTTAGAGAGAAATCCCGTCGTTTGATCGATCTTAATGCGACTCAGGAACAACCTTCGAATAAATCAATGGCTCTTGGTTTGGCAGCGCTTATTAACAGAGATTCGAATCTGCAAGAGCAGTACGTAAGAAGTTATGATTCAAACAAAGTGAAGCCGTCTGGACCATTGTTTGAGAATAACTTTTACTGGCATGGAAGCGCTGATTGGAATGGAATCAATCTAGCAGTGGTTGGTGATGTTACCAATATCATGATCGCCGATCGCCTTAGGGAGACTAGCATTCGCGATCGTGTGCGTGAGCAACTCATGGCTACCTGGGTGGTCTATTCACCGGCTCAGCGGCACCTGGTTACCTTGGCAGCGTTTGGCTTCGCCTATTCCCACGGGGCTCGCGGTGAAAGCTTTAAATCAGAAAGCAGTGATGAAAAATTTAAAGCAGCTTTAGGGCAAGCAATTTGGGGACTTCGTGAAGTTCCTTATCCCCGACCAAACCAAGAAGTTCAGTATGATCATTCTTTAAGTCCGGATTGGTGTATTTCGCCGATCCCTCGCATGTTCTGGAAGCCTGTCAGTAAGCCATTGCCTGCGATAGAGTCCTTTTATCAGGGGCTCTATGAATATCCGATCTTTGAGAAAGCAGGCATTGATAGCAATTTTATATGGAGAGATGGAGCTTTCTTGTATAAGGGAGGACGTTCTCGAGGTGTAGAGTATTCAGGAATTGATTATCTCTATGCCTATTGGCTCGCTCGCTATTCTCAGGTGCCAAATCTGAAATAAGGGCATTGATATTCACATTTCAATCAGATAGAAAACCACTATGAAAAAGAACATTAAAAGTAAGACTGGAAGAGACACCAAAGAATTGAAAAACTTTGCTTTGGGTGAAACGAAAACCGATTATCCACAGACTTATGCACCAGAAGTTCTGGAAGCATTCGACAACAAAAATCCTGGTAAGATTGCTTGGACTACTTTTGTTTGTACTGAGTTTACTTCGTTGTGTCCTAAGACAGGGCAACCTGATTTTGCAAAGATTTTTATCAACTATATTGCTGATAAAAAAATGGTCGAATCAAAATCTGCGAAACTTTATCTTTTTAGCTTCCGCAATCATGGAGACTTCCATGAAGATTGTGTGCAAACAATTTGTGACGACTTAGTTAAACTTTTAAAGCCTAAATATTTAGAAGTGGTTGGAGAGTTCACTCCTCGTGGTGGCATTGCGATTTTCCCCTACGCAAGTTATGGAAATAAAGAAAAGTTCTATCAAGATCTTTGGCAAAAGCGCCTGAGTGAGTTTGCGCCTGGTAAATATTCAATGGAACTTAGCAAGTTGTATTAAAGAGCACGTGCTTAAAGCCCGCAACTGAGCTTAACTGGCTTGTGAGGGCTTTATATGCAAAAAAAATTGGCTCCAGAATTTACTCACCTGGTCGATTGGTCCGTGACAGAGTTGGGCCATGTGATCCAAGCAGAGCTTGGCAAAAAATCCTATAATCGTATTGAAAAAATCCGTCGCTATATTAAATCTTCAGAGGGAAGCAGCCTGCGCGGCTTGTTGAAACTGAAGTCAGACCTTTCTAAATTAAATAAGGCTGAACAGTTTCAAATAGCCCACGCTTTTGCTCTGATGTTGGAAATCATCAATACCTGTGAGGCGGCTTATCGTATACATCGGCTAAAAGCCGAAGCTTCTGTCGACCATGCTGATCACTCCTTTGGCCGAATTATTCATGTTCTAACGGCACATCCAACTGAATCGAGAAATCCTGACATCATTTTCTATTTTAAAAAGATGCAAAATCTTTTAGTCCGGCATCTTGAATCACCCTCAAGGAGCGATACCTCGGAGCTTTATAAAAATCTTTGCATGGCGTGGAAGATTCCAATTTCTAAGCAGCGAAAACCGACTGTGATGGATGAGGCAGACTATGTTTACTCGTTGGCTTTGCAAAGTGAAGTGATCGAACTTTATCTTCGACAAAGAAGAGCGAAGTTACCCTTTTATGTTCGCACCTGGGTGGGGGGAGATAAAGACGGACATCCTGGCGTTGACGAAAAGACCATGATTGGAAGTTTGCAGAGATCAAGAGCATTGCTTTTGAGGTGGATGAGGAACTCTTTAAATAAATTTGTCGAAGAACTTATTCCAGTTGCCAATTCCGCAACGGAAGATCGTGCGCAAATACGAGAGCTAGTTTCGGAGACAAAGGGTTTGAGGCAGGATTTATTAGGTCTTAAGACTATTCGTGAAAAGGATTCTCAAAGAATTCATAATTTCCGAATTAAGCTTTTGGAACTAGAGAAGTCTTTTTCCCGATATGTCGGTGGCAGCACTGAAAATTTAGTACGAACCTTGGAAATATTTAAAATCTTTCCAGCTCTGGTTGTTCCCCTTGAGATTCGCGAAGATTCTTCTTTGGTGCATGAGGCCCTTAAGGATTCTCGTCGAAAAATGAATATCTCGCGGATGCTTTTTACTTTGGGAAAAATTTCTCCAGAACATGATCCACGGAGCTACGTTCGTGGGTTTGTCTTGAGTCAGACGGAATCTGCCAAGGATATAGTTGCTGGCATTCAGCTTGTGGAAAAGTATCTGGGAAAAGCGCGACTTCCGGTGGTCCCACTATTTGAAAGTGCGCACTCATTGGGGAATGCGACCGCGATTATTGGTGACCTTCTAAAAAATAAACGAGTTCTTTCGCTTATTAAATCACAATGGAGTGCGCAGCTTGAAGTGATGCTTGGATATTCCGACTCTGCTAAAGAGAATGGATCCTTTCCATCTCGATTTTTGATTCAATCAGCAGTGAGTGACCTAGAGGAAGTTATTCAAAAGCATAAATTCACTCCTATTTTCTTCCATGGGTCTGGAGGAAGTGTTGAGCGTGGTGGTGGTTCAATCCAAGAGCAAACTGAATGGTGGCCGTCATCGGCTTTAGCTACGGTAAAGATGACTATTCAGGGCGAGGTTATTTATAGAAATTATACTGCGCCGGAGTTGCTGCAAAGGCAGATTGATTTGATAACGACAACTCGAGACCAGCGAAACAAGTTGGCGGCGAAATGGGATTCAAAAAAGATACAGGCGCCACTTTCCTCTTTGGCTACGTTTGTTCAAGAATCCTATCGGGAGATGTTGGCAGATCCCGAATTTCTGGAGTTGATTCAACACGGAACTCCTTATGCGTTTCTTAAGGATCTTCGTTTTGGATCTCGACCGGCGAAACGCCAAGGCGCTGTACAGATTAAAAATCTGCGCGCAATTCCATGGGTTTTGTGTTGGACTCAGACGCGCGCCTTGTTTCCAAGTTGGTGGGGGGTCGGCTCTTACTGGAAAACCTTAAAGACCTCAGAGAAAAATCAATTTAAAGTGGCTTTTAAGCAGTCACCACTATTCAGATCTTATATCAAAGTACTGGGCTTTACTTTGGAAAAAATTGAGCTGGATATTTTCTCGATGTATCTGTATTCATCTAAACTTCCTGAAGACTTGATTGAAAAATTTGAAAAAAAATTCCGAGACGAGCACAAACTATGTATCCGTTGTGTAAAAGAAATTACGGGGGAAGAAAGTTTATTGTGGTATCGACCTTGGCTAGAGAAGAGCATCGCATTGAGATCTCCTCTTATACATCCGTTGAACATTCTTCAGCTCGTTGGATTGGAAAATAAAGACATCAAGCTGCTTCGAGAGACGGTCACCGGTGTCGCTAGTGGAATGCTAACCACGGGATAGTTTCTTGCCGAGCTACAACTATAGAATGTTTACTCTTGGCAAAAGATCCACAAAAACTCGATAATTAAGCACTCAAGGAAAAGTTTCAGTTTCGTCATTTGTAGTAGATGAAACTTTTCATGCACTCTTGTTGGATCAATAGCTTCGACTTCGTCGAAGTGCAAGTCCAAGGAGTGCTTTTCATGATTCATACAAAGCTACGATCCGGCATCTTAAGTCCCGAGGCTGCCGAATTTTTAATTTCATTGCACGAGAGGTTCGACAATATCCGTCGGCATCTTCTGCTCAAAAGAAGAACTCAATCTTTGCAATTCGCGCAGGGGTATTATCCTGAGTTTCTGTCTGGGACTAAAGCTATTCGAGAATCAGATTGGTCCGTAGCCGAAGCTCCATGGGACCTCTTGGATCGCCGGGTAGAGATCACAGGTCCTGCAGAGCCGAAGATGATAATCAATGCTTTAAATTCTGATGCAAAAGTTTTTATGGCGGACTTAGAGGATTCCCTTTCTCCAACTTGGCAAAATGTTTTATTAGCTCAGGATTCTTTGCGCAAAGCAGTTCGGCGAACTCTGGTTTTTCAGAATGAAAATGGTAGATCGTATACGCTCAATGAAAAACTTGCCACTTTAGTAGTAAGGCCCCGGGGCTTGCATTTGGTGGAAAAGAACTTTCAAATTCGTGGGCACGCGATTTCAGCTTCCTTATTTGATTTTGGACTTTATTTCTTTCATAACGTCGAAGAACTCATTCGTCGCGATAGCGGCCCTTATTTTTATTTACCAAAGTTGGAAAATCACGAAGAAGCTAACTGGTGGAATGATGTTTTTGTTTTTGCTCAAGATCGCTTGAGAATTCCAAGGGGAACGATTCGCGCGACTGTCCTTATAGAAACAATCACAGCGGCCTTTGAGATGGAAGAGATATTGTATGTTCTTAAAGATCATGTCTCGGGTTTGAATGCGGGCCGCTGGGACTATATCTTTAGCGTTATCAAAAAATTTCATACGCAAAAGAATTTTTTAACTCCCGATAGATCTTTAATAACCATGGACACTCCATTCATGGACGCCTATTGCAACCTGCTTGTGCAAACTTGTCATCGCCGAGGCGCCCATGCCATTGGCGGCATGGCGGCCTTTATTCCTAATCGACAAGATCTTGAACTCAGTCGCAGGGCTCTGTTGAAAGTTTCACAAGACAAGCTGCGTGAGGCTGACTTGGGGTTTGACGGAACGTGGGTGGCGCACCCAGATCTTATCTCGACAGCAAGTAAAGAATTTTCTAAGTCATTAAAAGAGAAGCCACATCAGAAAGATGTTCTTCCGTTGAGGAATATTAAGGCTGAAGAGTTGTTAAATCTTCCGTCGGCCAAGGATCATATTACAGAGCAGGGTGTTCGAACGAACATTAATGTAAGTCTACTTTATTTGGACAGATGGTTTTCTGGTGTTGGCGCGGCGGCTCTTCATAATTTGATGGAGGATGCTGCCACCGCTGAAATATCGAGAGGGCAATTGTGGCAGTGGCTTCATCATGTGGTGCAATTATCGGATGGAAGAACTTTCACCTTAGAGCTTTACAGTGAATTTTTGCGTGATGAAGTGAAGAAGCTGATTCCTTTGAATCTGCCATATTTGGATCGCGCCGTGAGCTTTCTTAACGAGCTTGTGTTGTCGAATCAATTTCAAGATTTCCTAACAGTCAAAGCCTATGAAATTTTAAACCAAGTTGAACATAAAGGAGAGGAAGATGATTTTAAGTTCGGAGATGCAATCGCGCCAATTGGATTATAATTGGAGCACTGATAAGCGTTGGCAGGGCGTGCAGCGTAATTACTCGTCAGCGGATGTGGTGAAACTGCGTTCTTCCCTGCCCGTGAAGCATACGATTGCGGATTATGGGGCAAGACGGCTTTGGAAAGCTCTTAATAGCGAGGGATATTTGAATACATTTGGAGCCATGACCGGAGGCCAAGCGGTGCAGATGGTAAAAGCAGGTTTGCAAAGCATCTATCTGAGTGGCTGGCAGGTTGCTGCGGATGCAAATTTAGCAGGGCAGACTTATCCTGATCAAAGTCTTTACCCATCGAACTCAGTGCCTGTAGTGGTGCGCAGAATTAACAACGCTCTGATGAGAGCGGATCAGATCGCAAATCAATCTAATAAAGATATTCGCGGTCTTGATTGGTATGCCCCGATCATCGCTGATGCAGAGGCGGGTTTTGGTGGTCCCCTGCACGCCTTTGAATTGATGAAATCCATGATTGAGGCTGGGGCCTCAGGCGTACACTTCGAGGATCAACTTGCGGCTGAAAAGAAATGTGGTCATCTTGCGGGAAAAGTTTTGGTGCCGACAAGTAACTTCACGCGGACTTTACAGGCGGCGCGACTTGCAGCTGATGTGATGGAGGTTCCCTCAGTGATTGTGGCTCGTACGGATGCTTTAAGTGCCGCCTTGATGACCTCGGATATTGATCCGGCTGATCGCCCCTTCCTGACCGGTGAAAGAACCCCTGAGGGATATTACGTGATCCGTGGAGGCTTGGATTGTGCCATTGCAAGATCACTTGCTTATGCGCCGTGGGCGGATGTCCTGTGGTTTGAAACTTCGAAACCCGACATGAAAGAAGCGGAAATCTTTGCGCACGAAATTCATAAAAAGTATCCAGGCAAAATCCTTGCTTACAATTGTTCCCCTTCCTTCAATTGGAAAATGCATCTTTCTGACAGTGAGATCGCTGAGTTCCAAGACCGCTTAGGAAAATTGGGATATAAATTCCAGTTCATTACATTGGCAGGGTGGCATTTGTTGAACTATCATACTTTTGATTTGGCTCATCAGTATGCAAATGAAGGAATGTCAGCCTATGTGCGGTTGCAAGAAGAAGAGTTCGCGGCTGCGGGTCGTGGATATACAGCGGTGAAACATCAAGCGGAAGTAGGTACTGGATACTTCGATCATGTTTTGCAGACTATCACGGAAGGCAAAGCTTCCACGGGTGCTTTGAAAGGTTCGACGGAAGAGCAATTTCATCATGGAGAATCTCAATCAGCGCATTTGTAGAACATAGATTTTTCATTCCTGAGAAATAAAAAATGCCCTGCATTCTTGCAGGGCATTTTGCAAGTTTCGAGATCTAAATCGAGCGCAGTTACAGGTCTTACCAATTCACCCAAAAGGCCGTGAAACAGTGTGCGTATTACTTCACGCGTCTGATTCATTTTGTCCGGAACTAATCGTCCATAGTACAAGAAACATTTACGTGTCCAGTAATGGTCACGAAATTTCGTTGGTCTACGGCGACCGTATCAGCGCTAGCATTTCCCAACCAAAGTATCATAGGCAGAGCACTATCCGCGGGAATCGCCCACTGAACGATGGAAGCACTCTCATGTCCTGTAAAAAACTTAGTCGTGAACAAGTAAGCAGAAGCAACCACTGCTCGAAACGAGCCAAGGGTAGGACTTATACATGAAGCTGGCTGAAAGCCCCAGCCTTGAGTCTGAATGTTTCCGATGACGACGTTTTGCGGTGCCTTAAAATATAAACTCTTGGCGTTTCCTTTTTCGGTCAGGTCCACCCGTCCAGAGAAGGCTCTCCACTGTCCAAATATAAAAGCGTAAGAAGGAGAGGTAGACGATGCCGTGGTAAATGAATTCAAGAGGACTTGAAATCTCTAAGGAAAATTTGTCTGATTCTGATACGCACTCCAAAAAAAACATCGAGAGACACGGCACTCGATGTTTTCACGAATTGTATTTACTGTGTACTATTTTAGGTCCGAAGGCTTGTACATGCCGATGTCACAATAAGAAGTATCGTAGGCACCTAGAATTTGAGCGAGATTGATTCTGATTTGGCCATTTGGTAAAAAGTTATAGTTGACGGCAATAGTCGCTACCATATCTCTAGGAAATCTTTGATCATAGACGATATCGTAATGAGCAGAGTAAAGGCCGTCTTGCCCTGGCATTTCATAGTTGTCTTCTAAAGACGTTTGCGGAGTTGTGTGGCTTTCATAAGCTCTGGCTACAGACTGCTGACATTTTTGGTTGAAAAGTTTAGTTATGAATTGTTGGACTTGTGCGGGGGTGCGATTGTTACTTGCGAATTTAATTTGCAACTGAGAGCCGGCAGCCTGAGAGTGAAGCGAGACCAACAAGGTAAGAACAGAAGCCATGAATGACAATTGAGCTTTCATTTTAATTCCTTTGTGAAACAGTTTTGGTTTACACGCTTATAGAGCAAATGCGTTATTTTCTCAATAGAGGGAGCTTAGATTTTCTATGTACTGAAATTTTTCTGAGGCTCTATTTTTTTCGAGCCACAGTTTTAAATTATTTTGCTTTCAATCAAGTAGACCTAACATAGATTTTTAAAATTATGACGATTCAGATTTTTATCCAGGAAGAATTTAATAGACGGCGAGCAAAGAACTCTAAATTTTCGCTGCGATCTTTTGCCAATTTACTTAATACAGATGCAAGTTCACTGTCTAAGATTATGAATGGCCAACGAGTGCCTTCAATGCAAACTTTAGAAAAGTGGGCAAGTAAGTTGAAGCTTAGCTTGCAGCAGTCGCAGCAGTTATTTGCACTTTTAGCCCCTGATGTTGCAAAAAAAAGAAAGGCAAAAAAGAACTTCGCTTTTGATGCAATTAGATCTGACATGCTGACGTCAGAGTATGAATGGTTTTATCCGTTTATCATCGAGGCCAACAATCTTAAGTTTTCTAATACGAATATGAAACGTTTGGCTGAGCATCTCGGTATTTCAGAAACTGAAATTATCCGAGGAAGAGAAACTCTCAGAGCCATGGGTATTTTGAAGCCTCACCCTAGCAATAGTCAGAAGTTGCTGCCTTCTCAAAGCACAACAATGGAGTTTAAATCTACAACGCAAAAACTTCGCTCTATTCAGCAGAAGTATTTAGAAATGGCCATAGGAGCAGTCGACAATGTCCCCATTGAGAAGAGGGAAAATACGACATTGACGATCGCCTTGCCGAAAAAAGATTTGCAAAAAATTAAAGATATTCTAAAAAAGGCCCGGAAGCGAATTAACTCTGTTGCTCAGGAAAAAACAAAACAGGCAGACACCCTTTATAATGTGACCATGGCTATCTATCCTGTTTTTAGCGAGGACCCTGGATGAAAGCTCTTTTAATGAACGTTGCCTCTTTGTTGTTGGTATTTATTTTCTCATCCACCTTTTCGACGACCGTATTGGGTCAGTCTGTTCAATTCATTGATGGGACAGAGACCCATGGCGGAGATTCCTATGCCGCTGCCTTTCAGCTGATTTTAAGAGATTACGTTCAGATTCTTCCAAGAACTTATACTTTTTCAAGCGGCGAGTCTTTTACCAAAGAGCAGCTAATCGTTAAGAGCCAAGCGGTACTTATTAAAAGTGAAGACCAAGTCTTTCTAGGGGATCGCGAACTGGCCGCCATCAACCAACCTAATAGCAATCCTCCTCTTGTTGTGATTTCTCGTTCATTCTGGGACAGATCTAGCGAAGATCAGCGTAGACTTCTTGTGCTTCATGAAGCTCTTCCTTTGTTAGGTATTTTAGATGCTGACTATGTGAAGTCGACATTGCTTTTTAGTAGCTTCAAAAATCCGACGACTCCTCTGGCAAAAGGCGATATTCGCCAAGCCATCATGAATTGTGATGTCTCTACATTGTCGCAGATTTCGGAATTGAATTTTAAAAGTAGCTTTGCAGGGGAGGAGCTTACCAAAGTTATCTTTCACGCCGTCTACAATTACTGCTCCTATGCGATCGATAAATTTGCGCAGTGGAAAATTAATATGAACGTGTGTCCTGCCGGAGCAAAGTACACTCCCTTGTTCGCATTGTTTGTTCAGCCAGAAGAAAGTCCCGCGTTTATTGAGACCCTCATAGCTCTTAAGGAAGCTGGTGCCGAGAATGTTCATACTTGTGCTGATGAAACCACCGATATTTGCCTCAAAATTTTGAAGTCGCGCGAAGATGTACGCCCCCGAGCTCGGCAAATCCTGGGGTGTAGCCACTAAGTTTCATTGGAATAATTCCGAGCTTTGACTTGTGATACAGGCTGGTCTTGCAAATAAAAATCTGGTAAGGGTGATGACTTCTTTAGACGGTCTTGTCCCTAAAACAAAAAAAGCCAGGATTGATTCCTGGCTTTTTTTGTTTCTAATTTCTAGGAAAAACTACTTAGAAAGTTCGATGACTTGAGCTGCGATCTCTGCAGACTTCTTCCCGAATCAGCGAGTTGAAGACCATTAAATCCGCTGAGTTCTTTACTAGAGCT
>CAZPYX010000079.1:0-17851 GCA_964590635.1 uncultured Bdellovibrio sp.
TTGCAGTAAAAATTTGAAAATCGACCGTGAAGGAATACAAAAGAGCCGAAAAAAATACAGCAGCAGAAGGAAATCAAAATTGAAATATGCGCAAGACCCAAGCGAACTCAGTCCGCGCGGAACTCAGCAAGCAGATCAAACTGCAAGAACAAGCTTTGAAAGAAACCGACAAGCAGATTGTCTTTTGGAAGAAGCGCACCCATGACATCAATCAGTACAACAAGCTCAGTGAACTGAGTAAACAAAGAGAAGATCAACAAGCACAACTCGATCAGCTGCAAAGTGACAAACGAAATGTTTTTATAAGTGAATCACAAAGTTCCAAACAAATTAAAGGAACTATCGCCCAAGAAAAAGAAGAGTTGAAGGATACTGAAGGTCAAATTCGCCAGCAAATCAAAGAAACCGAATTAGACTTACAACAACTGCACGGCGAGACTGAAAAAGAAGCCACCAGCAAAGCACATCGGGACAGTGAGATCCGAGACGCCCAAGGCAGCTATGACCAGCAAAACCTTAAGGTCTTGAATCTCACGAACGAATATGAACGAAAAAGATCTGAATTTGAGCAGCTCAAAAAATAACTAAGCTTTTTTTAACTTGGCCTTTGCCAAGACTTTGCCTAGCTCAACACCAGGCTGATTGAAAGCGTCGATCTTTAGGTGCTCACCCATTCCAGCCACTACGAGTTGCCAGAACATGAACATATAGCCCAAAGTTTCTTCATCCAAAGCCTTGGCCTTCAAAGTCATTGTCGCCACGCCAATCTGATTCAAAGCTTCTTGAGTCGCCAAAGCCTCGGCCCGCAAAAGCTCACCCATCGTGCGACCGTGAAGGTCTGCAGTTTCTTTGAAGTGAGTTTTGTGCAACTTCTGTGAACCACCCTCTGACTCTTCAATGCGTAGGAACACGATGAATTTATCTTTCGTACCTTCCATCACCTGCTGAAGAATTGAATGCTGATCCGAAGCGCCAATCGCTCCCATTGGAGTGCTCACCCGTGGAGCCGCACCGCCAGCGCGTGTTTTATTTTTTCCTAAAGATTCCGCCCACAATTGTTGGAACCAGCCACCGAAGTTTTTCATACGGGAATTATACGACCACAACAAAGTGATCCATTCTTCACGCTGATAACTTTGCAGGACCTGCGCCATTGTCTGCGTAACTAATGCCGTGTCTAACAAGGCACGCTTTGCACCTACACGCATTTTTTCCAGATCAAGTCCCAAGAATGCCGCGGGGAACATCCCCACCGGAGACAGCACAGAAAATCTTCCGCCCACATCCACCGGAATTTCGCACTCTGGCACATTGTGCTTACGGGCCCATTGAGTCAAAGAACTGTCTTTGGCTTCCGAGATGACGATGCTGTGGGCATGCAGATCTAACTTTTCATCGTGATAAATCTGCTCAAGGAGTTCCAGCGCACACAAGGACTCAATTGTCGTTCCACTTTTTGAAATGAAGGCCCACGCTACATCTTTAAGACTGCCCAATTCTTCAATAAGAGTTTCGAACTCCAAAGCATCCACATTATCGACGAAGAAAAGGGATTTCGACCGGAATACTTCCGCAATCACGCGCGTGCCCAAAGAACTTCCGCCTAAACCGACAATCACTAATTTTTTAAATTTAGCAGCGAAGTCTGCACCCTGCTTATGAGATTGTTGCCACAACTGAATGCGCTCAACTAATTGCGGAAAGCCAATTTCTCTTCTTTCCAAAAAAAGTTTTAAAGAAGCTTGGCATTCCTGAAGTAGAGCATTTTGAATAGGTTGACTTGAGTGCGAAATTTCCAACATACGTTCTCCCGAAAAATTGGGAAAAACTACGAGATCGCGACGTCTTCTTCGATACGGTGATAACCCTTCCACTCTTTCAGACGACCACGTGGGCGTCCTCCATCTTCAGGGTATTCGATAAGCACATACGTAAGCTTCGTGATTTTTCCTAAGGACACAATATCCAAAGAAGTCAGCTCCGTCCATGTTCCTGTATTAAAATATTCCTTGTTCTCGTTCCATTGACGATACTGATAGACGTGTGTGTGGCCAAAGACCACAGTATGCACGCGGTCATCGCCTAAAATCTTACGCGCCGATTCACTCAAATCCGGAAAGATCGCACTTTCTAAGATCACTTGAATAATTCGTTTGATCGGCCAATGACGTCTTGGATCTGCAATGAAGGCACTTTTAAAGAAATAAACAAGAGCCATGAAGAAAGCTTTCACCATGGTCATAGTTTCATTCATCATTCCCCAACGCACCATCTTTCCAAAGGGACGGATTTTATCGATGTGAGGATAAGTTTGTTTGATTTTCAGAACCACTTCCAAAAAGAAGTGCGAGCCGAAGGGTAAATTCAAAATGGGCTCCACAAGATTCTTCTTTAAGAAGAACTTTTTCGGATCCATGCGATTCGCGGCTTCATGCATATGACCGTGTTCAATGTGCACGCCATCAAAGAAATAAACAATGTTCTTGAAGCGAACAGGCGCCCCTACGACTTGATTTAAGAAAGCGCGGCACGCAGGCCACAACATTCCCTGATCATGATTTCCGACGATATAAGTGATATTATTGCCTGGCTTTGCAGCAAACTCGGCCATGGCTTGAAAGACCGCCCCATGACCTTTGACAATCTCTTTGAGAATTTCAAGGGTCACCGCTTCGGTGATCACAGAAAGAAAATGGCCTTTGTAGTCACACTGCAGGAAATTGAAGAAGTCGCCATTAATGATCAGCTCAACTTCATAATCGCGATAGACGCCCGTAGAATAGTAGTGAATGAACTCGACAAGCTTTTCACCATAGTAAAACTCTTCCAAAGAGTTCAGTCCGCCTTGAGGTAAAAGACGTCCTTTGCCCAAATGTAAATCGCTCACAATCACTTTGATTTTTTTTATGGGAGCGGGTTTGGCGACGACCGTTGTGCCGTCGCTGGACTCTACTGTCGAGGTGGACTCCATGCTTACTCTGCTTTCTTAAATGGCGTGAGGTTCTCCTCTTTGACCTCTAAGTTCGTCAGAGCTAAACGCAGAGCGCGTTCGGTACGTTTGAACTGGTCTTGGTTCGCCTCGAGGGTCTTGTTAAGTTCAAGACACTTCTTGCGATAATTATCCAGTTCCTGAGAAAGCTGATCAATCTTTCTTTTCTGGTCCAGAATATACTCATCTTTAGACCGAACAAGGGCGGCTTTTTCGGCACGCAACAGTTCCAATCTATTTTCTAGTTCGCGTTCACGAACACGGATCTTTTTAAAGTCAGATTTAAGTCGAGTTTCCAGCTCTTCAACTTTGATACGAGCTTTGGCAACTTCGTTTTCCTTGTATTGAAGGTTGCCCTTCAAAATCAGGATTTCACTTTGGGCGGACTCGCGCACTTCTTCTTTTTCTTTTTCCAAAGAAGAAATACGAACTGTCAGGTCATCCGTACGTGAACGAATGATCTCGCCGGCAGAAGCCAACTCTTCGTTTTCGGCACGAAGATGCTCTGTTTCTCTTTCCAATTCTAAAATACGTTGTTGGGCCAGCTTCAAGTTTTCTGCTTGAGCCAAGCTCGCATCTACGGAAGTTAGAACGTTGGCAGCTCCCGTACGGCTGCTGCCGCGGAAGTTACCCACACTGACTTTGACATCGACATTTTTGCGAGCACCCAAACGGGCGTTCGCAAAACCATCAACGGCCAATGTTTTATCGTCAGAGCTTGTTGCCACTGAAGAAGTCAGATTGAGATCTTGTTGAATAGAAACAGTTTTATCTTCGCCTCCAGCTGGAGATGAAGACATGGCGCTAGCGCTAAAAACGGGACGAGTCGCCTCATCATCAGCTGCGCTATAAGAATCTGGAGTCGGTGGTGAGAATAAATCATCCTCAGATTGATAGCCTGGATCTGAAGATGGACCACTGTACTTTTCTTCCTCTGCGGAAGGAATTGGAATAAATTTTTCTGAAGGAGGCAAATTATCAAAACCTTCAGGAGCGGCGAACTCTAAAGCACCTGAGGCACTTCCGTCGTATCCATCGTTGTCGCGGCCGTCGTATTCAGCTCCGCCTGTGAATTCTGAAGCGTCGATTTCTTTTTCAATTTGAACGCCAATATCTTTTTCAAGATCGCCCCAAAGGTTGTTCGAAGCATTCGTGCTATCAAGACGATGATCATCACTCTCTAAAGGCATACCCGAGAAACCACTCGCTTCTTCGCCAGCGCCTAAAAGCACATTGCCATCCGCTCCGTCATTGTAAGACGAATCGGATTGAATCTCTTTGAGGTCATCCATCAATGACTCAATGAGGTTCTCTGCGGCTGAAGAATTCTTGGACTTTTTGCTCATAGCTATTGGAAATATCGGTATTTTTCCCCTCTTTCTTGAGGACAAAACAAACCAGAGTAGAGATCAGGATCTTGGTCCTATTCATCTCAATTTGATACAGTCCCTTCGCACTAAGTACCTGAAAACTCGTCGTTGATTTCTCAATTATTTATATTTTATGCAATTATATTGCGCACAATATAATTAACTTCTAAGATACTTTCATGAATAAGAAGCTCAAATTAGAAAATCAGCTTTGCTTCCCGATCTACGCAGCTTCGCGGTTAATCACTCAGCTTTATGCTCCTCACTTTAAAGAGCTGGACCTGACCTATCCCCAATACTTGGTTTTTTTAGTTCTTTGGGAAAAGGCTCCGCTCAAGGTAACAGAAATCGCGGATCTTTTACTTTTAGATACTGGAACCGTCACCCCCTTGATTAAACGTATGGAACAAAAAGGCTGGGTCAGTCGGCGCAGATCGAAAGCTGACGAGCGATCGGTCGAAGTGCATCTCACGACCGAAGGCAAAAAGATGGAAGAAAAATTTGCCGAAGTACCCGACATGATGTTGTGCGATCTAGATTATAAAAAAAGTGAATATGATAGTTTAAAAATTCAGCTAAATAAACTCATCACTCAAATGCAAAAAACCTTAGGAGGTCACAATGAGTAGTCTCTATATAGCCGCTGCAAAAGCAACAGGTGGACGTAATGGTAAAGTTGAGAGTTCAGATGGAGTCTTGAATCTTGAAACTCGAATTCCAAAAGAAATGGGTGGTCCCGGTGGAGCTTTCACCAACCCCGAACAACTCTTTGCCGCAGGCTATGCCGCTTGCTTTGATAGTGCTTTGCAATTCGTTGCCCGCAATCAAAAAGTGGAACTTAAAAACACCTCCATTTCGGCAGAAGTCGGCATTGGCCCCAATGGCTCTGGTGGTTTTCAGCTAGCTGTAAAGCTCAAAGCGCAGATTGAAGGCCCCGCAAGAGACGTTGCCCAAAAACTTCTCGAAGCAGCTCATCAAGTGTGCCCTTACTCCAATGCAACTCGTGGCAATATCCAAGTTGATTTGGCATTAGTTTAGTTAGTCTCCCTCCCACAAAACAAAACCCCTATCTCCTAGGGGTTTTGTGATGTCGCCTCTTCATAAAGCGAAGATTTTTGGGCCCCGGTGTATTTCTTAAATATCTCTCTAAACTCTTTGCCCTTTCTGAAACGGCGAAGGTCTTTGTTTAAATGCTCTATCAGCTGCGTTGAAGTCTTCAAGTTGAAAGCAGCATAATAGTCGACCTTATAAAGCATTGTGATCTTTTTAAACTTTAAGCGGTAAAGCTTTTCGTAGGACTTTTGACTTAATTCAGTCATGATATCGAGATCTAATTTCCCTTCGCGCAGAAGTTTATAGCGGTCAAGATCACTTTCAATATACTGAACCTTGAATCCCAATTGCTCTAAGAATTCAACTGGATGATCCTCTGGTATTCCAGAAACTTTGTATTTGCGAAGATCCAAGGGATTACTAGTCGGATGAATTTTTGAATTCTCTAAAGCGACAAGATAAAAAGTATCTTTCAAAATAGGCCCGACCCATTTAAATAACCTTTCCCTCTCGGCTTTTCTGGAAGTCGTAAAGATGAAGGTATTCTCTTCTCTCTGAACTTTGCGATAACCGTCAGACCAAGGCACAATCACAATTTGCGGATGAATTTTTTCGACCGCCAATAATCCACGAATAATATCTGTGGAAAGACCAGTGACTTCTGTGCCCTTCTTAAAGTTAAAAGGCGGAAATTCCTCTGTATACCCCTTCCACACGGACTCTGCCGACGCTTGAGAACACATCATAAATAGGACGACAACAAGCCTTAAAAACATACTATAAACTAAACATAGATTACACACCTCGGCAACCTGAAAGCAGCCAATGCAAAGCCCATATCGTCACTCGATGAGTGAAATCCCATCTATTGCAAATTAACCCACTTAAAAAGCCCTTTATTTGGCAAGTCCTTTGCTTGTATGAACAAATGCGACCTTTGGGACTGGAACGTAATGGCCTAACTGGCCCCCCAATTAAAGGAGTGACTGGTATGAAGAAGTTCTTCATAGCCCTAGGTCTTTTGTTGTTGTCTGTGGCGCATGCCCATGCTGCCCGGCCTAACATGCCTAGAAAAATATTGGTCTCTGTTGGGGACCTCAAAGAGAACAAACAGTTTCGTTGGAAGAAAGAAATCTGCGCACAGGTTTACTTGATCGCCAACCAAGTGAGCGACTCCGCCGTCGATGTCACTTGTCGTTCATTTGATACAAACTCCTTCCTTGATAAAGATCTGCAAAAGTTAGAACCCCACAATGAATACCATTTACGCATCCTGCGCACCAGTGAAGGTGTAATTTCCATGGACGTGACGAACTGGAGTCGCGTGCACGATTCTGATTTCACAAATTTAGGATGGCAGTTCTCTGACAAAAAAGAAGGAACAGCGACTAAAGAAGATGCCTTTGCGAAAGTAGTAGCAAATCTTTTCTATTACGTTGGCAATGAGCAAGCTTTCAAGGCAGGACTACTTGTTAACGGTATCAGCGAATCCGCGAAGATGACCTACGATCAAAGCAAAGGTCTTTTCATCGATAACGCCACGAAACTGCCTTTGACCGTCGACCAAGCTTACTTCACATTCGAAAATGAAAGTCCACGTAAGAAAAACTATCTTCGGGCCGGTATTGAACTGGGCGTGGTGTTTTCTTCTGGCTTGGCTTGGTATTACAAAAATCTTGTCTATAATGCTCAAGACTTTGACTATGGCTTCAGAGAAGGTTTGAAAAAGAAAACCAACGGCGAAGCCATTCTTTTTGACGATAACGATAAGTTCGCTAACTACGGCCACGTCTATGCTGGCGTACTTTATTATAATATCGCCCGCACCAATGGCGCGAGCTCCTTGGAATCTTTCCTAGTAAGTTTCGCCTCTTCTGCCGCTTGGGAGTTCTCTGAGTATCACGAAGTTTTCTCGATCAATGATCAGATTATGACTCCTCTGGGTGGCTATGTTATTGGTGAAGCCACCTATCAGTTATCATGCGCGCTCTTACAAAAAGATTCCGTCGCTGCAAAAACACTGGGCTACGCAGTGAATCCTGTCGGCGCGATCAATTACTCTTTGAATAAGCTCAAGACCGGCGACAAGTTTTCAACGGTGCCTGACTGTAAAAAAGAGCGTTGGTCTGAAGTTTCTATGTATATTGGAATGGATAAAGGCCAAAAGCCTTTCAAAGTAGATCAAAGTAACTCAGCAGTAGTTGGTTTGAATGCGGAAGTTGTGACAATTCCCAATTACAACAAACCTGGAAGCGATTCCGGCATCATCTTAGATACGTCCATGGTTAAAATGATCGTTGAGCACAATGGCGGCGAAGGTTTGGGCGACCTGAAGGTCATCGCTCAAATCGTCAGTGCGGCCTATCACAGAAAAGAACTAGATAGAGACTCGACAGGCAATCTGCGTGGTTATGATGTCGTGATTGGCTTGGGTTCTGCAACAACTTGGAACGATCGCGGCTCGACCAAGGGCAACCCGAACGAAGACTTCTATGGAACCGTCAATATCTTGGGAGCTTCTGCCCATGCGACAGTGTTCTATAAAGGTTATAAAGTAAAAGCGGAGTTTGGATTCTATGGTGACTTTGCCATGGTTAAATCTTACGCCCTCAGTGACCTCGATAATACAAGTGACGACCCCACTCTGTCGACTCAAGCAAGCACCGTGCGCAAACGCGGTTATTACTGGGGTGTCGGCACATCCACTCTGGCGGCGATCTCGGTGGAAAAAGGCCCTGTGACTGTTGGCTACAACGCGCAGGTCTCTTCTGCGACGAGCATCAATGGCCGTGATCGCAAACAGGACGAAGTCCAAAACCCGTATGACTTCAAAGATTCATTTATCTCGCACAGAGTTTATGTGACTTTCCAATTAACGAAGAATTTAAGCTTCCAATTGGCCCACGAAATCAATCAACGCGAAGGCACAGCGACGGGACGGGCGAAAAAAAGTGGAACTGAACACCGCACCATCGGTGTTCTGGTTTACCGATTCTAATCCCGACAATACCCACAAAATAAAAAAGCACCGATCATCGGTGCTTTTTTATTATTCAATAATCAGTCCGAGTCCGGCCGACACTTCGACTATGTCGAAGGCAACCCGCTTAAACAGTGATCACTTTTTTGTAAGCTGTTAGACGTTTTTCCAAATCACCCAACGTTACTTTTTCCAAAGCTTTCACAGAGAAATCTTGGATCGTGTGACTTGCCATCATAGAACCCATGATACAAGCTTGTTTCAAGTTTTCCACTGTCGGCACATTCTTTTGAGCCGCCAAGTAACCAAAGAAACCACCAGCGAATGTATCGCCAGCTCCTGTCGGATCGATCACTGTTGGAATCGGCATTGCCGGCAAGATGAAGTAGCCTTCGTCTTTCGTGTACATCGCAAAACCGTATTCGCCACGCTTAATAACAACTGCAGAAGGTCCCATCGCCGTGATCAATGGAGCCGCAGAGATCGCATTCGCAGCGCCAGTAAGCATTTTAGCTTCGCCTTCATTGATCAAAACCAAGTTCACTTTTTTAACAACTTCAAGAAGCTTTTCTTTCTTGATAGAGATCCAGAAGTTCATTGTGTCCATACCTACGAACTTAGGTTGTTTCACTTGTTCCAAAACTTGAAGTTGCAACTCAGGAGCAATGTTCGCTAAGAATACAAAAGATGAATCTCTGAAATGCTCAGGCAATTGAGGATTGAAGTCTGCAAACACGTTCAAATCAGTTTGCAAAGTCTTCGCTTCGTTCATGTCGCCTTCATAAGAACCGGCCCAATGGAACGTCTTTCCAGGCACTTTAGAAAGGCCTGCAAGATCTACCCCACGATTATTCAACATATCGTAGTCTTTTTGCTCATAGTCTTCACCGACAACGCCAACCACGCGCACTTTAGAAAACAAAGAAGCTGCCAAAGAGAAATAATTCGCAGATCCACCCAAGGCACGGTCTGCTTTTCCCGAAGGAGTTTGAATAGAATCGTAAGCTAAGCTTCCTACTACAAGAATTTCTGACATTTTAATCTCCAAAATCTTTATGCACTCCGGACCGGCCGGAGCATTAAAAAATAAACCCTACTCCGACTTTGTCGGAGTGTAAACATAGCAACTAATTCAGCTCTGTATTATCAGCTGCGTCTTCAGAATCATAGCTCGCAGCATTGAGCGCCGCATTTTTTGCAGCGAACTCAAGAGCGTTGGCTGCCAAGACTTCACGTTTTGATTTCGGCAAGCCTGCAAGCTTAGAATTTGAAATATCCATGGTTGCCGTGTTTTCTTTGTGTGTGCTGTTCAATTGACCGCAAGCCGCAAAAATATCACGTCCCATGGAACGTCTTAACAACACATGTACATTCAAACGGCTTAGCTCCTGATGGAAAGCCTCAATCGTTGCATCTGCAGGACGCTCATAAGGTGAAGCTGGATGTTCATTGAATGGAATGATGTTGATCTTGCACGGAATATGACGAGTGAGCTTTGCCACTTGACGAGCGTGTTCCAATTGATCCGTGACACCTTTCAACAAGACGTACTCAAAAGTGATCTTCTCACCTGTCTTGTCAGTATAGTCCTTACAAGCATCCAACAATGCTTTCGTGTTCCATTTTTTATTGATCGGCATCACTTGCGTGCGGATCTCATCGTTCGGTGCATTCAAGCTCACCGCCAAACGAACTTTGGCATCAGCGATACGCCACATCTCTGGAACGATGCCAGAAGTAGAAACCGTGATTTTTTTGCGGGACAAATTAATACCCCACGGAGAATGAAGAACGTCGATCGTTTTGAAAACAGACTCTGGATTATCCAACGGCTCGCCCATGCCCATGAAAACGATATTAGTAATGCGTTGACCTTCTTCAAGACGATCATGCACCTGCATGAACTGACCAACTATGTCTTCAGTTCGCAATCTTCGTTTTAGTTTTTGTTTTCCAGTAAAACAGAATTTGCAGCCGATGTTACAGCCCACTTCAGAAGAGATGCATAAAGTCAAACGGCCCTCTGAAGGGATCACCACAGACTCAACACTCAAGTTATCGCCAACATCGAAAAGAAACTTTTGAGTTCCATCAACAGACTTCAAGTGAGTGATGACTTTGGGAAGCTCAAAGGAAAGAAGATTCGGCAACTCAGCCCTGAAGTCTTTCGATAGATTTGTCATTTGCTCAACATCAGTGATTCGCTGCTCAAAGACCCATTTGAAAATTTGTTGAGCGCGGAACTGCTCTTTGCCTTTTCCCTTAAGGAAAGCTTTCAAATCTTCCAAAGTCATCGAATAGAAATTTGTAGGTTTATTTTCTAGAGGTTTTGCGACGTTGTCGTCAGCATAGTTCACGGGCGCAGTCGAAATGAGGTCAATGCCGTCATTCAATTCCATTCAGGGCTCCTTGGCTTGTCACAGCCTTGCTTATTACAGCTGG
The DNA here is from genome assembly GCA_964590635.1 of uncultured Bdellovibrio sp. Lineage (GTDB taxonomy): Bacteria > Bdellovibrionota > Bdellovibrionia > Bdellovibrionales > Bdellovibrionaceae > Bdellovibrio. The sequence goes on from CAZPYX010000079.1 coordinate 10,835, forward strand.
GACCTTTCTGATTCTTCAGATGGTCACCTTTGGTTAAGGATTATGTATGGGCGATTTTGTAGCATAAGGGCCCTGGATATCCTAGCAATTCCATTGTCTTAGAGCCTAGAAATTGAAAAACCCCACCAAATTCCGTTGGTGGGGTCGAAAACATGGAAAAAATGCCTGAACTGCCTAAAGAAGAACTTTCTGACAGGCTCCTAAAGATCCCTTATTGAAGGCAATATTGCGCAAAGCTGAGACTATATTGTCTTTCACTAAACGCAGAGCCGGGAATGAGGCCTTGAGCCCTTCCGCGCGGAAGAGGTAATAGCGAGTCGCCTCGTCTTGATAGACCAAGAAAATTCCGATACCAGGGGGGAATGACAAGCCCGTTGAAGCCGCCCAACCAAATTGATTCGGCCCCTGACGGAAGACCCCTGTTGCTCCACCGTACATCGTCGTGTTCTTTTGAGTCATGAAAGGTCCTTCACGCTTTTCGAAAACCAAACCATAGGTTCCAGCTGCGGAAACTTCTACGATGCCCGTCAATGTCTTCTTCAACTTCTCTACATCAACAAAGACCTCGAAGACAAACTTGGCCTTGTTATTTTCATCCACTTTACGAGTGAAGCCCGCACCAAGACCTAGCATGTAATAGAAGCCGCCTGATTTCGGAATGAAAGATCCAATATTGCGTTTGTGCATGGCCTCCATCACTTTTTGTGGCAAAGCCAAACCACCGGAAAGCGAGAACATCATCGAACCGCCCTTGACGTTGCTTCGTGAAACAACATGCGAGCTTTCATAAAAACGATCGTTCAATTCATTCAATGCTTTATTGATTTTTCCAGGACCGACTCTGAAGAAAGCCAAGACCTTTGCGAACTTCCCAAGGAATGCTTTTTTCTTTGCCAAGAAAGAGGAAATTTCAACATCTGAAAGCTGCAAGAGCTTATCTAATTCAGCTTCCGTTCTTGGTCCTTCAAAGTCATAAAGAACATCTTTGGGAATCTCTTTATTCATTTCCGCACGCACTCGCTCTACGAAGCGTTCGCGATTAAAATCTTTTTCAACCTCTGTGACCTCAGAAGGATCAAATTTAACTTCGATATTATCTGTGCTCTCACTCATAACTTCTGGAGCTTGTTGGCCCTGCACGGCCTCTTTGCTATCGAAGATCAAAAGATTGGCGTCGTCCTCTGCATGTGCAGAGAAACCGGCGAAAATAATTGAAACAACGAAACCCATACGAAGTAGTGACGAGATTTTCATAGATACTCCTCGACACCTATGAAGCAACGAACACACCAGTCTCCGGATGAGACACTCCTCTTAAATTTGAACTTATAGGGAATTCAACGGAGATAAGGATCTTTTAACCTTCAGCAACGGTCGCAATGTTTACAGCTAACAAATTTGGGCAGTCACTGAAGAAGAAAGCCATCGCCCGTAAACAGAACGTACCACGGACGATGACTTAGAAAACTTACTCACATTCTATGCAGAGAAACACTTGGAGTATATTGTACAGAAGGGTGATCCAGGTCTAGGGCTCTTCGTCCAGAGCTTTGGCTCAAAAAACAGAATAATTCAAAGGAACTTGAGACCCGAGCAACAATGCCGCCTGTGTATGGTCATAGAGATCATTTCCGGTCAACTCATGAACTAGGACAGACAAGTCGCCGCGTTCTTTCATCAACCACAGTACAACTTCGCTAAACATCTCTTTAGGAAAATTAATTTCAAACATCGGGATGGGATGAGGACCAATACCTATTGGAATCATCTCCCCCGTGAAAACACGTTGGCCTTCGAAGGCGGTCATTGCTTTTTCGCGAAGGGTTTTTGCAAAAGAGCGTGAACTTTCTTCGAAGTAAATATGCGCATCAAACTCCCGAGGGAAGCCCGCAGGAAGAAGCTGTGAATTCACTTTGAAAGAACGTTCTTGAGCCATTTTTGAATTGCCTTTGAAAACGCCGTCCCAAACAAAGTCCGGCGTGTATCATTTTTAATGAACGGTGTTGATATATTCGATGAGTTCTGGAATTTCACATGGAACGCAGCCCACTTTGCCGACAACGACACCAGCGGCGTTATTGGCAAGCATGCAGCTTTGCACCAGGGTCAAACCAGAAACAAGCCCCAAAGACAATGCGGCAATAACTGTGTCGCCGGCTCCAGTGACGTCGAAAACTTTTTGCGCATAAGTAGGAACTTCCGTGATTTGATCACCAGAGAAAATAGTCATGCCATCTTTTCCACGAGTCAGAACCACTTCTTTAGCTCCCGTGATTTTTTGAAGCGCGCGACCTACCTCGACAACTTTATTCGGATTGCCTTTAAGATCGTCGAAGTCCATGCCCGTCAAAACCACAGCTTCGTCGTAATTTGGTTTGATCAAATCAACGCCCTGATAGAAAGAACCGCGGTTGTCACGGTGTGGGTCGGCCATCAATCTTTTTCCAGCTTTTTTACAAATCGCCGAAACTTTTTCGACCACGTTTTTTGAGATCACACCTTTTGCGTAATCTTCAATGATCACACAATCCGCGTGCACCACATTCTTTTCGACGGTAGCAATCAAACGAGCTTCAGCATCTTCAGAAAGATATTTCTTAAGCTCATGATCCACACGCACAAGATGATGATGCTTTGCCATCACGCGCATTTTACGAGTCGTCGGACGAGCTTTGTCCACGATCATGTAATCCCAGCTCACGCCATTTTTAATACTGAGTTCTTTAAGAAGGTTCGCACCTGTATCATCGCCAACAACTGAAACCAACATTGGATAACCGCCAAGGCTGGCCACGTTTTGGGCGACATTGGCAGCAAGACCTAAACGCATGTCTTCTTCTTCTACTTCCAAAACAGGAACGGGAGCTTCTGGGCTGATACGACGAACTTGACCCATAACATATTCATCCAAACCCACGTCGCCGATAATGAGGATTTTTTTACCTTTTAGCGCGGGGATTTGGTTGATCAAAAGCTGCTTTTCTTGAGGACCTAGATGGGCCTGTACGGGTGTTGTCATTTTTTCATCCTCCCAAAGCTCATTTCTAGCCGAAGCTGGCCCCGCTGTCATCCCCTAACATCGCGGACTTGGCCTTGGAAGGTCCCTATGATAGAACCGCTCTCATGTTTAAATCGAAAGCGAAATTCCCAGGTAAATCATCTGGCCCCAAGGGCAGCCCGAAAAATCGCCCTAGCAATGCAGGACGCCCTATTTCCAGCCGTGCCCAAGAAGACAAGTCCGCGCCGAATGCTTTGATTTACAAGCCCGACTACATTTCACCTCGAGAAAAAGAAGAAATTTTTCGCTATCTCAATACGCTCTATCCCATTTGGGAAATGCGCTACTCTAAAAATAATCCTCCACCGGAAAACCAAAAACAAAGACCACTTTTGCGTCCCGTTTATTGGTTGGGAAATTGGCAATTTGCTTGCTTGAATTATTATCATCCACCGAAAGGCATCTTCAATCGCTGCGTCAGCGCCGAAGGATTTCCGCCAATTTTAGAATATCTTATTCAAAAAATTGAAGAAATGGTTCACTCCCACTACGAACCACGAGACATCCCCCGTGGCTGGCATTTGAACACCTGCTTGATCAATTATTATGGCGATCAAATCCAAGAAGACGGCAAAAAGCTAGATTGCGCACGCGTGGGTGAACACAAGGATTTCGAACCTGGTCCCGTTGCATCCATTTCTTTCGGCGAACGCGCCTTGTTCCAATTCGTCTCAAGCTTAGGAACTGAAAGTAAGTCCGACGTCGTTGTTCAACAATGGCTCGACGACAGCTCTTTGCAAATCTTCGCCGGAGACAAATTCAAAAAGCATTTGTTCCATCGCGTTCAACGCGTAGAAAAGAAAGACGGAAAAATCTTTAAGTTGAATGAAATTTCAAATTTCGAAACCCGCAGAATCAACTTCACCTTCCGCTACGTCCCCGACGAACACATCGTCCCATTTGCCCGCCTCCCCGAAGAAGCCAAAGAAGACGTACGCGCCTACATGGAAAAACTAGCCGAACACTCCGACTTCTTCAAAACACAAATCTAATCGCGAAACGTACCTGCTTCCCTTTGGTTTAAAAAGGGAGCAAGTACATCAATTTTTTTTGACGAAGATTGTACCGATTTTGCCCAAAGGGAAGCAGGTACCTTTCCGTCCGCCTTTCCGCGCTTAGAGGGCGACGGGCCAGGTGACTTTTAGGGTGGGTTTGGTGGTCTGAAGGAGGGAGACGCGCAGGTTTTGATTGAGCCAACGGACGATCATTTCTTTTTCTGACAGTGTTAGGTCTTTATTTAAGAAGCGGAAATCGAATTCTGAGAGGGGCAGGCTGAGGTTCATGCTGCGATCTTCTTTTTTGAAGTTGGTCAGCTTGATTTCTAGTCTGATAAATTTTTGATCCTTAGCGGGTTCTTTGATGTCAAATTCAGTGATGACAGGGCCGTTGAAAAAGCCTTTCCATTCGTCATCGGTCAAATCCACATTCAAGTTGCGTTCCTTCAAGTGAAAGCTTGGAGAGTGAGAAAGAATGTAGGATTGAAAAACTGTTGATAAGGCTTTCCAGTCATAGGGAACTGGGAATGTACAGTGGTAGCCCTGCGGAAGCTCTACGACTTTTAAATTTCTGCTGCCAATTTTTATTTTTTTATTGGCAAGATTTTGCGAGTTCATTTCAAACGGCACCAAAGGATCTTCCGTTGTTGCCATCACCATCACCGGTTCCTGCACATCGTTGTAGGACTTCCAGAAATTATTCAAGCCCCAAAAGTCAGGACCATCTTTGACACCCGGAGGAAGCTTCACGCTAGAAATATACGAAAGCCCTCCCTGATAATTTCGCACAACTTCAGAGACGGCTTTCGATAAAAAACTAAAGCTATCGTATTGAACCAATGAAGGAAGCTTCTGATCCAAGCCACTCAAACGGCGGCGACTCCACAGATCCACAAACGCGGACTTCACTCCGCTTTGAGTGAGGTTCTGCATGGTGGCTTGAAGATTTACAACCGGGCAAAAAGCCAAATAACTTTGAATCAATGGATAGCTGGCTGGAGAGTTGTATTTGCTTAACAAGGACGAGTACAAAACTCCGTGCCCACCTAAGCTAACGCCAAACATGTGCACACTGTCGATGATTTTCGAAAGCGGTTCATTGGAATCGCGAAGCATGCGTGCGATCAAAAGATTCTGAATTCCTTCGTCGTAACCGCCGAAAGAAAACTGATTGTTATCCGCGACGAAGTCTCCGCTGGTCATGTTTTCTAAAACCAGAACATTGAATGGCGACTGTTCGAAGAGCATCATCAACCAAGCTCGCTCAGGTCTAAAATCTTCGACACTTGAAAAGATCCCTAAACGCATCACTACAAAGGGACGACGTTTGAAATCCCCTTTCAAAGCTAACAAACCTTTCAAGCGCACATTGCCTGGAAGGTTGACCACCACTCGACGCAGGAATGGATGACCTTGGGGGTTGTAGTTCATGGTCATCATTTTGCGCCCGTTGACTAAAGCGCTGTTGTCGCCGGTTTCAAGCTCTGTGCGACACTCCTGAAAATACTTTTGGACAAGGGCGCCCTGGATCTGCGCCGAGGTTTTCACTCGCGAGTCCAGCATCCTTGCCTGCCAAACATCCGGATTGCACGGGGCCGACATCGTCTTACCTATGCCTGTTGGTGTCCAACCTAGTACACTTTGAAAAAGAAAATTGAGAGTCGTTGGATAACGCCCGGGGCTATTAGCGAGAATTGGTGAGTCTTCCGAAGGAAACCAAATCCGCGAGCTCTGAAACTGCTCCATATAGGTCTGTTGCGGTGTCTGATTAGTTAATGCAGATGCCGAAAAAGTCAGAAAAATAAGACTGATAGAGACTGATAAGGAGAAAGTGCAAGACCGAAGCATAGGTCTTCATAGTGGCCAAAAAGAACCACCGAGTCATCACCTTTTTCCTGAGTGACACTGAGTATTTACTTAATTAAAATTCCTACGTGTATTTTTAAGGAGACACATAACATGGAAGCCCCGCACGGATCAAAAATTGAGCCTCTTTATGATGGCCCATTGTTTAGAAATGCCATTCAAACTCTCGATGAAGCAGCTAAAATTATTAACTGCGACCCGAACGTACTTGAGCGTCTAAAAAGACCACGTCGTTGTATCACCGTTTCCGTACCTGTTCGTATGGACGATTACTCTGTGAAGGTTTTCACAGGCTACCGCGTGCAATACTCTCCAACATTGGGCCCCTACAAAGGCGGTATCCGTTATCACCAGAATGTAGACCTTCAAGAAGTTGTGGGCCTTGCGGCTTTGATGACTTTCAAAAACTCTGTTTTGGGTCTTCCTCTTGGCGGCGCAAAGGGTGGTATCACTGTTGATCCAACCAAGCTTTCCCGCACCGAAAAGCAAAATCTGACTCGTCGTTATGCTTCTGAAATCGGACCTTTCGTTGGACCGACAAAAGATATTCCAGCTCCAGACGTGGGCACAGATCCTCAAACAATGGCTTGGTTCATGGACACTTACTCTCAAGAGCAAGGTGGCTTTGCGCAACCGGGTGTTGTAACTGGTAAGCCAGTTGAAATCGGCGGTTCCTTGGGCCGTAATCACGCAACCGGTTTGGGTGTTGTTTACGTTGCGGAAAAAGCTTTCGAAGTTTGCAAAATGAACATGAAAGGCGCAACTATCGCGATCCAGGGTTTCGGTAACGTAGGTTCCTTCGCAGCGAAATTCGCTCACGACCGCGGCGCTCGCATCGTGGCGGTTTCCGACGTTTCCGGGGGTATCTTCAACGGTGACGGCTTGGACATTCCTGAAGTGATGGAATACGTGAAAGCTCACAAATTCCTGAAAGGCTATCCAAAGGCAACTCCGATCAGCAATGAAGATTTGCTTGAAGTGAAATGTGATGCTTTGTTCCCGTGCGCTCTTGAGAACCAAATCGACACTCACAACGCTGAAAAAATTCAGGCGAAAATCATCGTTGAAGGTGCAAACGGTCCTATCACAAATGCAGGA
>CAZPYX010000080.1:0-10620 GCA_964590635.1 uncultured Bdellovibrio sp.
AATTAAGCAAATGCAAAAGTTCCTGGTGCAGGCTTTCAAAAACATCTTCTCTTCGGGCATTATCTATTGGCTCGTTTCTTCAGGGAAACTGAACTTTTCAGCTTTACGTGCGCTTCTTGCTCCGGGGCCTGCCGCCTTGGCGCTCATACTTGTTGCACTCAATCTCTATCTGGCAAGTGAGCGCTGGCGTGTCCTGATTAAATCCCAGGGCATGAAGGCTAAATCATGGCCTGTCTTTAAACTCAGTCTTATTGGTATCTTCTTTAACTTTGCAATGCCGGGAGGCGTTGGCGGAGACGTTATCAAAGGTTATTACTTCGCACGCCAAAATCCTGGCAGCAAAGTTGTCGCAGTCACCAGCATACTTATGGACCGCGTGATGGGTTTATTTGCGATGATCTTGATGGCACTTCTAGTGATGGTCTATGACATGGAACACATTATTCATGTCCCAAGTTTGATGACCTTGTTTTGGTTTATTCTTGCACTGTTCTTGGGATTCTCGATAGCCCTGGCGATGATTTTCTCGCCATTGCTTTACAAAAAAAATATCCTAAAAAAAATCATCGCCAAGTTGCCGCTATCGGAAAAGTTTTTGAAACTTTACGAAAGCATGCACCTTTATGGTAAACAGGGAACACGTATTTTGTGGGTGATTCTGCTCAGCCTGGTCACACAAACTTGTGCGATCCTGTTTCTTTATTTGGCTGGCGTCACCGCTGGCTACAGTGATGTTCATTTAAAAACATACTTCCTAGTTGCACCCTTGGGTTTCATGGCTACCGCCATCCCTATTTCTCCAGCGGGTGTTGGCGTCGGCCAAGCCGCCTTCTACTTCCTATTCAATATCTACAACGGCAAAACGACAGATTTGGGTCCGACGACTATCACGGCCTTCCAAGTGGGAACTTTCTTAGTCAGCCTTCTTGGCGCATTCTTCTATTTACGTTTCAAAGGTCATTCTGAAGTATCGGACCTCGAACAAGTCAGCTAGGAATTACTTTCCTAACTGAAGATCAGACAAGCCCTTAAGGATTTGGAAGTGAAGTGTTGGATGAGTTTTTTGATACTCTCGCAAAGTCGCTTCTTCTTTGGCGAATTTTTCTGAATAAAATAAGTAAAGATGTTTCACATCAGCGGCATGGGCCGCCATAAGGTCTGTCGCACTGTCGCCCACCATCACAGATTCATTCATCTTAGCGTGAAGTTTCTCATGCACAATTTGAAACATGCCAGCCCTGGGCTTACGAAGACTCGCGAATAAGCGCCCTTGGATCACAGCTTCGTTTTCGATAAATGAAGCCCATACACTTTCATCAATCCAACAACTCTGCGCCGCCAAGAGCTGCAACATTTGCTGATGCACGCCCTTGTATTCAAGCCAAGAAATACGTCCTCGCCCCAAACCCGATTGATTCGTGACCAAGGCCACCCAAAAACCCTTCGCATGGGCTTGATGAATCAACTCAATGGCCCCCGGCATAAGTTCAACCTTGGAGGGATCATTGTTATAAGGGACGTTGCGAACAACAACATCATCGCGATCCAAAAACAAACAAGGTGCTTCTTGAGTGCTCAAGTTTTCATGCAACGGCTTCGCAGTGTGCAGATAGCTCTCCACCATCTTCACAGAGGCATCCCACAAAGCCAAAGAAGCTTGCTTCCATTGGAAGTCCACTCCAGACATCGCCTCACCATCAGAGATCAACAAGCGCTGCCCTTGCAGAACAGAATTCAAAAAAGAAATAAAAGATCTTTGAGATTCGAAAAAGATAATTAAATCCTGAGACTTCGTTTGAAATTTTCGCGCAAGTAAATCTTCAACAGAGCGAGTAGCAACTGGAAAATCAAAAGATGTTGGATTTCGCAAAGGTGCTAACCACTGAAACATGTCCGCAGGCGCCTGATCTTTAATAAAAATCAAGGTCCCACCAAGTTGAACTGTATCGGCAATTAATTGCTCCCAAATATGCATATAAAAGTATTACGACAAGTCATGTCTTCTGTCTCGCTTTTCGCTTGCCGCCATGCATTTTTAACCTAAACTCTAGGGAGCTTACTCGGAGGAAGATTCATGTCATTGCTTTTAAAACAGATTTTTAACTTCTTAAAACTTCTCAACTCAGACACCGAAACCAGCCCCCTAGCATATGGTTTGTCATTGGGCCTGATTTTGGGATTTGCCCCTTTCTTCTCAATCCAAACTTTCATTGTTCTTTTCATCATCTTCGTCTTAAGAGTTCAATTGGGAGCAGCCTTTCTGTCTGCGTTCTTTTTTAAATTCATAGCCTTTCTTTTCGACTATCCCGCTCATCTTCTTGGAAAGAGTGTTCTTGAAGCGGAACCACTCCGCCCCCTTTTTGTAAGTTTATACAATATGCCGATTGTCCCAATGACTCGTTTTAACAACAGCATTGTGATGGGCTCCATGATTGTTTCTCTTTTGCTTTTCCCATTTGCATTCTACGGTTTCAAGGCTTTGATCATTGCCTACAGAGCCACTGTCGTAGCTCGCTTCAAAGGAACAAAGGCATGGAAGGCGTTCACCGCAACAAAATTTTATAACTGGTACACGAAGTACGACGAACTTTACGGGTAGGACGGCAGCAGCATGACAACAGAAAATACAACTCTTCAAAAAAAGAAAAAAGGCATCATCCGTTGGGGTGCGATCATTCCGTTCGCGATCATCTCGTTGCTAATCGGAATCTACTTCCACTTCTTCTTCGACGGACATCTTCGTCGCGCCATGGAGTGGGCGGGATATAAAGCTCTCGGCGCCGAGGTCAATATTGCCGATCTCAAAACCAGTCTTTTCGATGCCAGCATTCGCATCCAGGGCATTGAGCTCACTGACGCCGAAAAGCCCACTCATGATTCCATTAAAATTGGCGACATTCGTTTCTCAATGCTTTGGGACGCCCTTCTTCGCGTAAAGTTCGTGATCAATGAAGCCGCCATTGAGCAAATCGAGTTTGGTGTAAAAAGAAAGACGCCAGGCAAAGTAGCGCCCCCTCCTCCTGTCTCCAATGAACCAGGCGTTCTGGCGACAGAGGGTGGTAAATTAAAAGCCGACGCACAAAAGGAACTTGATGCACGCTACGGTGAAAATGTTCTTGGCGATGTGATTGGAATGCTCAGCGGAACAGATCCAAATGCTCAACTGCAAAAGCTTCAAGAGTCATTGCCCTCAAAAGCCATGATCGAAAAGTTCCAAAAAGATCTCGATGCAAAACAAAAGACTTGGGATGCAAGACTTAAAAATCTTCCTCAAGGCAAAGATATTCAAGTTCTTAGCGATCGTCTTAACAAAATTCAATATAAAGACTTTAAGTCCCCTCAAGAATTGACGAGCGCTTTGCAACAGCTCGATGCTGTTTACAAAGAGGCCGATGGAAAATACAAACAAGTCCAGGCGGTGACGGATGATTTAGGAAAAGATCTTAAAGAGATGCAAGCTCAATACCAAGATATTGAGAAGCAAGTGAAGATCGACGTCAAATCCCTCGAGCAACATTTTAAAATTCCACAGTTAGATGCCAAAGCATTGACTATGGCCGTCTTCAGTCGCTATTTGGCGCCGTACAAAGCAAAGTTCTTCCGCTATAAAGATCTTGCGCAGAAATATCTGCCACCGAAGTTCTTCAAAAAAGGCAAAGAGAAAACAGAAGCTGAAGATGTGGCTATTCAACCGCACCCTCGCGAAAAGGGAATTTCATATGAGTTCGGACGTCCAAATTCATACCCAATGTTCTGGTTGAAAAGAACAGCCGTCAGCTCACAGGCGGGACTGACTCCGAACTCTGGAAACATTAAAGGTGAAATCTTAGACATCACTTCAAACCAGCGTTTGATCGGCAAACCCACCGTTGCTACTCTAGCTGGCGACTTCCCTGCCATGGAAATCTTCGGCTTCCTTTTGAAGCTTTCTTTGGACAATCGCAAGGACGACGCTGTTATTCAGTATCAATTCAAAGTCGATTCTTATACTTTGGAAGGCAAGGAGCTTGTTGAGTCTCCGGATGTTCACATTGCCTTCAACAAGGCCAATGGATCTTTGGACATCCAAGGAAGCTTGGTGGGCTTTAAAGATCTCAATGTTAGCCTCGATAATAAATTCACAAAGATCGATTATAATGTTTCATCAAAAAACGACATTGCTGATCAAATCTTGAAATCCGTATTCGCTGGAATTCCGGTCATCACTTTGACGGCACAAGGCCAAGGCGTCTTGCCCAAGGTAGACCTTTCTGTAAATTCAAATTTGGGTCCTGAGCTACAAAAAGGCTTCGAAAAACAAATTCAAGCAAAGATCGAAGAAGCCCGCAAAAAAATTCAAGCCTACGTGGAGCAAGAAATAGGAAAACAAAAAGCTCAAGTCGAAGCTGAGTTCAATAAAATGAAGTCTCAGTTCGACGGCGAAGTTAAGAAAGCCCAAGCACAACTTGATGATCAGAAAAAGCAAGTCGAAGGCAAAGTGAACTCTGCAAAAAAAGATGCAGAGAACCAAGGCAAAAAACAGCTCGAGCAACAAGGCAAAAAAGCTCTGGATGATCTCAAAAAGCAATTTGGCTGGTAATAAAAAAAATAGTAATTCAAAGAGCTCGCATCCGCGGGCTCTTTTTTTTATTCAAAATTCAAAAGTCATCTCGCCTAACAATTCAATTCGATACTTTGAACTCGCCTTTGGCTCTGTAAAATAAATCGAACTTTTCTTAAACTTCAAATCTCGCAAATCATATCTTCAAAAGTTCCGTCGATTGTCTTTACAGGACCCTGCTTATTAATTCGACATATTTCATAACTTATTGTTTTCATTAACTTATTTTGATCAGATTTGCGACTCGCCTCTATTATTTATTGTCCACATCGTGCTAGCCTATTTAAGAGGTAAGACGAATGGAAAAAAAGGGACTCAAAAATCTACTCCTACTTGGAGCGATTACTTCAATGTGTGCAGCCTGCGCGAAAATGAATTTCTCGCCGGTGAATTTAGAAAGTGAATCATCCGTCACGCCAAGCAAAACCGTCAGCCTGTCGCAGGTTGTGGCCTACGGAAACAAACAAGTCGACTTCCTGATCGTCTTTGACGACTCCAACTCCATGCTACCGGACTTACAAAAGCTTGCCGCCAGCCTGGGCAGCTTCGTCACCTCTTTGGAATCCAGCAACATTGATTGGCAAATGTGCATGACTACGACTCGCACTTTAACGGTGGCCGGCTCCCCTGTTATGGGCACTTCCTATAACTGGGTGGGATACTCTCCGTCAGCGGGCACGACGGCTCATCTATTAAAAAAAGGAACAGCTAATCTTGATAATATCTTCGTGAACACCGTCAACGCTCTAACGATTGGCGGAGCTGGCTCTGGCGACGAACGCGGAATCAAAGCAACCTATGAACACTTCAAGTCCGGAGCTCTTTCCAACACCTTTGGAAGCGGATGTTATCGTCCTGGAGCCGCAGTCTCAGTCATCATCGTTTCCAATGAAGACGAACGCTCTGTTGGAGGCGACCAAAGCAAAGTCAAACCCACAGATGCCGACGGAAGTTATCAACCTCTAGAGGCCGAAGACCTGCCTATTAACTTAGTCACGCAAGCTCAAAGCAGTTTTGGTTCGGATGTTCGCTTTACGTTCAACTCGATCATCGTGAAGCCTGGAGACAGCGTTTGCGAAGCACAGCAGGACGCCAGCGGCACATCCCCAAGCCATCCCGGAGCAATCTATACTCAAGCCTCCAATATGACTGAAGGAGGTATTGGCAGCATCTGCGATGCCAACTTCGCAAATAGCTTGAATACTTTCAAAGATAAGATCGTCAACTCCATGTCACATCTGACTCTTCAATGCGAGCCAGATCCTGCGACGGTGAAAGTAAGCATCAATACTCAAGACTTCACGCAGTTCACCGTCGAAAAAAACATTTTGAAGTTTCAAACGCCTTTAATAGAAGGAACAAAAATCGATCTTAAGTTTGATTGTAAATAGGCAGTTCTCAGCTCTGTGAAACAATTGCCGACAGAGCTTCTAAACTTATCGCAGAGCTGATTTCAGAGTTTACTCTTGATAAAAATGGGATGAACTTCGCCATATAACGGCCTACGGATTCGTACAAAGAGACGAAAGGTATTTCATCGAAAAAATCTAGAGCCGTATCAAGGTCGAAGCGGCGTTTTATAAAAAACTTGTTCTATTCTGATTGTCGGCTTTGAAAAAACGGTCCTTGTGCTCAATAAAAACCACAGACAAAATAACGCTTACTTCTTAATAAGCGTGTGCATGTACTCGATGGAATCTTTGGTGTACCAGTTGATAGAACCAACAAGTTTCTTCGCAAGTTTGTGATCTTGAGACAAAACCATCGACTCCGGCAGGCGAGCCACATCGAACATTTTCATTTTTGAACGATCTTGGTCGTAAACGATTTTTATATGCTCGCCATTAAGCTCAGGGAAGGACTTCAGAAAGACTTTAATATCTTCTTCATTACTATCGCCAGAGATCGCTATAAGAACGATATCGCCCTTAAACTCTTTCACTAGTTTGATCAATGAAGGCACTTCTTCAACACAAGGTCCACACCAAGAAGCCCAAAAATTTAAAATAACTACTTTGCCTTTGAATTGTTCGAGATCAAAAGACTCTCCACTCAAAGTCTTCGCAGAGAAATTCGGAACTCCATCTTTTTCCATGGACTCAACAGTGGACATTGTCGTCGGAGCCTGCTGCACCTTTGGCAAGAAGAAGGTATTAAAGCCCCAAATGGCAAGAGCACCCAAAATAACCACGATGGCGAAGGCCTTAAGATGTTGTTTCATAAAACCACCCTATCTCAGGTGCAGAAAATAAAAAAGCCCAAGTTGTGCTTGGGCTTTTTTAGAAATTTAAATTTCAGAAACCGTTATTCAGGCTTCAAAACTACGCGCGAGATGTTGCTCTTGCTTTTTTCTGAATCTTTTTAACGTTTTTGTTTTTAGCAGCAACTAGCTTAGCAGATGCTTTTTTTGCTTTGTCAGCAGCTTTATCAGCTTTTGGTTCAGCTTTAGCACCTTTAGCTTTTGTAGCTTTAGTTTCTTTTACAGCACCTTTAGTTTCGAAGTCATAGTCTACGAACTCAAGGAAAGCCATTTCAGCAGTGTCACCAGGACGACGACCGATTTTGATGATACGAGTGTAACCACCAGGACGAGTCGCGAAGCGTGGAGCGATATCTTTCATGATAGTGCTAACAACTTCTTTATTTGGGTAGCGAGACATCAACAAACGAGTTGTAGCCAAGTCACCTTTTTTACCAAGTGTGATCGCTCTTTCAACATGACGGCGAGTTTCTTTCGCACGGTCAACAGTTGTAGTGATACGGCCATGTTCAACTAGAGAACAAACTAGTCCTCTCAAAAGAGCTTTTCTAGGGCCAGATTTACGATCGAAATGCTTAATTCTTCTTCTGTGTGAACTCATTTTATACTCCGATTAAAACGGGCTGACCGGATAAGGTATCAGCACGATAGAACACTCAAGCTTAATTGCTCAGTGTGCTTTTTCGAGTCTTCAACTTCTTGCAAAGCTGTGGGCATTCACCCTAAGACTCTGGCTTCAGGCATCCCGCCTTAACGGCTCCCCGTGAGAGGAGCCATCGCCTAATCACCTACATGGTGATTACTGTTGACTCTCTCTTTTTTGAGGAGGTTGGCTAGGGTCCCAACCAGCTGGAGGCCAGCCGTCGATTTTCATACCAAGGCCAAGTCCCATTTCACCAAGGATTTCCTTGATTTCATTAAGTGACTTACGACCGAAGTTTTTAGTTTTAAGCATCTCTGCTTCAGAACGAACAACCAACTCACCAATGTAGCGGATGTTAGCGTTCTTCAAGCAGTTCGCTGAACGAACAGATAGCTCAAGATCGTCTACTGAACGGAACAAATTCTCATTCAAAGAAGGAGAACCCATTTCGCGAGACTCTTCAGCTGGCTCCATTGTTTCATCGAAAGTAAGGAAGATCTGAAGTTGTTCTTTCATAATCTTAGATGAAAGAGCTACAGATTCTTCAGGTTTCAAAGAACCGTCAGTCCATACTTCCAAAGTCAATGCATCGTAGTCAGTTCTTTGACCAACACGCGCATTAGAAACATTGTAGTTCACTTTTCTGATAGGGCTGTAAAGAGCGTCAACGCCAATAAAGCCTACAGGAAGATCAGTCTCTCTGTTTTCAGTAGGAACGTATCCACGACCGAAGCTTACGATGATCTCAGCAGAGAAGTTTCCGTTTGCACCCAAAGTTGCGATATGGTGATCAGGGTTTAGAACCTCAATCTTATCAGAAGTTTGGATATCAGCTGCAGTTACTTTGCCTGGACCTTTTTTATTGATCTTCAAAGTCAAAGCATCAGCAGTGTATTGTTTAAAACGAACTTCCTTAAGGTTCAAGATGATGTCAGTAACATCCTCAAGAACGTCAGGGATCGTCGTAAACTCGTGCAATACGCCTTCGAATTTAACCGCAGTAATTGCAGAACCCATCATAGAACTAAGAAGAATTCTTCTTAGGGAGTTACCAAGAGTAACTCCAAAGCCTCTTTCGAGGGGACGGATAATGAATTTTGCGTAGTCATCACGAAGAGTGTCACGATCAACCTCAAATCCCTTTGGCTTGATCATCTCTCTCCAAAATTTATAATAATGCTCTTGCATGGATCCCCCGAGAGGTTAAATTATCTTGAGTAGTATTCAACGATCATGTTTTCTTCAACTGCAACTGTTACGTCTTCGCGATTTGGAAGATCTTTAACAGTACCTTTGAAGGCACCATGATCAGCTTCAAGCCATGATGGAACTGAACGTCTAGCAACTGATTGAATAGCTGCTTGAACTTTCGCCACTTCGCGGCTTTTTTCTGAAACTTGAATAACGTCACCTTTAGCAACTAGGATGCTTGGGATGTTCGCTCTCTTACCATTCAACAAGAAATGGTTGTGCTTAACAAGCTGTCTTGCTTCGCGGCGAGAGTTAGCAAATCCTAACGCATAAACTACGTTATCAAATCTCATCTCAAGATTTTTAAGAAGCTCAGTACCAGTCAATCCTTTTGAACGGCTTGCTTCATGCACATACTTTACGAATTGTTTCTCAGAAACACCGTAATATCTTTTAGCTTTTTGTTTTTCACGCAATTGAAGTGCAAATTCAGAGAACTTCAAACGAGATTGACCATGTTGTCCTGGAGGATAAGGTCTTCTTTCGAAAGAACACTTATCTGTGTAACAACGGTCACCCTTCAAGAAAAGTTTCACGTTTTCGCGACGGCAAAGTCTACAAACACTTTCGTTAATGCAGCTCACGATATACTCCTTAGATTCTTCTACGCTTAGGTGGACGGCAACCGTTATGTGGAACAGGTGTGATATCTTTAAGAGTCAAGATTCTCATTCCTGTTGCTGCCAATGCACGAATAGCAGGTTCACGACCAGCGCCTGGTCCTTTTAGATATACGTCCACAGATTTCATGCCTGCTTCCATAGCCTTTTTTGCAGCATCTTCTGCCGCGACTTGAGCTGCAAATGGAGTACCTTTACGGCTTCCTTTGAAACCGAGGTGTCCGGCTGAAGACCAAGACACAGTAGCTCCGTTTGGATCAGTCATCGTTACGATAACATTTCCGAAACCAGCTTGGATGTAGCAGTTCCCTTGTGGAACGTTTCTTTTAACTTTTTTCTTAGCAACTGTTTTTTGCTTATTTTCAGTATTCATCTGCTAATCACTCCTGATTATACGGCTTTTTTCTTGTTAGCTACCGTCTTCTTAGGACCTTTACGAGTACGTGCATTAGAACGAGTGTTCTGACCACGAACTGGCAATCCCTTACGATGGCGGATACCACGGTAGCAGTTCAAATCCATCAAACGTTTGATAGACAAACCGATTTCACGACGCAAGTCGCCTTCTACTTTGAAGCTTTGTTCGATGATTCCACGGATCGATGCAATTTGCTCGTCAGTCAAACCTTCTGTTCTTAGAGTAGAAGGAATGCCTACTTGCTTGCAAATCATAGCCGCACGAGGACGTCCAATGCCGTAGATGTATGTCAACGCGATTTCAACGCGCTTATTTCTAGGTAAGTCGACACCAAGAATACGTGCCATGATTAACCCTGCCTTTGCTTATGTTTAGGGTTCTCGCAGATAACGCGAATAACGCCCTTTCTTTTGATAACTTTACACTTATTACAGATTGCTTTTACTGATGGTCTTACTTTCATAACTGTCTTCCCATACTTGCTAATATTTCGACTCAAAAATAAGTCGTAAATTCCAGCAAAAATACAAATGCGGTTCGGCACGCTAACACCGAGAACCATTAAAGTCTAGAGATAAAATAATACAGCAGCCTACTTTATTATTTTTTCGATCTCTGAATAGACTTCCTCGGTGCCTCTATTACCGTCCACTTCGATGTACTTTCCTGACTTTTTATAAAATTCTTTAAGTGGGCTCGTTAATTCCTTATAGGTGTTCAAGCCGGTCCCGATTACCCCTGCCTTATCATCATTTCCCTTAAATCATTTCCCCACCCCGTTTTCCCCAAACCACTCCACTTTTTAAACGCTACCGACCTCTCAGTTTA
>CAZPYX010000080.1:10630-17833 GCA_964590635.1 uncultured Bdellovibrio sp.
CCTGATAGGTGTTCAGGCGGGTCTCGATGACCTCTGCCTTATCGTCATTACGCTGAATGACTTCTCCACCGCAGTTATCACAAACGCCTTCAACTTTTGAAGGCTTACTGACTATATGGTAAACAGCCCCGCAATTTTTACATACGCGTCTACCAGTCAATCGATCCATCAAAATACCCATCGGAACTTCCAAAAAGATGGCTTTTCCGATCGATAAATTCATTTTGTTAAGCAAAGAATCCAAGGCTTCGGCTTGCGCCACAGTTCTTGGGAAACCATCTAGGATAAAGTTCTTAACACCATTCTGAAGAACTTCTTCAACCATACCGATAACAATGCTGTCCGGTACAAGTTGTCCTTTATCCATAAACGCTTGAGCTTTTTGACCGAGGTCTGTCTTGCCTTTGATAGCTGCTCTAAATAGATCGCCAGTGCTGATCTGTGTCATACCCTGGCGTTTAATCAGAAGCTCAGACTGAGTACCTTTACCGGCCCCTGGGGCTCCAAACAGAATTAGGTTCAAAACTGAACCCTTCTGCTGCGGATTTTCGCACCCTTCATGAAGCCTTCATATTTTTGAGTGATCATGTGAGATTGGATTTGCTGAGCAGTATCCAAAGCAACACCTACCAAGATCAACAAGCTCGTACCACCGAAGTAGAACGGAACGTTAAGTTGGCTTGCCAAGATACCTGGCAAAATACAGATCGTAGAAAGATATACGCAACCTAGCACGTTTACGCGCTCAAGAACTTTTTGGATATAATCCGCAGTACTTTTACCAGCACGAACACCAGGGATAAAGCCGCCGTACTTTTTCAAGTTGTCAGCTACTTCAGTCGGGTTGAACACGATTTCAGTGTAGAAGAATGAGAAGAATACGATCAACGCCACGAACATGATGTTGAAGATAGTGCCTGAAGGATTCAAAGATTCCTGCAAAGCCTTCAACCAAGGTACATGTACGAATTGAGCCATCGTCGCCGGGAACATCAACAATGAACTCGCGAAGATTGGCGGAATAACACCAGAGAAGTTAATTTTGATTGGCAAATGGCTTGTTGGAGTTTGCATAGACTGCATTCCGCCGCCACCAGCACGTTGAGAATACTGAACAGTAATTCTACGTTGAGCCACTTCCATGTAGATAACAGCAGCAATAATCGCGACCATCAAGATCAACAAAAGAAGAACTAGAGCAAATTTCATCTCGCCAGATTTAACTAGTTCGAAAAGACGCTGAGCACCCTGTGGGATAGCAGCAGCAATACCTGTGAAGATGATCAAAGAAGAACCGTTACCGATACCTCTTTCAGTGATCTGTTCACCCAACCACATGATAAAACAAGTACCAGCAGTAAGAGTAAGAACAGTCATAATTTGGAACGGAAGGAAGGCCACGATAGGAGCGATCACAAGAGGACGTCCATCTGGGCTTGTCGAGTTCATCAACCAGCTGCTGATACCATAACCTTGCACAACGGCAAGAGCTACAGTCGCATAACGAGTGTATTGATTGATCTTACGACGTCCCTGCTCCCCTTCCTTCTTCAAAGACTCAAGCAATGGAACTGCAGAAGTCAAAAGTTGGAAAATAATTGAAGCAGAGATGTAAGGCATGATTCCCAATGCGAAAACGCTGAATTGAGAAAGTGCGCCACCTGTAAAGGTATTAAATAGTCCGAAAATTCCATGGCTTTGAGCCTGGAAAAATGAGAGCACCGCGGTTCCATCCACGCCAGGTGTCGGAACATGAACTCCGATTCTGTAAATGGCTAGTAAAGCCAATGTGAACAAGATACGATTACGAAGATCCGAATTCTTTGCGATGCTCTCGATTGCAGACACTATTTAATTACCTCGACTTTGCCGCCAGCAGCTTCAATAGCTTTCTTAGCGGATTCTGAAAATTTGTGAGCTTTAACTGTCAAAGCAGTTTTCAACTCGCCATTTCCCAAAATCTTAACCGCGCCTTTGTTAACAAGTCCAGCTGCATGTAAAGACTCAGGAGTTACTTCTCCAGAGAATTTAGCAAGTTGTCCAATATTTACAATCTCAAAGTTGTTAGCAAATGCGACGTTGCTGAAACCAAACTTAGGAAGACGACGATGCATAGGCGTTTGACCGCCTTCGAAGCCTCTACGCACCGTTCCGCCGGTACGAGCCAATTGACCCTTGTGACCTTTAGTAGAAGTTCCACCCATACCAGAACCGATACCACGACCGATTCTTTTTGGGCTGTGCTTTGATCCAGCTTTTGGAGCTAGTGAATTAAGCAAGCTCATGGACTACCCCTTAACTTCAACATCCACAAGATGTTGAACTTTCATGATTTGACCACGGTTTGCTGGAGTATCGTTAACTTCAGCAGTTGAACGAACTTTCTTCAAACCTAGGCATCTAACTGCATCTTTTTGCTCTTGAGAGCAGCCGATAGTAGATCTTTTCAATGTTACTACGAATTTTTTAGCCATTTTCGCCACCGTTCCGACTATTTGTTCAACTGTTTAAGTTGATTCAAACCATCGATTGTTGCTCTTACTGCATTGTGTGGGTTACGAGTACCAACACATTTAGTAAGAATGTCTTTTACGCCAACAGACTCAAGAACCGCACGAACCGCACCACCAGCGATAACGCCAGTACCAGGAGCCGCAGGTTTCATGATGACTTTAGCTGCACCAAATTTACCGATAACTTCGTGAGGGATTGTACGTCCTTCTTTCAAAGTTACAGATTTAGCTGATTTTTTAGCAGATCTGCTAGCTTTACCGATAGCTTCAGGCACTTCGCCTGCTTTACCAGAACCAAAACCAACATCACCAGCTTTGTTACCAACAACTACTAGAGCTGCGAAAGAGAAGCGACGACCACCCTTAACAACTTTTGTTACACGGTTGATCGCAACTACACGCTCTTCTAATTCAGCTTGAGAAGCTTGAACTTTCTCCACACATCACTCCTTAGAAATTAAGGCCGCCCTCACGAGCGCCATCAGCTAGAGATTTAACACGGCCATGATAGAGATATCCATTTCTATCGAAAACCACGCTTTTAATGTTTTTAGCAGAAGCAGCTTTCGCCACCTCTACACCAACAAGCTTCGCCATTTCGATGCCAGACTTATCGTCTTTACCAAGTGAAGAAACTGAAACAATAGTGTGTCCAGTTACGTCATTGATGATTTGTGCGTACACATGCTTACCGCTTCTGTAAACACAAAGACGTGGTCTTTCATCAGTACCCGTAACAGTTTTACGGATTCTGATTTTCTTTTTGAGGCGATTTACTTTTCTTTCGCTTGTATGCTTACTCATTTTCAATTTCATACATTACCTCTATTTACCAGCAGACTTACCGGCTTTACGGCGGATATGCTCACCAGCATAACGAACACCTTTACCAAGATATGGCTCTGGTGGACGGAAGGAGCGGATTTTTGCAGCAACTTGACCAACAAGTTCTCTGCTCGCGCCAGTGATAGACAAGCTAGTTTGTTTTTCAACTTTGATTTCGATGCCTTCAGGGATATCGAAGATCACAGGGTGAGAGAAGCCCAAAGAGAGTTCCAATTTTTTACCTGTTACGTTTGCACGATATCCGACACCTTGAAGCTCAAGACCTTTAGTGAAGCCTTTAGTAACGCCTGTAACAGCATTTTGAACTAGGGCTCTGTAAAGACCGTGCAATGCACGTGATTCTTTAGAATCATCTTTGCGAGTCAAGACAACTTTGTTGCCATCAACTTTAGCTGAAATTTGAGGTTGCATACCAATCTTCAAAGAAGATTTTGCGCCCTTAATAACAACTTCATTCGCAGGTGTTACATCAATTTTTACTGTGTTATCGAAAATAACGGGTGCTTTACCAATACGAGACATAAATCACCTACCATAGTGTAGCAAGCAATTCGCCGCCGAGATTTTGCTCAGCTGCTTGCTTACCACTCATGATCCCTTTGCTAGTGCTGATGATGGACATACCAAAACCAGAACGAACTTGAGGAATTTTATCAGATTTAACATAAACGCGACGACCTGGGCGGCTTACTCTGTCGATAGAGTTGATAGCATGGCCACCAGCTTCATCGTATTTCAAGTAAACGCGCATGATGCCTTGTTTGCTATCTTTAGCAACTTTAAAGCTACGGATCAAACCTTCGTTAACTAGGATTTGAGCGATGCCCGCGCGAACTTTAGAAGCAGGAAGATCCACTTTTTCGTGTTTCGCTGCTCCTGCATTTCTAATGATTGTAAGGAACTGAGAAATAGTATCCATAGTTTTCCTCTTACCAGCTAGCTTTCGTTACGCCAGGCAATTTACCGTCAAGCGCAAGTTGTCTGAAGGCAATACGAGACAAACCGAATTTTCTGTAGTTACCACGAGGGCGACCAGAAAGTTCACAACGTGTGATAACACGGTTGATGTTCGTATTCTTAGGAAGAGATTGAAGCTTCTTACGAGCCTCGCCTCTTTCTTCTTCAGAAAGTTTCATGTCAACGGCTTTATTTCTAAGCTCTGTTCTGTATTCAGTGTAGCGCTTAGCAATTTCTTTTCTCTTATTATTTTTTACGATACTTGCTTTACGAGCCATTTGATCATCCTACTTTCTGAAAGGCATGCCGAGAGCTTCAAGAAGCGCTCTGCCTTCAGCATCGTTTTTGGCAGTTGTACAAATAGTGATGTTCATACCACGAGTTTTATCAACTTTATCAAAGTTGATCTCAGGGAACACGATTTGCTCCTTAAGACCCATGTTGTAGTTACCACGACCGTCGAAACCTTTATTTGGCAAACCGCGGAAGTCTCTTACGCGTGGAAGTGCCAAAGTGTTCAAACGATCAAGGAATGACCACATTTTTTCTTTTCTCAAAGTCACGCGAACACCCAATGGGATGCCAGCACGCAATTTGAAGTTAGAAATAGCTTTTTTAGCTTTAGTGATCACTGCTTTTTGACCAGTGATCGCAGTGATTTCGTCTACAACTGTGTTCAAAATTTTTGGATTTTGAACAGCTTCACTCAAGCAAACGCTCAAAGTGATTTTGTCTAGGCGAGGAACCTGCATTACGTTTTTAACTCCCAATTGCTTTTGAAGAGCGGGAGAGATCTCTTTTTGATATTTTGCTTTTAAGCGATTCATCTCATACCCCTTATAGAACTTCCGGAGCCAAAGATACGATCTTTACGAACGACTTTGCTCTCAATTCTCTAGCAACTCGGCCAAAGATACGTGTTCCGATTGGCTCTTTATTAGCGTTGATCAAAACTGCTGAGTTGTCGTCAAAACGGATATAAGATCCGTCTGCGCGACGAAGTTTAGCTACAGTTCTAACAACTACTGCTTTAGCCACATCACCTTTTTTAACCTTAGCGTTTGGCAAAGCTTCTTTGATAGAAACAACGATAACATCACCGATAGATGCTACACGACGTTTAGAACCACCAAGAACCTTGACGCACATAACTTCTTTTGCGCCAGAGTTGTCAGCTACATTAAGTCTAGTTTGCATTTGAATCATATAAATACTCCCTAGGCTTTTGCAGCTTCGACTATTTCAGCCAAAGCCCAACGTTTAGTTTTGCTCAATGGGCGAGTTTCGCGGATCTTAACGATGTCACCAGTTTTAGCTTGGTTCTTTTCGTCATGAGCTTTGAATACAGATGTTTTTTTAACATACTTGCCGTATTTAGCGTGTTTTACCATGCGGTAGATGAGGACAGAAATGGTTTTATCCATTTTGTCGCTGATAACTTCACCTACAACTTCGATTTTACGTCCTCTAGTATTAGTCTCAGTTGACATTTACTACCTCGCCACTTTTTTTACGATCGCTGTATTGATTTTAGCGATGCTACGGCGAAGATCACGAATTTCAATTGGGTTCGAAAGTTGACCAATTGAATTCTTAATGCGCGCCTGGAATAGCTCTTCAGAAAGAGCTGTTCTTTTCTTTTTCAATTCAGTTACAGAAAGATCTTTAATCTCTACGAACTTCATAACTACTCCCTAACCAAGAAACGAGTTTTGAAAGGAAGTTTGTGAGCTGCGCGTTCGAAAGCTTCTTTAGCTTGCTCACGAGTCACACCGTTCATTTCGAAAAGAACTTTTCCAGGAAGAACACGGGCAACCCATAGTTCGGGATTACCTTTACCGCTACCCATACGAGTTTCAGCTGGTTTTTTAGTTACCGGTGTATTTGGGAATACACGGCACCAGATTTTACCACCACGCTTAACTGAACGAGAGATAGCAATACGACCTGCTTCCAATTGACGAGCTGTCAAGCGACCTTCCTCGATTGCTTGAAGACCGTAGTCTCCGAAATCAAGGTTAGCACCTCTAACAGCAAAGCCAGTTGCGCGGCCAACAAATTGTTTACGCCATTTTACTCTTTTAGGACTTAACACGACCTGCCTCCTCAACTTCGCGAGCAGATAAGATATCGCCCTTGTAGATCCAAACTTTCAACCCAATGATGCCGTATGCAGTCAAAGCTTCAGCTGTACCGTAATCGATATCAGCACGCAATGTATGAAGAGGAACGCTCTTCTCATTGTACCACTCTGAACGAGCAATCTCTGCACCATCAAGACGTCCGGAAACACGGATCTTGATACCTCTCACGCCGCCTTTGATCGCAGCTGCAATAGATTTTTTAAGAGCTCTTCTCCAAGAGATACGTTTCTCAAGTTGTTGAGCAATGCTCTCAGCAACGAGCTGAGCATCGAGGTCTGGCTTGCGCACTTCTTGGATGCTCAAAAAGACTTCGTTAGGAGTCAATTTTTGAACTTCCGCCTTAAGCGAATCAATACCAGTTCCTTTTTTACCAATTACTACGCCTGGGCGAGCAGTCGAGATGATGATTTTAATCTTCTTCGCTGCACGTTCCATTTCGATTTTCGCAACACCCGCGTGTTTAAGTTTACCTTTTAGGTATTTTCTCAAACGGATGTCTTCGTGTAGATTTTCAAAATATTGGTTACCCTTCGCATACCAGCGAGAATCCCAAGTTCTGATTACACCAACTCTTAGTCCAATAGGATTAACCTTTTGTCCCACGATTATTTCTCCTCAAGTAGTACGTTAATGTGACTCCTTTTCTTACGAACACCGAACGCGAGACCTTGTGCACGATGACGGAATCTTTTGAGAACGGGCCCTTGGTCTACCCAGATCGCTTTACCAACCAAGTAATCTAA
>CAZPYX010000081.1:0-1309 GCA_964590635.1 uncultured Bdellovibrio sp.
CGCAGCATCAGTAAAAGCTTAACTCTTCACCAAATCCCCGCATTTAGCACCAAACTAATGGCGCAGTTTCTACATCTCTAACTTTGAGAATTGTTTTAGCGCCACAAAAGTTACGTCTTGGACTGAATCATAAGTCATTGTGTAACGAGTCGGATAGTAACCAGATTGCGCCACCTTCATTGGCAATGGGATATCAGCATCAACAGTTCCGTGACTCAATAGAAAATCCCGAGTGATCATGGGCTCCACGAAAGCCACCTGTCCATTATAAAATCCGTAAATGAGAGTCGAAGTGAACGGCTGGCCATGAAACTCTGGGGATCGCGTATCAAACCAATGCCATCCCATTCCAGGAACTCCCGCTGGTGTCGCCGCATAATAAGGAGGTAGGAAGCTTGGATCTGGCTGCTTCATACAAATCGCTTGGTCATCTCCAGCGCAAGTAATTTTTGACCGAACTTCGTTGGTAATTGTATAGAAGTGAAAATCAAAATGGGGTGCACCATAAATTTCGACGGGATCATGTCCATGGGGATTCCAGTTGATCATGATATGTTGAAATGGCGCTGGCAAAGAAGAGTCGGGCATGGGAAGAAGAAAGTCATATTGATGCTGAACGGTGGGTAGTCCATTCAGAGCATTTCCTGTAACAGCGATTCCCAAAGAAACCGGGTTTTTATTGTCGTCGGATTCGACGTAGGCGCGGACGACGCCATTCCCGACGGCGACATTGCATCCCCATGTCGTGGTATTAGCAAAAGAGAGAGGACTGAGAAGGCTGATACAAAAGACCAGTGCGAAGATTTTCATGAGTCACTCCTTATGTTTTTTCCATGATCTCTGAATTGGCGGCACTTGCAAAAATATTCAAAAACTGTTTTGAAATTACAAAGAAGCTTTAATTTCGTGTAATACATCTGAATATGAATGAGTTTTTCAAAAGACAAAGCTAAATCATTTGCAGGGAGTAGCTATATGAAAAAAATATTTTTAACTATATCGACTATCGTGATGTTATTTGCATCCTCATCTTTTGCTCAGGAGATGGGTTCTTCAACCTCGTTGAAACAAAATATGAAACAGCTTGGGGTCCTATTTAAAGCAATCGGATCTTCTGTGGGAGATTCAACTCAGAATGCGAAAAACGCTGCGAACTGCGAACAGATGAATGAGCTATTAAAAATTGTTCTGCAGCAAACTCCAGATACCATCGCGGAACTTCCAGACTCAGAGAAAGCCGCCGCCTTGGAAGATTATCAAAATATGATTCAGCAAGAAATTGTGTTCGTCGGCCAGATCGCCCGCGAAC
>CAZPYX010000081.1:1319-17830 GCA_964590635.1 uncultured Bdellovibrio sp.
CCAGTTGCATGATGCTTTTGCCAATAATGACAACCAGCAGGCCGCAAGTATTCTACAAAAAATGGGCGACCTTCGAAAAGACGGTCATGGGAAATTCAAAGAGTAATTAACCCAAGACTCCTACTTGTACCAGGTGTGGAGAAAGCAGGCGAACTACTTCTTGGGGAGCGATCTCTACAAGAAAGCCCCTTTTCCCGCCATTAATATAAATCTTAGGAAGATCTAAGATCGTTTTTTCCATATACACCGGCATTTTTCTTTTTGTACCAAAAGGGGACGTGCCGCCGACTTGATATCCAGAGTGGCGATCCGCCACTTCGGGCTTGCACGGAGAAATTGTTTTCACACCTATCTCCCTCGCCAATTGCTTCGTAGAAACCTGCATATCCCCATGCATAAGAATGACCAGGGGTTCTTTGTTTTCATTTTCCATGATCAAGGTTTTTACCACGGCATGCTCTGATACGCCCAGTTCGTGGGACGACACAGAGGTTCCGCCTTTTTCAACGTACTTAAACAAATGCGGTATGAAGTCCACTTTATGATCCATCAGTTCCCGGATGGCCAAGGTCATGGGCACTTTTTCTTTATCGCTCATGATGATCTCTTCCCGGCTCGATATAAGTTTTTTCCGCATCCTCTTTCAAGACCTGGGCAAGCTGTTGCATCCCTTGGCGAGAAAGGTCTAAGAAAACTTTTTGATTATCACGGACTTTGAATTGCTCCTTCAGCATGAGTTCATCATGCAAGCGGAAGCGTTCAATCATTTTAGCGGCGCGACCTGCCGGGATGCCAAGATCCACCAGCAGTTCTTGAGTCAGGCTGAGGCTGGAATCCAAGGTCTCTCTGCGAATGTGTTCAACCCCTAGGGCCATCAGCTCAAAAGTATGCTGACGGTTTCTGGCACGGGCGTAAATTTTCAGGTGCGGATATTCATGGCGCACGGTTGTTGCAATTTCTGTGGCGACGGTCATGTCATCGACTGCAATAATGAAATACTTGGCATGGGCGGCCCCTGCGGATTGCAAAAGCTCTTTTCGAGAGGCATCCCCATAGTATACTTGATGACTAAAGCGTCTCAGTAACTCAATCTGTTCTGGGTCGTGATCAATAGCAGTGAAGCCAATGTCTTGAGTTCTTAAAATACGACCAAAGATTTGTCCAAATCTTCCGAAGCCGGCGATAATCACTGGATTGTTGGCTTCAAAGTGATCGTACTTCTTTTCTCCGGCAGGAGTGATGCGGCGTTGTTGCAGGCGATCGTTTATAAGAATAATAAAAGGGCTGAGGATCATCGAAAGAGTGATGATCAAAGTCAGAATTTGGGTTCCCTCAAGGGAAAGAACTTTGGTGGTTTGACCTACTCCAAAAATAACGAAGGCAAATTCTCCGCCTTGCACGAGATAGGTGGATAGATTTTGCGAAGCTTCGGACTCCAGTTTCATCAGACGGCCTACGATATAAATAATGAAGCCCTTAACACTCATGTACAGAACGGTCAGTCCTAAAATCAATGCAGGCTTTTCTAAAATCAAAGACAGATTCACAGACATGCCAACCGAAATAAAGAAGAGTCCCATAAGAATCCCTTTGAAGGGTTCTAGATCGGCTTCAAGTTCGTGACGATATTCCGATTCCGATAAGAAGACTCCGGCCAAAAAAGCCCCAAGTGCCATGGATAATCCGGCTTGTTCCATCAAATAAGCAACGCCGATGACAACGAGCAAAGTCACGCCAGTGAAAAGTTCGCGGCTGCGCAGGGCTGCAACTTGTCTTAGGAAAGGTCCAAGCAGAGTTCTGCTGAAAATGGCAAAGCCCAAGAATGTGAACAGAAAGGCTCCCCAGTGCACATGGGGAATCGCATCCGCGGCCGCAGTGGTGAGGGCAAGACTTGGAATGATCGCCAGGGCGGGGATCGCGGCAACGTCTTGCATAAGTAAAATAGCAAAAGAAGAACGACCAAATTCTGTGTTAAGAACTTTTCTTTCCGTTAAAGACTGCAAAGAAAATGCAGTTGAAGAAAGCGAAAGCGAAAAGCCAACAACCCAGCTTGCAGGCCAATTCAAACCAAAGAAATTTGCCAGGCCAGCGAAGATGACGGTGCAAAAAACTATTTGCATTCCACCAAAGCCCAACAGGGTTTTCTTTAAAGACCAAAGTTT
Organism: uncultured Bdellovibrio sp.; assembly: GCA_964590635.1. Classification (GTDB taxonomy): domain Bacteria; phylum Bdellovibrionota; class Bdellovibrionia; order Bdellovibrionales; family Bdellovibrionaceae; genus Bdellovibrio. The sequence goes on from CAZPYX010000081.1 coordinate 3,482, forward strand.
TTTGGGTTGAAGCTCTAGACCAATCAAGAAAAGAAGAAAGACAACACCGAATTCAGAAAGATTCTGTGTGTAGGTATAGTCAGTGATCAGCCCGCTCAGTTGCGGGCCGATAAGAATTCCTGCGGCAAGATAACCTAAGATACTTCCAAGTCCCAGACGTTGAAACAGTGAAACCAAAACAACGGAGGACCCCAGAAACAAGATAACATGGAGCAGGTGAGTATGAGCCATAACACAACCCTAGCAAGAAGGGTTGTGCGTGGCAAAATCTTATTTAAGCATCATCACATAAGAGCAATTGATAATGCCGCGGGGAGTTTGGTATTTGCGCATGTTCTCCCAGAAGTCCTGTGTCAACGCAGAATCTTTATTGATTTTGTAGCTGTTGCCAAAGTACTTGCCGTTGATGGAACCCTCTTGGGATTTATAGGCATTCGGTTGCAAGCCAGACACTTTAGTAAACTCTCCTTCAAACTCTTTGAAGAAGACATTTTTCCATTGAGCGTATTGTGCATCAGAAACCCAACTAGGTGCGCTGTTGCCATGCAAAGGACCGAAACCAGCAGCAATGCTTTTCAAAACGTTTCCTTTTTGCGAGAAGCGTTTAAAGTACTTCTCTGCGTCTGGGTGAATGACATCCGTTACATCCTTATAGATGTAGAGATCGGCAAGGTCACGCAACACAATTCGTCCCGTCGGGCGATAGTCTGAATCCAGTTCAACCAAGAAGTTTTGAGAATGTGGAGAGTCGAATTGCATACCCGTTCTAGCAGCCAGTTCGCCGAGCGCGCGACCCGCGGCTTTCACATAATGCTCAGTCCAAAATTCATATGGATTGTCCGAACCGTTTTTGGCGGCAATATCTTTTCCTGTTTGATCGTGAAGCACAGAGAAACCTGGAACATAGATTTTTCCAGACTTTTCAACATTCACATCGTTCAAGTCGCGGATCACGACCGCTTGGTCGATGGCGGCAATCTTCATAATGGCCGGCTCATCCATAATAATAACATGTTCAAAGCTTTGTTTTTTCGCGATTTCATCTAAGAAGTCAGCGTTCAAACGCGAATCATCGGCCTCGCCAACGGGTTGCTTTTTGTCTGCCCAGTAACCACCAGTTTTATCCGTGGAGCTTTTAACGGAGAACTGAATCTCTTTTTTAGGATCTTCTACGATATAAGAACGTGAAGCTGTTTGATAACCTTCGAAATAATACTTCTTTTCTAAATGAAGACCTTTAGTTTTGAAGTGTTCTTGAACTTCAACAAACCATTTAGAGTCTTCAGGATTTAGAATCCAACGAACGTAGGTTTTACCATGCTTCTTAAAGAGAAGATGTTTGCGAATAGATTGAGGAAAGCGATGCGCAAAGTCGATAGAAAGCATGTCCAAGGGGATCTCAAAATGAGGCATTTTAATCATTTGATTATTACGAGTGGAAACGGCGTTGGATTTTGTCTCGAAATTAATCAAAGCATTAGCCGCTGGGGTGAGGGCTACAGCCTGATTTGCAATAAGTAAGCTGCCTACCAATAATGAAGAAAAACGCATTTTCATAGAATCTCCCTTTTCACAAACTTGATATATCAATGCTTGTGCCATCAGGAGGCGTTTGCTGAGATCAAAGAGTGTTGATTCTTAGGCCATAAAATCGCTATGGAGGCCGAGAATAAAAATCCTATCATTTTTAAAAAAAGGCAAAAAAAAGCCCCCTGTCAGGAGGCTTTCTAGTTGCATAAACCTTGGACAGGCCCATTTGTAATCTAGAGACCGACTTCTTTGAAGGCGTTATTGAATACAGAGCACTCAATAGGACTTAATTGATGAAGGCACTCGCCAATCATTTCTCGAGCATAGTCTTGGAATTGAGAGTTCTCTGAAAGTCTTTCGGTCATGACATTGTAAAAGACTTGCGACGTTTTTTCCCAACCTAATTGCTGCACAATCAAAGCAGTTGCTCTGCTTGGGATTCCTGCAAGGTCATGGACTCCGCAGTTGTCATTATTCATTGTAGGTTTGCAGTCTGGGCCCAGCTCTGCAGGGATTTGCGACATATTGCCAGGTTGAGGGCTTAGTCCTCTTTCTGGATGAAGCATGTCTCTTAAAGCAAGTACTGGGTAGCCACGTTTCTTAGTAGCTGCGGCTTTCAAGTCGTCAGAGATGATTGTTTCACCGATCAAGAAGTCATTGGCACCGCGGCCTGTTCTAACTTGCGCCATTTGGCCAAATAGATCCGCCAAGTGTTCGTTCAAAGCGCCACTTTGGCCTTCATATTTAAGCTTAGAAGAGTATTGAATGACGGCATGGGTGTATTCATGGGCGATAACGTCGACGGCTCCGGTGAACCATTTAAGACCATTGCTTTCGCCTCCACCAAAGAGGAATTTCTTGCCGTCCCAGGCTGCATTTTGCTTAAGCCCAAAGAGGTCGATAAAATTACGACCTAAACGAACCACGGCTTCCACATCGCTGCCACGTCCATCGAAGGAATCGCGACCAAATGTGTTCTTATAAAAATCGCGGGTAAGAGTGATATTCTCGTTGGCGCGCTTGGCTTCATCAGTAATAAAGATTCTTTTCCAAATGGCTCCGACCTTTTGACCATTGGTAAGAACGCGCACGCCCTTGTTGTCGCCGATGCCTGCGAGCGGGTTCAATCCGGCGTCGTAAATCACGACATCTCCAGCTTTTGCAGAAACGGAAATAAAAATGAGACTTGCAGTCAAAAAGCGTGAAATTTTCATGCTTACCTCGAATGGGGACTGGTTCTAGCATAAATGTGAGAAAATTCGCTAGTGAGGTAAACTTATATTGATCTTTTTACCAAGATGTCTAAGCGATGGTCGGGACCAGTTAACAAGAGTGACTGATTACCGACGAGGCCATGAAAGAATCTCCCTGTGGCGAAAAGTTGTTTCGATTGGCTAAAGAAACACCTATGGTGGGCGCGTTCTTGTTTATTCAATGACTAAGGAGAATTCATGAAAAAGATTAAGTACATATTCTTGTCTTCATTGGTGCTTGCAGCATGTTCTGACAAATCTGCTTCTAATCGAAGCACAACTGTCGTTGCAAATTCCAATTCAAGCATCATTGGCGGTACAGAAGTTAAGGCCGGTGATAGAGAAATGGTTTCCACAGTAGGTCTTTATGACAAATCGGGCTTTCTTTGCACAGGAACTTTGATCAGCGGCAACTTAGTTCTGACGGCGGCTCACTGTATTGGTGAAGATCCAAAGAACATGGTTGTTATCTTTAAAGATAAATTTAAAGGTGCTAAGCCTGAAGACATGCGCCCTGTAATCGCAGCTAAGAAAAACGATAAATATCAACCAGAACAAAGATTGAACACGGCGGATATCGCGGTTCTAAGATTCGATCCAGGTTCTGGCATTCCTGCTGGATATAAAACAGCTAAAGTTCTGCGTGATTTTTCATTATTGTCTCCAGGAGCGAAAATCGTAGCGGTGGGTTATGGTTTGAATTGGTCATGGGTTGTGACAAATGGTGCGGGAACTTTGCGTACAGTCGAGTTGCAGGTTGAGAATCCGAATTTCTCTGAAACAGAAATTTCTCTTCAACAATCTTTGAAGAAAGGTATCTGCAGCGGAGACTCTGGTGGTCCTGGATACATGGATATCGACGGTCAACTTTATGTTTGGGGCGTTGTGAGCCGAGGTGCTGCTTTGAATATTCCTCTAACACCTAAGTGCGCGATGATGTCTGTTTATACAAGAGTGGATGTTTACGCTCCATTCATTGTTGATGCGGCTAAAGAATTGAACGCCATTCAATAAATTAAAAAGTAAATCGTTCTTGTTAAGGCCCTGTTGTCATTTAGATAACAGGGCCTTTTTATTTTATAGACCTTATGTCTTCGCGCAGGGAATTGCCTGTCTTCTGTCACGTTTCATAGTGTCGATATCTTGCTCTCTGCAAATCAACTACGATTGAGCCATTATGCGAATTTCAGATGTTTCGATTAGAAATGCTGTATTTGCCTGGATGCTATTTGCAGCATTTATTATTTTTGGTTTCATCTCATTTATGCGAATGGGAGTCAGTCAGCTTCCTGATGTGGACTTCCCCGTCGTGAACGTCAGTCTGACCTTGTTAGGCGCCGCACCTGAAATTATGGAGACCAGTGTGGTGGATCCGGTGGAAGATGCATTGTCCTCTGTTGAAGGGGTTCAACGTATTACCTCTGTCAGTAAAACGGGTATTGCCAATATCACTGTGGAATTTGAATTGAATCGCAATATCGATTCTGCTTTGCAAGAGGTTCAAACCAAAGTGGCGCAGGCTCAGAAGCTATTGCCTTCAAATGTGGATCCTCCGGTGATCACGAAAACAAATCCTGATGATCAACCGATTATTTGGCTGGCTCTGACCTATAATAAAAATGATCCCTACTATATGATGAGTTACGCCAAGGACTATTTGAAGGATCGCTTCACCATCATCCCTGGTGTTGGGGATATTATCCTGGGAGGATACACCGATCCAGCGATGCGCCTGTGGCTGAAGTCAGACAAACTATTAAGAAATAATATCTCTGTGGTGGATGTTTTGAATTCAATCAATTCCCAGCATGCGGAAATTCCCGGGGGCTTCATTCAAAATTCACTGAACGCTTTTAACGTTCGAACGTTGGGAGAATTCACTGACAGTTCGGGCTTTGACAATCTTGTGATCAATCGCCGTGCAGGTTTGGTTATTCAAGATCCTTTTAATGTCGTGAAACTTAAAGACCTCGGATACGCCAAAGAAGGCTTGGCTGAGGTGTTTCGCATCTCACGCTTTGATGGTGTGCAGGCTTTGGGACTGGGAATTAAAAAACAATTGGGCTCTAATGCTGTAGCTGTCGCGACAGCTGTGAAAGAAAAAATCGGAGAGATTCAAAGTACCTTGCCGGAGGGGATGAAACTTCAAATTAACTTCGACTCGACCCGATTTATTGAGCAAGCCGTTCATGAAATGCTTAAACATTTAATTTTAGCAGTGATTCTGACCTCATTGGTGTGTTGGTTTTTTTTAGGAAGTTGGAAGGCGACCGTGAATGTTCTTTTGGCAATTCCCACCTCAATCATGGGGGCCTTTATCGGTCTTTATTTTGCGGGTTTCACACTGAACACATTTACTTTGCTAGGGTTGACCTTGGCCATCGGGATTGTCGTCGATGATGCCATCATGGTTTTAGAAAATATATTTCGCTATAACGAAGAGGGCTTAAGGCCCATAGACTCGGCGATCATCGGTTCACGAGAGATTACATTTGCGGCGTTAGCCGCCAGTGTTGCAATCATAGCGATCTTTTTGCCCGTGGCTTTCATGAAAGGTGTCATAGGAAAATTCTTTTTACAGTACGGAGTGACGATTTCCTTGGCGGTGTTCCTTTCTTTGATCGAGTCTTTAACCATCACACCCATGCGCTGTTCCAGTTTTGTGCATCAAGGACAACGTTCCACAAGAATTGGAAAGGCCTTTGAAATGGGCATGGATAAGTGGAGGGACTTCTATTCGAAGTCCTTGGATTGGACTTTGGAACATCGTTGGATGGTTTTGCTGGGATCCGTGGTCTTTGTCACGGTTTCATTTTTTTCTGTCGGGTTTTTAAATAAAGAAATGACTCCGGTGCAGGATCAAAGTCTTTTCCTTCTGCGTTTGATGTCTCCAGTGGGATCTTCTTTGGCATATACAGATGGGAAGGCGAAGGAGATTGAAAAATGGTTGCGAGCACGTCCCGAGCTTAAACATCTATATGTAGCTGTCGGAGGAACAGGTTCTGGAGGAGGCAGTGATTCCAATACAGGAATTATGTTTGTGACCATGAAAGATCAAGATTCCCGGGGAACTGATGCCAAGTTGGGCCGTGAGATGACGCAACAAGAGTTCATGGCCATCGCCCGTCAGGAACTTGCTAAGATTCCCGATGTACAAGTGTATATGATGGATCTTTCCACTCGGGGATTTTCAACTGGGAAAGGTTATCCCATTGAGTTCACTTTGCAAGGTCCCGAATGGGCCAAACTAGCAGAGCTGAATAATAAAATGAAAGACGACATGAGAAAATCCGGCCTGATGGTTGACGTGGATTCAGATTATTTAGAGGGAATGCCAGAAGTTCAAGTCGTGCCAAAACGTGCGCAGGCAGCACTACGGGGTGTGAGTGTAGATACCATTGGTAATACGGTGCAGTCGATGATTGGTGGTGTGAAGAATGGTCAATACTCAAAAAATGGGCATCGCTATGATATTTACGTGCAACTTGAGAAACAAGTGGACCCCCGCACGGAATTTAAAGAGCTGTTGGTGCCAAATGATCGAAATAATCTTATTCCCTTAGATCGAGTGGCTGAGTTGAAGACAAAAGCCAGTTTGCAACAGATTTCCCGAGTGAATCGACAGCGCGCGATCACGATCTACGGAAACTTAAAAGCCGGAGCTTCTCAGCAAAAAGCTTTAGAATTCATCGCAGAAAAAGCGAAACAACTACCGCCGCCTTATTTTGTTGAACAATCCGGGGCAGCAAAAACCTTCAAGGAATCCTTTCAAAGTTTATTTTTTGCTTTAACTGTGGGGATCCTTGTTGCCTATATGGTTTTAGCTAGCCAATTTAATTCTTTCTTAGATCCGCTGACAATTTTAATGGCATTGCCTTTTAGTTTTAGCGGTGCTTTTTTCGCTCTTTTATTGATGGGGCAGACGATCAACATGTACTCAATGATTGGCTTGCTATTGCTGATGGGGATTGTGAAAAAAAATTCGATCTTGCTGATTGATTTTACCAATGCTGTTCGTGATCGTCGCGAATCGGCGACGGCCAATGAAGCTCTTAAAGAAGCCTGTCCTATCAGACTACGTCCCATCATCATGACTTCGGTGGCAACAATTGCGGCGGCCATTCCGTCAGCCTTATCAAGAGGGGCTGGATCTGAAACATTCAAGCCCATGGCGATTACACTCATTGGCGGTGTGTTCGTTTCGACACTTTTAACACTTTATGCAGTTCCTGTGACGTACTCACTGTTGGATCATTTTAGAAAACGCGACGAACGAAGATTTGAAGTCAAAGAGGCCTTCGCACGAGTGGGGGATGTAGAGTCATTGCCAATTTCAAATGATGAGATGGCGTTTCCAGAGGGAGAAGAGCTGCTGGTGTCGAGAAATTATCAAGAAGAAGCAATCGAGAAAGAGCCCGAGCAAGCATCAGAGAACTCACTTGAGCAACGACACAAGCACAGATTTTCGGATCTATTTCACTAAAATCCTTACCGATTCCCAGTGGTAAATGGAACGGTCGGCTTATGTCTTTCATCCGACTTACTTCCCCTGAATGATAAATCCGTTTACCAATAGGATTACGAAAAACATTTTCAACGATTCTTTAACAAGGAGAAGATCATGAAAAGGATTTTAGTTGTTCTTGCTCTTAGTTTGACAGGTGTGTTCGCACACGCAAACGAAGAAGCTGTTAACGCCGGTGGAGAAATGACTACCCAAGGAAAATTGAGCTGGACCTGTGGTCTAGGTTTTAAGGGGTCATCCATGGGAGTTAAAGTTATTCTTGGTAAATTTTCAACTAATGCGGTTGGCACATTGAAGTGTATTGATTTAGAGGGAAATCATTTCTCTCGTGATGTCAGCGTGACAATGGATTCACACTTTATTGGTCCCGTGGTGGGCTTCGGTTACTTCAAGTTTGCGGGGTTGGCTTCAGAGATCAGCTTATTCAATTGCAGTCCTGATGTCTTGTTTGGCAACTATCTTGTGGCGCAAGGACAAGGTGCCATCATTGGTGGTGCCGGAACATTTGCCGCAGTTCGTGTTAAACCACCAGAAATCGCAGTGAATATTGCCTTGAAACTTGTGAAAGGCTTCGGTGTGCAAGTCGGTATTGAACGTCTAAGAATCACTCCACTTTAATCGATAGAAAACTGTACTCAGCTATTAGTATTAGCGCTGCCATCGTTGCTGATAGCTGAGTGTTACCGTCTTAGAAAGACTTGAGTTCTCAGGGGATCCAAAAAGGGTTTGATCGGCATAGGACAATGTCAACGCCGACTCCATACTGAGCATATAGTTGGCGACCACCGACCAAGTCATATTTTTTTGAGAAGAACCGTTCGAAGACTGCGCGCCGGAAATTTCAATAGCGTCTTCATAGAGTGAAGATAGACTGCTTCCCAAACGAAGATCACCGTAGTTCCATCCTGCACCCAGGGTAAGACTATTCCCCCAACCTGGATGTGCTTCGATTTCGCCACCGGCGGCATCGCTATTAAATTTGCGCGCAAAAGATTTGTGAAGTTCCGCGCTGGCATTGGTGTCCCAAGCGCCAAATATTTTTGTGAAGACAACGCCACTGCCCACGGTGAAAAAACCACGTCCTCTGGAGTCGGTCGCAAAAATATTACTGGAATCGTATACAGACGGTGAGGTCGGTAAAGTGATTTGCAAGAAAGCCAAGCCTTTGGGTTTCCATTTTGAATAGCTCAGCTCGGGCAGAAATTCATAACCTACGCTGGTAGAGATGTCCCCTAGTCCTGTGCTGTTTTCCTCTGCAACTTTTCGGTAGACTACGGGGATCGAGAGTCCCGCTTGAAAGGTGTCGGAAATTAAAGAGGCCCCTTCGATTTTAAAGGTCTCACTTTGATTGTTGTCGTTGCGACGAATCCATTTTCCATTCGGCAAAACGTCGTCAGTGACTTGGCCATGGCTGACTGAAGTAGTGATTTGAGCTTTGTCATCACCAAGGATGAGTGCCGGAAAGGCAAAGCCTCCGCCACAGCAGCTGGCGGCATGGACTGTCGATGAAAGGCTTAGTAAGGCAGTCAGAAAAATAAACTTCATCATAGAACCAGTTTGAAAGTAGCTTGGTCAATTTGGGTCGTTTGATTTTTAAGGAAGAAGCGAATCTCCCAATCTCCGGGCATAATAAAGAACACTTTGCGAACTCTAAAAACGCCGTCTTGAATTTTTTCGATTTTTACCGGCGATGAACCGTGGCCCATAGATGGCATCCATAAAACCACGGAAAGGGTTTCAGGGGGATCTTGAAAGGGACCTTGAACATTTCCGGTTTGCGCGTTCCAAAATTTCACGATGAATTCGGATTCATTCGGCGATTGAGGGCCTTGAGTCCACTCGATGCTAGCGCAGGTTTTTGTCGACGCGAAAGTTAAAGTGCAGGCGTTGCTGTGTTCTGTGTTGTCTTGCTTGGCATTTTGCAGAGGATCGATATAGTCAGGACGCGCACATGCCGTTAGCAATAGAACTAAAACTGCAAAAAATGTCTTCATACTATTCCTCGCGTTGAATGAAGCATCCTAGGGCGCGGCCTTCTTTAAGGCGCGGTGTTTTGCCACTTCGAATATCTTCTAAGGCGTCTTTAAGGAATTGTTTTTTTGCAGATGGTCCAACATGGCTGTCGGTGACTCCGCCTTGGTAAATAATTTCACCCTGGTTGTTCAAAACAAATGCATGGGGAGTTTTTAAAGCTCCTAATTGGTTGGCCCAGGCATTTTTATGATCTTGAATGATCGGGAAAGAAAGATGAGTCGCTTCGAAGTGAGTTTTAGTGTCGACGGCGTTTTCATCTGCATTTGAATGAATCGCGACAAATGTAAAATCCTTATATTCCGCAGACAGTTTGTTAAGAAGTTCTTCGTGACTTGCAGAGCAAGGGCATTTTGCAGAAAGAAAAACTAGAACAGTTCCTCTAGTGGCCGCCTTAGTATCAATCTTAATGGATTTGCCATTTACCACATCAGCTCCTTCAACTTGAAGAAGTGGCGTAGCTGCAAAAGAAATGCTTTGAACTAGAAGAAAACTGACGAAAATTAATGCACTTTTCATAAGCATTTGTGTAGCACAACGAAGCATAGAGGCAAACGCCACAAATAGTTGCTCTTTTATGACACGCAGCGATTTCTCCTGCGTTGCAGTGACGGTCAGCCTTCGCTAAAATTTTTATATGTTTAGACAGCTTAAAGGTTACTTCATCCGTTTTAGACAATACAAGCGCAGTGGTCAGGTCCATAGCGACTTGGATATTTTGCTAACCTCAGCGTCCACTCAAAAAAGCCTTGAGGATAAGCTTCAATGGCTTGTGAAGCTCTTGCAGTGGATTCGTTATGAAGGGCATGTCGATGCCCATATTGAAGAGGCAGGAAAGAAGCCTGTTGCTCGTTTGCGCTATCTCTTAATGATTTTGGATCGCAATCCCGTTTGGAAAAAAGACACTGCTGTTATTCTTCGTGCAGTAATCAAAAACGTTGGTGGTATTGAGCTTTACACTGAAACTGGCTTGCCCCGGGAAGTTGGTGTCATCGGCGAGGTGTGGGACCGTTTGATTATGAAGATATTACCGACGCCTCCTTTGGATCATGAGTTGGGATATCTTTTTTGGGCTCTTTTCCCAGATCAAAAAGATCCGCTGTGGTTAGCCTCTGTAGACCATGAGACATTTGATAAAATAGTTGAGTTGTTTAATTTTGAAGTGGCGACGGAAGAAGGCAATTGGAATCGTTTGCACATGGATTTGGAAGATGCTTTGGCGTACTTGGTGATTCAAGTCCGTGCCATTGGTCTGTCTCCGGCATTCCGCCATCGTTTGGATAAACCAAATTTCAGAGACTCTGCATTTTTCTCGCTAGTGCGTGGCCTTGAAGAATTTCATATTGCCTATCATGATAGGGGCCGCCAGGATTTCTTAGAGAAGTCATCTCGGTTTCGTCTTTTGATCTGGGAGTGTCGTCGTGAATTGGCTCAGGTTCATAAACATCTGGACGAATACGGCGTGAGCATTAATTTGGTTTTCCAAATCGCCAGAATTCAGGCCTATCTGAAGCGCGTTGATAGCTTAGTTGAAATTCTGATCACCGAAAAATTAGATTCAAAAAAGGTGACTCATTTCTTGGCGACCCTTGTAGAGGAAAATCAAGAGCTGCGCAGTATTGGCTCTTTGGTTTCTCAAAATGTCAGCTTGTTGGCTCGCAAAGTGGTCGAGCGTGCGGCTGAAACGGGTGAGCATTATATCACTCGAACTAAAGAAGAATATCGCAGGATGGTGAGCGCGGCCGCCGGTGGTGGTGCAATCACGGCGGTGACGGTCTATTTGAAAACGGGAATTCTGGCGTTAGGTCTTTCAAGCTTTGTTGAAGGTGTTTTTGCTTCTTTAAATTATGCTTTAAGTTTTTGCGCTATTCACTTGGCAGGATTTACGTTAGGGACCAAACAACCAGCGATGACAGCCCCCGCTTTGGCGGAAAAGATGCAGGACGTGGGAAGTGAAGAGGGCATGGAAAGTCTTGTCGACGAAATTGCTCATCTGATTCGTTCGCAGGTGGCTGCAGTTACTGGAAATGTCATGATGGTTATTCCTGTGACACTATTAATAGATACATTGTTTTTCTTCACCTTTGGCCGTCATATCATGTCCCACGAAACAGCCCACCATGCTTTCGAAGCCGTGGATATTTTTGGACCGGCTCTTTTATATGCGGCCTTTACGGGAATTCTTTTGTGGCTTTCAAGTTTGGCAGCGGGGTGGGGAGACAATTGGTTTGCTCTTTATTCTTTAAGAAAAACCTTGGCGCGCAGTCCGACACTTAGAACAGTATTTGGGAAAATGAACGCGCGTCGTATTGCGGTGTTCTTCGAGAAAAATATTTCCGGTCTTCTGGGGAATACAGTTTTAGGAGTTCTGTTGGGGATGACTCCACAGGTTCTGCATTTTATTGGTATTCCTTTGGATGTGCGTCACGTGACATTGTCTTCTGGAACCATGGGTGGAGCGATCGCAGTGATGGGTGCTGAATACATGAAGACCGCTGAATTTTGGCGAGCGGTGATCGGTGTGATTTTTATCGGAGTCTTAAATGTGACGGTCAGTTTTGGCATGGCTTTATGGGTGGCGATTCGTGCTCGCAGCTTGCAGACACCTCAGCGTCGAGCGATTCGCAAAGCTGTGATGAAGCGTTTGATTCAGCATCCATTGAGCTTCCTTTTGCCAGTGGGCTCAACGGTAGCTAAGGCTTCATCTGAAGGACACGGTCATTAATGAAGGAACTGTCCATTGTTATTCCTGCTTACAATGAAGAAGGTCGTCTTCCACAAACATTGGAAGTCTTGCAACAGCTTTTCACTGCGAAGTCTTTGGAATGGAGCTTGCGTGAGGTGTTGATCAGTAATGATGGCTCCTTGGATGGAACGGCTCGGTTTGTAAATGAGCTCGCGCAGAAATGGCCTCTGTTAAAACTTGTGAACCTTCCGCAGAATCAAGGAAAAGGCGCAGCGGTTCGTGAAGGAATGAAAGAAGCGCAAGGGGCGTGGATTTTAATTGCCGATGCTGACATGGCGACTCCCTGGGAAGAGGTGAATAAGTTTGCGATGCTTTGCGAGAACTTTGATTTGGTGATGGGATCGCGGGCTCTTCCACAAAGTGAAATCACTGTTCGCCAACATTGGATTCGCCAAAGCATGGGAAAGACATTTAATAAGATACTTAAAAGTCTGGTGAGTCTTCCTTATCAAGATACACAATGTGGTTTCAAATTAGTGCGTAATGACGACGGCTTTCGAAAAAATATTCTGTCGAAGCTCAGTGTCGATCGTTTTGCTTGGGATGTAGAGCTGATTCTGCAAATGCAGAAGAATAAAAAACGAATTTTAGAATCTCCCATTCGTTGGAGTCATCAAGAGGCTTCCCATGTGCGCATGTTCAGAGACAGTCTGGAGATGTTTTTCACTGTCGTGAAGCTGCGTTTGCGACTGAAGTAGAAACCGCTACTGCAGCCTTTTTCAGCAGTAAGGTTCATTCGTTAAGATTTGGCAAATCACAGTAAGATCACAGTGAAATGACACTTAAATCGCTCTCAGCAGCACTTGCGATGCGTCATTTACAATGAATTAATTTTAAGCAGCTATAACGGGTTAAAATCATAGCATCTATAAGCATTTCTTATACAAGGCTCTGAACTGGTTCTATTTTTGAACTGAAGTTCCAATTTGGAACCGCGGCGCCAAGACAGGTTTTTTAAGATTTCACAGCTAAAAATTATTTTCAGGTGGTTCCAAAAGAGTACTTGATAAAAAATCCAAGGTGAAATGAACTCCTTCTCCATAAGGACTCCTATAGGGTGGAGTCCATGGAATTAGGGGGGACCTAATAATGAAACTTAATGTGTTTTCACTTATCCTGTCAGTATTGCTAGCAACGTCAGCTCAAGCGAGCCAACGTGTGATCGTGATCATGAAAGATCAACAAACGTTCAAAGCTGCTCACATGGCTTACAGAACAAACGGTGCTTATGCTTTGAAGGGCTCTGGCATCAAATCTTCTTTGGCGAATGTTGATGGCCAAGTTGAAGCTTCTTTGGAAAACCTCAACACATTGATCGTTAACGCGAAAGATGAGAGCGAGATTTCTAAATTGCAAGCTGATCCATCAGTTGCATACGTAGAAAAAGAAGTATTCCACGAAGCTCCACGTCCAGTTGCTGGATGGTTGGCAGCTCCGGCTCCTACAACTCCAGTACAACAAGTTCCAGGAGCTAAAACTCCATGGGGTATCTTGGCTGTTAAAGCTCCACAAGCTTGGGCAGTATCTAAACAAGGTGCGGGTGCTCGTGTTCTAGTTCTAGACACTGGTATCGATTTCAACCATCCTTCTTTGAAAGCTAACTACGAGCAAGGAAAAGACTTCACAGGCGACAGCACTGGTAGCGATGTAACTGACCATGTTGGTCACGGTTCACATGTTTCTGGTACAATTGCTGGTGTAATGGATTCTTCTGGTTTCACAGGCGTTGCTCCAAAAGCTAAACTTCTGATGGGCCGAGTATGTTCTGAGCAAGGTTGCTCAAACATCGCTATCGCTTCTGGTATCAACTGGGGTATTACTCAAAAAGTTGACGTTATCTCTATGTCTTTGGGTGGCGCTATGTCGACTCCTGCAGAAAGAGATGCAGTTGCTAAAGCTGACAAAGCTGGTGTTACTGTAGTTGCGGCTTCTGGTAACGACGGTTCAAACAAAGTTTCTTACCCAGCAGCTCTTCCGACTGTAATTGCAGTTGGTGCAGTTGACAACACTATGAAAAAAGCTGACTTCTCTCAATTCGGTAAAGAGCTTGCAATCGTAGCTCCTGGTGTTGATGTAGTTTCGTCTGTTCCGCAAGGTACTGGTCGTGAGTCATCTGTAGTTTTGTCTGTTGGACAAAAATCTGCAAAAGTTAACTCTGCAACTTTCCAAGGTGCTCGCGAAGTTCTTAAAGGCGAAACAAACACATTGGTTGATTGCGGTCTTGGTAAACCAGAAAACTTCACTGGCAAAGATGTTAAAGGCAA
>CAZPYX010000082.1:0-17774 GCA_964590635.1 uncultured Bdellovibrio sp.
TACGAGCGTTTAGCAAACGCTTGGTTTCAGCCACTCACCCACCTTCCCGCGGTCGATATAAAGCGACTAGGGGTTCAAGGTGCCATATCGGGGCCCCCAAAGCAAGGGTTTGGCCTGGTGCTTTTTGCAATTTTTGGGAAGAATGCTTGATTTTTCGCTGGCCACAGCTTAGAAATACTTCTCTTTCACAGTGCACTCGTAGCTCAGCTGGATAGAGTACTTGACTACGAATCAAGTGGTCAGAGGTTCGAATCCTCTCGAGTGCACCATTTTTTCTCTAAAATAATCCATAAAAACGAATAGTTACATTACCCTGTTCGAAGAGCAGTTCTTCCATTTGCGTTCCTTCGTGTTTTGCGATCGACGAAGAATATTCTTTGGCAACCTCGACCTCTTCGGATCACAATCGTTGTGATCAGATTGGGGGAAGCGTGAATATCAAATTAATATTGAAAGTGGCGATGATGTTGGTGGCCTTAGGGGTCGTTATCTATGGAATCAAAGTCTTGAAGTCCCCCGATTTCGCAAAAACTTCCAAAAATCCAGACAGTGCGATCTCGTTATTGCTGGGAAATGATTTGCGCCCATTGAATTGGTGTTCTGGAAAGACATCTAAAATAGAAATTCTGAACAACGAGGGAGGTATTCAAAAGACCCTCGAGAATTCCTTAGAGATTAGTTCCCTCTGTGAGACCATGATTGGTGGGGTCACTGCTGATAAGTTGGACCAAGCTGTCTTTGTGCGCCGATTGGTCGCGCGAGGTTCAGAAAAGGAAGAAAAGGTCTTAGAGCAGTCTAAAGATGGCAGTTTATTTAGAGTTCAAGGCTTGCCTTTCACCTCGCCAATGCTTGAAAAAGCACTGCAGCGTTCAATCGGGACTGATTCACATTAAAATCTGCCTGGATTTCTACCAGATTTATGTTTGACAAGAAAGACCTGAACCACTAATTTAGTTTCTCACCGATGTTCAGGAGTAGCTCAGTCGGTAGAGCAAGCGGCTGTTAACCGCTGGGTCGGGGGTTCGAGTCCCTCCTCCTGAGCCATTTATTTTGGTTTTTATTTATAACCCCAAGTAATTCTTGGGGTTTTTTTATTTTAATCCTAAAAAAACTCTACGAAATTCAGTGCTTAAACACTTCTAAGGTCTCGTTTAATCTTATTTTAGCTTCTTTCGAAAAAAGACGAAAAGAACCTATATGCAGATTCTTATCGTCGACGATGAAATCCACTTACGAAACTCCCTGGCTGCGGTTCTTTCTGGAACCTATCAGGTGCAGACCTGTGAAAACGGTATTGCAGCCTTGGAGCTTTTGAAAAAGAGCAGCTTTGACTTGATCATCACGGATCATCAGATGCCAGGATTGACCGGACTTGAATTTATCAAAAAGGCGAAGGAGATCTCGCCGGAAACTTCTTTCATGTTGATGACGGCCTTTGGAGGCGTTAACCAAGCGGTCCAAGCGATCCAACTTGGTGCCGATGATTATTTTCTAAAGCCCATCGAAATTTCTGAATTCGAACACCGGGTGCAAAGAGTTTTTGAAGTTCGCAAATGGCGAGCCCGTGCCACAGCAGAAAAAGAAATTCAAAAGAACACCACTCGTCTGATTGGAAAGTCAGTCAGTGTTCAAAATACCAAAGCCTTCATTGATAAAGTGGCCGATGCCCCAGCACCAGTATTGTTGCTGGGACCGAGTGGTACCGGTAAAGAAGTGATGGCGAAATCCATTCATGAAACTAGCTCTCGGGCAGATATGCCATTCGTAGGAATTAACTGCGCAAGTCTTAATGAAAATCTGATTGAGTCAGAACTTTTCGGTCACGAAAAGGGTGCATTCACTGGAGCCGTATCCTCAAAACCGGGAAAATTTGAATTAGCTCGTGGTGGCACATTGTTTCTTGACGAAATTGGTGAGTTGTCGTTGCCATTACAGGCAAAGCTTTTGCGTGTCCTTCAAGAGAAAGAATTTTCTCGTCTAGGAGGACTGAAAACAATCAAATCCGAAGTGCGCGTTGTTGCGGCTACACATCGGGACTTGAAGGCAATGACCCAAGATGGTCGCTTTCGCGAAGACTTATTCTTCAGGCTCAATGTTTTAAGTTTTCAATTGAGCTCTTTAGTGGAGCGCAAAGAAGATCTACCTGAGATGATAGAATTTTTCTGGCAAAAAGCTCGCGTGACTTCAAATTCGAAGGCGCAGCTTTCTCCCGAGTTGGTGCAAGCTCTAGAGGCCTATTCTTATCCGGGGAATATTCGTGAGCTGCAAAATATTTTAGAGCGTCTTGCGGTGCTGGGGCCCCGTCAGGGAGTTGTGCCAACCTCTTTGTTGCCACCCGAAGTGATTGGTTCTCAGAATCAGAATGTTGTGTCTTTAACTGGTTTTTTGAATGGACCTACAAAGTTGTCCTTGGGGCTTGATGAAAATTTAGAGCAACTTGAAAAAAAGTTGATTGAAGAAGCAATGTCTCAGGCCGAGAACAATCAAACTCAAGCGGCACAAATTTTAAAAATCACACGCGGAACTCTTCAATATAAATTAAAAAAATTTGCAGCCTAGAGCAGACTTACCACTCATAAATTGCCATCAATGTATTAATAAAATTGGGCACCCCTTGAGCGGCTCGAGGACCCCCTTGCATTGAAAAGCCCAGCTGGATTTTATCAATCACCAGAGGCTGCGTGTATAAATAGAAAAATGGAACTGCTTTGTTGAAGGTCTGAGGGCCTGATGAAGAATTGTTGTATTCTTGATAGGAGACGTTCTCAATCCCGGCGCCAGCTTCGAGCCACACTGCGGAATGAAGAGCGTTGGATTTGCGAAATATTTGATATCCAGTACGAACTTGAAGGATATAACCGTCTTGAGGTTCATAAAATCTGCTCTTTGGCCACGGTAAAGAAATCCTGCCACCGACTAGAAAATGATTCGCAAAAATATAATCATAAAATGCTCCAACTCCAAATTGCAGATTGGGATCGGAGATGGGAGTATCGCCAATCTCAAGTCCTAGCCTTTGAATTCGTCGATTCGGGATATCGTAAAAAACTTCGATGACATAGACTCTTTCCACTTTGGTCGCGGGATCCATGACAGTCAAAGTGTGATCGTTTTGAAACCAAGGACTGTGTTCATCAGTCGTAACGAACACCGAGCGATCTTCCGAATCACCGGGCACAACTTCGTCATCCAATTTGAGTAAGGAGTTTGCCGGAAAGACTGTTGCAAGGAAGTTGTTCTTTTTGCTTTCAAATTTTTGCAGACTAGGCAATTCCATGGTTACGAGGATTTTTTGGTGCGAATCTTTAATCTCAAGGTGACTTTCAGTGATTTTGTAAAAGATGGTTCGATGAGAATCCTGCTTCTCTGACATCACTTCATGACCATTGATGAAGATCGAAGTGTCTTCGCTTTCGAGGTTTAAGATTTTCTGGCCATTAACAGCTAGGGTCATGGGTTTCAGTGTTCCCGAAATAAGTACGGGGGCCTGGCAGACATTTTTGACTCCTGCAAATGCGGGGGACGAAAGGACTCCCAGCAATAGGAAAATAGAATTAAGCCAAAGGAAGTCGAATTTCAAAAGTGGCTCCCTCTCCGACCTGTGACGATGCTGAAATCTGTCCTGCATGCTGTTGAATAATTCCGTGGCACATGGAAAGGCCTAGCCCGGTCCCCTTCCCTGTGGCTTTCGTTGAAAAAAAGGGCTCGAAAATTTTTCCTAAATTTTCTGAAGAGATTCCTGGTCCCGAATCTTTGATCGTTATAACGGCCTCGTTGCTTTTTTGTTCTAAGTTGACGGCGATTTCCCTTTTTCCCGCCGACTGATTCTCCATGGCTTGTAGAGCATTTAAAATAAGATTGCTGAGAACTTGCTGAACTTGATCGGCATCAACTGCTGCGATGATCGGTGTGTGAGCGTCATAGTGTCGTGATAAGGTAATATGGTCATTTTCAAGCTGAGGATTTATTATGGCCAAAGTATTTTCGACAAGTGGAAGCAAGTTTTGCGGTATCCTTGTTGGAGGCTTTTGTCGGGCAAAGGTTAACAAATCCGTGACGATGCGATTCGCGCGAAGAGTTTCCTCAACGATATTTTTGGCAAATTGGCCTGGAGAGTGAGCATTCTGAGAATCGACCCCGGACTCTTTCCCTAACTTTCTTTCGATCAGCTGAGCGTAGGTTAAAATGGAAGTCAGTGGATTTTTAATTTCATGTGCAATACCGGCACTGAACTGACCTAAAGAGGCTAGTTTTTCTGAGCGCAAAAGATTTTCGTGGGCCTTCTGTAAATCTTCTTCGCGCAGTTTGAGTTCTTTGGCCATTTTTTTAAAGGATTTTACAAGCTGCCCTACCTCGTCGCGAGATTGAGAACGGAATTGCACATCCCAGTTACCTGTGGAAATAAGTGAAGTGGCTTTGGTCAAATTTTCAAGAGACCTAGTTAGACGTGAAGAGAATAATAAAGTCAGCAAAGAGACAAAAATTAAAATCCCAAAAACAAATGGCAGCGAGTTGCGCGTAATTTGAGAAGCCAAATGAGCCGATTGTGCATCAGGAACAAGAACCATAACCCCATTTTTGGGAAATTGTTCTAAGGGACTCATGGCTACAAGAATTTTCTGTCCTTCACCAATGTTTAGAAGTTGTGCCCAAACGGGTTGGTTTTGATGATTAGTGAAAAATTGCTGCGCAAAAGATTTTACGGCAGAGTCATTCCAGATAGAAGTTACTTTGTTTTCTACCAACACCTCACCATCGGCATTGATCAATGAGACGCTCACAGCGTTTGCCAGATTAAAACCTGACAACAAACTGCGATTATCAAAGATCGCGGCATAGATGTGATTATTGACTTTAGTGACAAAAAGAAATGATTTGTCGGAGGGAGTTTTAAAAAGAGACTTTTGTTTCTCTTGAAACTCTCTGACGGCTTTTTCGATCCAATACGAGTCATCTGATTTATTCTGACGACCGGCAGAGAGAAGTAAGTTGTTTTTTAAATCATAAATGCGGACTTGCTCAAGATTAGCTATTTTGCCCAGGCGATCTGAAAATGCTCGATCGGGGCGAGCCAATAAGTCATTGAGATGTTCGAATTCGTTTTCATAATTCGACAATATTTGACCTAGAAGTTTTGAGGCATGAGCCGATGCAACTGAGTTGACGTCGGTGATATAGTTCCGCTTGTCTTCAAGAATATTCTTGGTGGTCACGAATACGGTTCCAGCCACGGCAAGCAGAACCGAAAATAAAACAAGTGCAATAATTTTACTGCGAAGATGGGTCATCATTGCGAGGTCCTTGTTTGCATCCATTTTTGGAAAATAGTTTTTCCTTCGGGGCTGGTTAGCTGCAGAACAAAAAGATTTAAACCAAGATCCAAAGAAGCTTCGCAAGAAAAGTGAGAGGTCGCGTTGATACTACAACTTTTGCCATTGATTTTAAGCTGAGCCCCTGTCGGCCCAGCATTTCCAGAGAAAATAATTGAGGCTTCATTAGTGTGGGCTTTATTTGCAGGGGATTCAATTTGCAAGAAGGGAGCTGTTTCTTTTTTGACTTCTTCTTTTGGCGGGGGTTGTGGAGAATTCTGTAGAGCCTCTTTGATGACCTTCACGGTCTCTAGCCAATCTGTGGACTCTGTTTTATAGCCGAAGGTTTCCGAGGTCGTCTCTTTTAAAGAAATTGAAACACTCTTATTTTCTTTCAAGTGAATAGAGCGAGCTTCTTGGGGGGCTTTGCTTGCTTGTCCTTTATCTGCTTGAGCGATTAATACTTCGCCGTCTCCAGATTTTAGCTGGAGATCTAATGTGGCCTTTTCCTTAATTTGAATTTTTATCTTGGCAGTGTGAATTTTCTCTTTGGCTTTAAGTTTAACTAAAGCTGCCGAAGTTAAGATCCACATCTCACCAGAGGTTTCGCCCTCTAATTTACCGTCACGCATGACAGCTCGATCAATTCGCGGACCGCCATCATTTTTCGAAGGCTCGTCAATGATAAGATAGGTATTTTCTTTCATCGAAATTTCACTGCCAGAAGCATAACTAATCAAGGCCTCAGAATCAGCCAATGTGTGAATTGCATCTTGTCGATAAAAGGGCACCAGACCTTTCACATCATTCCAAGCTAAGTCCTGAGCTCTACGGAAGCTGACAAGGTTTTTAAATTTCGCTAAATTTGCGATGACTGTCGGAGCTACTTCGGCGGTTGATGGTGGGTTTGAAGTTGTTACTTCAATAGGTTTCGTGGGAGCCAGAGCTGGAGACGGCGACGGCGAATTTTTTGTGACCTTTTCACAAGAGGAAAGCACTGCTGCGAAGAGAGCTCCGAGTGCCACGAGGATAAAAATAGAGTTCTTGCTCATGAAATAAATTATCTCCAGATAATAAGTCGTTATTATGCCAGAGAATTTTCCAATGGGCACAAACTCTGGCAAATCAGGCGAAGGTCGTGCCGAAAGAAGAGTCGAGTCTGGGATCGAAAATCATTAAAGAGGGAGTCCGAAGACTCCCTCTTTTTGAAACCTTTTTAGAATGGCGGGTTGTCTGTGATTTCAGCTAAAGGCCAAGGACTTCCTGATGCCATGAATGAGGAAGGAGCGTCGTTGGGCGCATAAGCCGTCATCCCGTTGAAGTTGTCGATACCATCATGCTGGCAGGCTGCGGCCGCGACATCTTCAGTTCCGTTAGCAAGTAAGCACATGGCATCCTGGCTTGGAACGATCACGCTGTTATTGGCACCTTGTACACCCTGTACATAAACGTTACCAGTGACAGTGTTCGCGTGAAGGATCGCGGCGTATCCTGTGCTGTGATCGTTATTGCCGTTGATTCCACAAATAGAATCGCCAACACTTTGTGAATCGCAGACATTCGTTGCCGAGATTGCTAACTTCATATCTCCGCTTAATGGAGAGTAAACAGCATCAACCCTCACGCCAGCGTAAACTTCCGGATTATTACTCATACGTGTGTCGTACATCTTCGATCGAAGGTGATAAAACACGCCCGTTCCATCCCATTCAATTTGCGAGTGACCCACCGTCGAACAACCACTGCAAGAGATCACAGTGAGATTTGCCTTGCCCGCTGTCCCGATGACAGGGGTGTAGGTTCCTTGCAAAAATTTTGCAAAGCCGTTGCCAGAGTTAGACCACACGACGATATCCCAAGTGAAAGCAGTCTGAACATCGAACAGTGTTGAATCATTCTGGTGAATGCTCTCGCGCACAAGAATTTTCGTTTCCTGACAGTTCTGCGAAGCCACATTACAAGATGCTAAGGGCGAGTCTTCGGGGAAGAAAAAATGGTATTCCCCAGCTTTGGCGATTTTCATTGAGTTGAAAACAGACAGAAACTTTTCAACAATCTTCAGTGCTCCTGGACTTGGCTCCCCTTGAGGATTCAAATCGGAATAGTCACGATCAAACTTTGACAAGACACCACGAACCACACCACGATAGTTGTCGGCCGTTGGAGCCGCTGAAAAAGCGACGTTACTGATAACAGAAGCGATGCCTAAAATAATGAGTTTTTTGATTATGTATTTCATAACTATTTCACTCCTTCTGGTTGTTGAAATTGAAGACTTGATGGAAACACTTGATCATTGGAAGTGCTTCCACTGGATGTTCCAGCTGCTGGAGCACAGGCTCCGCAAGCTAAGGCCACGGCAATTGCCAGAAGACTCAATACTTTATTCATACAATCCTCCTTGGATTAATGAGCGATCCAAACATGCTCACACTTGGAACTATTGCGAAGATGGAGCCAGGGAAAAAACAGCGTAAGTCAGCGATGAGACGTAGAAATTTTGCTGAAAACTTGGCAATTGCTGATTTTTCAGCAGATGAAAAATCAGCAGTGTCTCAATTTGGTTAAGAGAGCTTTCAGGTCTGGTTTTATCTTTGTCGGTGTGATGTTCCCCTATTGCCGGGAACAAAATGAAATGAAAGCCTAAACGAAAGAGCAGTTACTTTATTAATACAACTTGTCCATGAGGGTGCGTTTGGATAGGATTCCTATTAGATGAAATACTCTAAGTACGTTGCTAAATGTCTTATATCTTTTGCTTTTTGTTCTTTGCTTGCTTGTCAAGCATCGGACTACTCGAACCCGGTGGCGCAACCTCCGGTACCCCCTCCGACTTCTGAAAAACCGGTTTTTGAGAATGTCGCAGAAGGTGCCGTGAACGGGCGCGCTTGGAAGTTTGCAGAGGGTAGAGCTTCTCTATTTAAACGTAATGGAAAGATCTATTTAGAAATCAAACTTTGGAATCAAAGTTATCCAGATCCATGCAATCAGTATTTCGGTTCGACGTTTCAGATTCGCCTCTATTCTGAGAATAAAGTAGGGGTCGGAAATATTGATCCGAGCGATCCTTTCAATTTAATTCCAACCATCATTTTCTCTGACCTTACAGAGAGCGCGAATTATCGAAACAACATGGTCGCAAGCAAGGGTGCGATTCGTGTTGATAGCATCAAAAATGGCAGAGTTACGGGTTCCGTTCAGGGTAATTTTAGTGCCGGAAACGTAGGTCGTACCGAGGTTGCGGGGAACTTTGATGTCCCTTTCTGTGCATCCTCCCATGGGACCATGAGCGCCTCAAACTGACACAAATGGGCCTCTAAATATTGTTAAGTCTTATATATTGCAATTGATCCATCTTTAGGTAGGCACAGGGTTTGTAACACAATGCTCCGAATAGCTGACGTCTGTTGGAGGACCTAATGAACCCGTTAAAGCAACTGCCTTTGATCGCATTCCTTGCGTTGACCGCGATCACCGTAAAAGCGCAAGCCCAGGCCGCCGCAGTTTCGGTCGTGCAAGTGAAGCCTGCCGTTGCAGTTGCATCCGCTGCACCCCACGTAAAAAGCTACCGCGAGTGGAAACATGAATTGGTCATCGATGCTCAAGGTAAAGTCACTAATCTTAAAACCCAAATTGAGTCTCGTAAGCAAGGTCGTGCGATTGCCCAGGGAGTAGATCCAAATTTAGGAAAAACCCGTGGTCTTGAGGCTGTGGCTTCCCGAGATTTAGCTCTTGAAAAACTTGAAAAAAACCTGCGTGAAGAGCAGTACGATCTAGACGTTGCAAATGATTTAACTGTTACAGATTATTTCGTTGGTTACCTTACTAAGGTGCAAAACAAGAAGGCAGCTTTTCAAGAAGTTGCTGGCAAGTTGTCTCCAGATGAAGTGGCTGAGTTGATGACGGCTTATGCTAATTCCGTATTCGGTGCCCATGCCGCGGATTTGCCTGCCAGTGCGACTAACGTGGCAAAAGACCCGGTTAAATAGTCCTCAAAATAACCTCTTATTTACGCTCAGCATTAGGACCTCAACCTTAAAATTTATTGGGCGTCCCACCTTGACTCTTATCACAGGCAATTCATATTAACTCCGTTATAAAACTAACGGAGGCATATACCATGGCTAAGAGTGAAATCGGCGTTCGTCCCCTTCACGACAGAATTCTAGTTCGCAGAATGGCGGAAGAAGAAAAAACCGCTGGCGGTCTTTTCATCCCTGATACAGCAAAAGAAAAACCACAAAAAGGTGAAATCATCGCGACTGGTAAAGGTCGTATTACTGAAGACGGAAAAGTTCTTCCGTTGGAAGTTAAAGTTGGCGACAAAGTTCTTTTCAGCAAATACGCAGGTACTGAATTGAAACTTGAAGGCGCTGAATACTTGATGATGCGCGAAGAAGATATCTTGGGCGTATTCAACTAGGTCTGTCTGTACTCCGACTTCGTCGGAGTATGTTTAACTTGAATTAATAAATAACTTATCTACTCCGACGAAGTCGGAGTGAATCAGGTGGAGTAAATCATGTCTAAAGTATTAATTTTCTCAGAAGACGCTCGCGCTCACATCTTGAAAGGTGTGAACACTCTTGCGAACGCAGTAAAAGTAACTTTGGGACCTAAAGGTCGTAACGTTGTTATCGATAAATCTTTCGGTTCACCATTGATCACTAAAGACGGTGTGACTGTTGCCAAAGAAATCGAATTGGAAAACAAATTCGAAAACATGGGCGCGCAAATGGTTAAAGAAGTTGCTTCTAAAACCAATGACGAAGCTGGTGACGGTACAACAACTGCAACTGTTTTGGCTCAAGCGATCTACCGCGAAGGTGCTAAACTAGTTTCTGCAGGTCACAACCCAATGTCTATCAAACGTGGTATCGACAAAGCAGTAGCGATCGTTATCGACGAATTGAAAACTATGGCGAAACCTGTAAAAGGTTCGAACGAAGTTGCTCAAGTTGGTTCTATCTCTGCAAACAATGACAAAGAAATCGGTCAAATGTTGGCAGACGCTATGGACAAAGTTGGTAAAGAAGGCGTTATCACTATCGAAGAATCTAAAACTGCTAAAACTGAAGTTACAGTTGTAGAAGGTATGCAATTCGACCGTGGTTACTTGTCTCCATACTTCGTAACTAACGCAGAAAGAATGGAAGCAGTTCTTGAAAATGCTTACGTTCTTGTTTACGACAAAAAAATCTCTTCTATGAAAGACATGATTTCAATTCTTGAAGGCGTTGCTAAGCAAGGTCGTCAATTGTTGATCATCGCTGAAGACGTTGAAGGTGAAGCATTGGCTACTTTGGTAGTTAATAAACTTCGCGGCACTCTTCATATCTGTGCTGTTAAAGCTCCTGGCTTCGGTGACCGTCGTAAAGCTATGCTTGAAGACATCGCTATCTTGACTGGCGCAAAAGTGATCTCTGAAGATATCGGTTTGAAACTTGAGCAAGCTACTGTAGCTGATCTTGGTGTTGCAAAACGTATCGTTGTAGACAAAGACAACACAACTGTCATTGATGGCGCTGGTAAAAAAGCTGACATCACTGCACGTGTTAACGCTATCAAAGCTCAAATCGAAGAAACTTCTTCTGACTATGATAAAGAAAAATTGAAAGAGCGTTTGGCTAAATTGGCTGGCGGCGTAGCTGTTATCCACGTTGGTGCTCCTTCTGAAGTTGAGATGAAAGAGAAAAAACACCGCGTAGAAGACGCTTTGAATGCGACTCGCGCAGCTGTTGAAGAAGGTATCGTTGCTGGTGGTGGTACTGCTTTGCTTCGCGCTTCTACTAAAGTTGATAAAACTAAATTCTCTGAAGAAGAGCAATTCGGCGCAATCATCATCAAACGTGCTTGCGAAGAGCCTATCCGTCAAATCGCGGCTAACGCTGGTTTGGATGGCGCGATTGTTTTGGATCGTATCCTTCAAAACAAATCAATTTCTTGGGGCTTCAATGCTTACTCTGACGAATACACTGACTTGATCAAAGACGGTGTTATCGATCCTGTTAAAGTTGTTCGTTGCGCTTTGACGAATGCAGCTTCTGTTTCTTCCTTGATGCTTACTACAGAGACTATGATCGCTGAAGCACCGAAGAAAGAAACTGCTATGCCAGCTGGCGGCGGCCACGGCATGGGCGGTATGGGTGGCATGGGCGATATGATGTAATCTGGCGCCCGCCAAGCTGCTGAATAAAAAATTGCAGATCGAAGGCCTGGGAGTAAAATCCCGGGCCTTTTTTTGTTCTAAATTTGATCGCCTAATAGAAATATTCCCTGGTGCGCCCAGGGGAGGATTCTCTTCTCAATTTTATGAGACCTTACCTCTATTAGCTTTTGGAAATTTGCGAAATTTTGCGGACTCGCCTATAAATCGGCTTCTATTTGTAAATCTGGGGGTTTTACGTGAGATTTGTGATTCTGATTTCGTTATTGCTTTCCACTCAAAGCTTCGCCGGCGTTCTTTCGCCATCTTCAAAAGAAGTTCGATTTTCTTACCAAGCGGAGTTTCAAACTTCGCAAGCAGGTGATGCTGTCAGTTTGTCAGACAGTCATGCGCAACATCTCTTTGGATATTTCCAGTCTCCTACAGTGACATCTCAATTCAGAATTGATGCGCAAACTTTAGGTATGGGCGCTCCGAAGATGCCGATGATGTACCAGATTTTATCGGATCGTCGTTCTAAAGGTGTTCGTACTATCAGTTACAAAGTGAATGGTTTGCTTCTTGTTAACAAGTTGGCTGCTGTGGATCTTATCCAGCAAAAGGAATGGCATATCTCTTTGCCCTATGACCTTGATAATTTCTATGCAGAGAAATGTACAGATGAGCACTACAACACGGTCGGCGACTTCTGGTATTTCTATGATCCATATCGCAAGGGCTGTGACTTCTTAAGGAAAGAGCCTATGGCTCATGAAGTGGTTATTAAAATTGCGCCGACGGCTGAAGTTAAAGATATTTCGGCGGGATTAGATGCTCTTCGTGGTGATAATGGCAACGGGGATCTTTTTGATATTGCTACTATCAATGGTTTTTCTGAAAGCGCCACAGACAGCGAAGATCTTGGTCGTCAAAATTTTGAAGAAACCAATAAGTGGCTTTTTAGCCTTGGCTTTTAGCA
Organism: uncultured Bdellovibrio sp.; assembly: GCA_964590635.1. Lineage (GTDB taxonomy): Bacteria > Bdellovibrionota > Bdellovibrionia > Bdellovibrionales > Bdellovibrionaceae > Bdellovibrio. The sequence continues at coordinate 12,434 of CAZPYX010000082.1, forward strand.
AAAGGATTTGGCCTGATATAAAACTCTCCCGGTGATACAGTTCACAAAAAGCGTAAAGTCAAAAGAGGGTAAGGTTATTCAAATTCGTATCACCCGTCTTCTTGCAGATACGGAAATTGCTTCTAAGAATGTGACTTTTGCGAAATTCTTTAAGAACGCTCTCGAAAAAGCGGACGTTGTAGTTTACAACGGCCACTCTGGTTTGGGTGGAAATTTAGATATTGCTTCGTTAGAGGAAAAAGCGGGCAAGATTAATTTTGATCCGAAGAAAAGACAGAATTTCTTCTTCGACTCTTGCTCTAGTTATTCTTACTATTTGTCGTTGTTTGAATCGAAAAAATCTCGAGGCAAAATTGATGTCATCACTCAAGGTTTGCAAAGTTATTTCTGGGCCGAAGTTCCAACTTTGAAGGCCTTGTTCAAACATCTATTTGATGTGAATAAAGACCCTCAATGGAGTGATGTTTTAGGAACTATGGAAAAGGTTATGGACGGTCAGACACAAATGCTGAACGTCGGTTCGATTTAGTCCTTACAATCTAGAAGAGGTATTGAATACCACCCATAAGAGTTGTCATCTTGTGGCTGATACTTGAAGCGGGATCGGTGCGTTGACCGGTTCCGCTGAAATCTGAGCTGTAGTTTTCAAACAGCAACTCGCCTCTAATTTTAAATCTTGTTTTTAAGCGATAATCCATAAAGAAGCTAAACGCGTTGATCGAATTGCTGGAAGATCCGCCGCTGGATTTACTTTCACTCAAGCTCGGGTTGATGTAGAGATCAAACTTACCGCCTAAATCAATTGGCAAGTCATCGGACAACGGAAACTGTCCTTCGATTCCCAAAAGGAAGCCACTGTACTTCATGGATGTAAATGCAGTGGGTGTGCTGTCGTCCACTTTGAAATCTGTTAATGAGAACCCGGCATTCAAACGAATCTTTGGTCCAAAGAAGTCATTGGTCAGTAGGAAGTTATAACCCCCGTTAACCCCATATTGGCTCATCGCCATATTCAATTTTCCCGGAGAAGAACCTGCATAACCATTGTCGATCGAAAAGACAGACTGACGTAAATTTAAACCAATGAACCATTCAGGGTTGAGCCATAATTCACCGCGCACCAAGATATTAGGTGCGAAGTTGTTGCTTCCACTGATAGATCCGGCACTTTGAAGCTTGGCATTTTGTGTATAGGAAGAAAAACCCGCCATAAGCTCCACTTTCCCAAACTGGGGGGCGGATTCAGGAACCCATTCCTTAGGCTCTTCACCGAAGGCCACGTCTTTGTCGGGACGTTGTGTGATGTCTTGCATGACTTTGCCAGATGGAGTGGTCACTGGCAGAGAGTACTTCACGAATTCGTCAGGCATCACTTTGGATCCGACGCCGATAACGCCACTTTCTTTTTCAAGTTCAACATAACCGAAGCTCAGATAAGGTTCTACTTTGAAAAGTTTCACTCGTCCCAGCACTTCTTTGTCTGTGCTGACCATGAATTTCAATTTAGGATGGCGATTGATCTTGATGATTTGCACGATGGAAACACGGCTATCGGGCTTCAAGCCATAGTTACTACCAAGATTAAGAGTTACTTGCTGACCACGACGGCTCAGGATGGTCGCGCGAAATGGCATGCGATTTTTTAAGTTTGTAAACAATCTGGCAACTTGAGATTTGATATCGTTAATTTCAAATCCCTTGTAGTCAGAAATATTTTCTTGAAGAAGTGGCAATCCTTCGCGGCCTACGAAAAGAGTCAGCGTGATCGAGATTCCACGGGGTCCTTTGATAAGTTTCGAAGTCAAAATCGCTTCTGATTTTCCCGTTTGTAGAATCTTTTTTACATCTTCTGGGTGCTCATCAAGAAGTTCGGATTTAATTTTTAGATCCTTTGGGAATTCACTCAAGGACCATTGCTTGTCATCATTCAAAAGCTTGCGAAGTTCGTCGTCGATTGGCTTTGCGTAAATGCCGCCAACATTGTCAGTTGTTGGAACTAGAACGATGGATTTAATTGCAAGATCCTGATCGACCGCGCTGACATAAGTATTTTGACTAGTCGGCTGGCCCATTGACGGGTTGGCTGCCTGGTTGTTTGTTTGGGCCAATGCCAAGTGAAGAGGTGCGATGATGGCAGACAACACGACGCTAAAACTAAGAAGGAATGATTTCATATTTTAATTGTGCCTCGCTAGAGAAAACTCGTCAATTTGACATCAAGTAATTCAGACCGAGAGCCGAAATAAAAACCATGAAATCTTTAATTTCGGTTCCATTTTCTATCGCAATTCTTATCAGCGGCTCCATGGCTCTGGCGCAGTCTAGTCTAGAAGGCTTCTCTACGGGCCGGTATGAGATTCATAAATCTGATAAGAAGGCGACGCGAAAACCTTTGTCAGTAGATGAGGATTCAAAGCCTGTGACTGATGGGGATGGAATGAAGGTTCGCTTGTTGACCCCCTCTCAGTTGGCGTCTGAAAAGGCGGCAGAGGCAAAAGCAAAAGCTGTTGCTGATGCTGACGCAAAGAAGTTGGCAGATAAGCAAGCGGCCGACAAGAAGGTTCTTGAAGATAAGTCTGCATTAGAAAAAAAATTGGCCGATGAACAAAAGGCAAAAGAAGTTGCGACGGCTGAAGCGGAAGAACCAAGTATTTCCGAGCAGGCAGAGTCGCTGTTCTCTAGTAAAGCGGAAAAGGTCTACGATTATTATCGTCAAGAGATTCATCCGGATGACATTCGTAATAACAAAGTGGAAGTGGAGTTCTCTCCGGTGCTTGGTTATAACGACTCGTCTTCGAATTATTCCTTTAGGCAATACCAAAGCTTCTTTGAGGCTTTAAAATTGAAAGCTAACGTCTGGTTGACTCCTTTGATTGGCCTGAGTGGACAGATTTTATTTTCGTTCGGTGCTGATATTGATGATGCGAACCATTCGAAAGTTTCGACTAAGTATGAGAACTTGGATCTTGGTTTGAACTTCAGAAAATTCTTTGGCGTGTCTCGGAAAGCCAACTCGCTGGAGTTCTCTGTTTTGTATAGCGACAATGCGTTTAAGGTTTCTAACGACAGTACTTTGCATCCACGTCTTAAATCTTCCGGTTTGGGAGTAGGTTTGAAGGGGCGTTTTCCCACTTCAGTAAGTTATGCATGGACTGTGGGAGGAATGTTCTTTCCTCGATTGCAACATTCTGAATCTGCAACAGCCGTGAACGTAAGTTCCGGATCAGTTGATGAGAATATTCGCATTGGATTTGATGTTGGCGGCGAATGGAAATTTTCACGCTACAGTCAGATGATTTGGAGTCTGGGCGTGACGTCTGAAAGAAATCTATTCACGGGCCCGGCTTCTTTGCCAGACCCAAGTACAGGATCTACTCCGACGGGTGTTAGTGTGACAAATACCATGTATTTGATGAACCTAGGCTATCGTTGGGGTCATTAGAATCCACTCACCAAAGTCAGTTTAAATATCTATACTGAACCGGATGAAGATACGTTTTGCTGTTGTCGACGATGCCGCTTTCCTTCGTGAGCTCATTAAAAATATTGTGACCTCTGCCGGTGGCGTGTGCGTTGGAGAGGCTGAGAACGGCGATGAAGCTGTTGAGCTGACTCAAGCCACCCTTCCCGATCTAGTTTTCATGGATATGGTGATGCCTGGAAAGAACGGCATTGAAACGGCTCGGGCGATTAAAGAATTCGCGCCTGATATTAAGATCGTTGGTTGCTCTACGATCGACAATGAAGACCTTATCGAAAGAGCGAAGGATGCTGGTTTTGATGAGTATCTGACGAAGCCATTTACAAAAGATCAAATTTTAAAAATTATAGAAAAAGTGTTACCACAGCAAGGGGATGCAGCCCATGGAAGAACTTAAGTTCGTTCTAAAAACTTTTGCCTTTACCTGTCTTTTGATTGTGCTTATGCAAGTTAAAGTCGGTGGAGCTTCAATTGAAAGTCATTCTTTCAGATGGCTTCAGCACTCGACGGTTTCGCAATGGATCCAGAGTGCGGCTGCGGGTGGCGCTATGGCCATTAAGAATTTGAGTGGACATGTGAAAGATGGAGTGGTTAGTACCGTTGATGGATTTCAAGAGGGTGCACACGAAAAGGCCGTTCGCTAATCAGCTGAAATTATTTTACAGCTTGTTGAGTTGCCGTTGTTGCAGTCGTTGAACCTTGCGTAGAAGCAGGGGCAGCCGCCGTATGCGCCAAAAGGCTGTTACCTTGTGAACTCATCATGTGCGAACATTTAGATCCTGCAGAAGAAGTTGAAGCGATTGTTAGGATTGCTGCTGTGATGATTGCTTTGGTGATTTTCATTTTGAACTCCTAGTGTGCATTTGTTCGCCGTACACAATAGGGTATTGCATCGCCCATGCCAGATTTTCTGAATCACAATGAGACTGAAAAGACGTCGAATCAACATCTTAGAAGAGTGTCTTCTCAGATTGAGAAGGCCGATACTGTCGCGCGCGCATTTTGTTCCGCTCCTGATAAGGGAGTAGACAAAAGGGAAAGGAGAGCGACCATTTGGGGGGGGAAGCCACTCTCCTTTGGGGGACATATTTCAAATTATTTGATCGCGCCGTTAGAGCTTGATGTCGCAGCAGGTGCATTCGCTGAACGAACTTTTACAGGTGGGTTCGTTGATGCGAATAAAGACCCATTATCCTTGTGAGCGCATTTTGGTTCTGCGAATGACATAGAAGCAGACGCAAGTACAACAGCAGCCATTAGAATTTTAGCAAGTTTCATAGGGACTCCTTTGAGTATAAGTAATCTTCAATAGGAAGCTATTGCATCGCCCATGCCACTTGATACGTCTCAAAGTGAGGCGCTAACGGACTGATTTCAATGATTTAAGGTATGATCGCGATAAAAGAAAAGGGCCCAGGTTGCCCTGAGCCCTTTTGTGTTCATCTTGTGAAAAGGAACTAGACAGTTTTGACGTCTAGATCTATTGAACGGCGTCGTTTGCCTTGCTGCCAGAACCTGAGTTTTGACCTGAATTAGAAGACGGCTGAGCCGCCGTAGGATCACTTAGGCGCATATGCTTAAGACGCGCTAGACACTCTTTACACTCGCCTACAGAAGCCACTGAAGCTCCTTGAGAAGTCATTGCTTCATTTGGATCTTCGCCAGGATTTACTGAGCGTTTAGAGTCATCAGCAAATGCAGAGAAGGCCGAACCTAAGGAAACCAAGATTGTTGTAGCAACTAAAATCTTTTTCATACAGTCACCTCTCTTACAGATAAAGCTCAGCTGTAGCTGGAGCGATAATATCTAGCAAGTTATTAAATGTGCTGGCTACTTGCATTGCCACTGAAGGACCTTCT
>CAZPYX010000083.1:0-1540 GCA_964590635.1 uncultured Bdellovibrio sp.
GTGAATAAAAGCATTGAAGTAACGAATTCTTTCAGAGCTGAATTCCTGAGACGGCGTTGAAATGAATTCGCGATAGATCAATTCATGAAGAATCAAGGCTGCTTGGTTGTCGGTGTCCAACTGATTCCAAAGTTTGGCGTTGATCAGATATCTGAATGGATTCACCACGGAAGGCTGTTGTTGAACGATAACTTGCTGAAGCTCGCATCCATCAGGAATAACGACGGCACCCAAGTCGGGAGTTCTAGCAAAGCTACCCTGAACAAGTTGTTGCTCTTTAAAGAAGTTTGCAAGCCACGCATTTAGAACTTCCGCTCTTTGTGGATCTTTTCCCGCAAGGCGAGAAAGCAGTTCTTTCACTTTGTCTACAGTAGTTGTTGCTTGAGTAGGAACAACAGAAAGATTGAATCGTGCTCCGGCCTCATACAAATCTAGAACTTGCAGTTTTTGATTAGCACATTGAAGAACAAATCCACCATTGCCGCGGTCGTACCAGTTATTGGCAAAGGAGTTAACGGAAAATAACAATACAAGAGTAATAACGAATTTCATTATTTTGTTACCTTCGAAACTGGGAAGAGTTGAATATTAAGATTATAAACGTCGGTCTTTGGACCTTGAGACATCAAGTCCGCCATCTTTCTGCGGAACTTACGAATGATGCCCTTAGCCTCTGTGATCTTTTTTCGATTGATCGCAAAAGTGATCGAAGTCACATCACGCAAATGCATCGGCACATTGTCTAACTGATCAACCACTTGTTGCAAAGACTGTTTGTGAGATCGGCGCAGGGATTCGGATGGAACATTGTGAGTCGTTTCAAGTTGTCGACGGGTCGCCACAAGTTTTTTATTTTTGAATTCTACCAAGCCAAGGCGAATCAGGCGGTCTGTGGCTGCTTGCGCCACTTCAGGAGGAATGTTCAGACGTTCGGCAATCCACTCAGGGTTTGATTGAAATGACTTTAGTGTCATCAGTGCCATGATTGCAAAATGATACCAATCGCAGATCACAGAGAACTCATCATCGCGCAGTTGGGTTTCTGGAAGCAGAGTTTTTTTGCTGCTTTTGTCGAGATCAATCAAAGTTTTTAGATGTTCAAAATCAGATCCGTTGAGCGAAAGATTTTTTATAATTTGTTTCGCCACAGCGAGAGTCATCACTCGCCGACCGTTTAAATAGTCGCTCAGACGGCTGGCCGGAATTCCCAAGTTTTTTGCAAACTGAGAATTTGTAAGGGCGGGCATCAGGGTTTTTTGTCTTTGAAATTCATTAAGTAAAAATTCTGATGATTTATACATATGTTCTTTTTACTATGATTAATCAGTATGCAGTCAAAGGCTTAGTTGATTTTGTATCGCGTTCCCTTTGGGATACCCCTATAATTACCAATAAAACTTGGTAACTTTGCGAAGAGGTAAGAATCTTGGGAAAAAAATTCAAAGCGGGGAAGGGCAGGCACGGAGCCCTTTGATGTCCCACTGTCTAATGTTTTATCAGTCGTTCCACGAATGTCTGTCCCAGAGAGGATTTGAGGGGT
>CAZPYX010000083.1:1550-17674 GCA_964590635.1 uncultured Bdellovibrio sp.
TTTCATTGTTTCACGGAAAGCTGGTCCTGTATAGTATTTGAGTGGCTTTTGGCTCGTTATTGTATCCATTCTTGTTGGGTATAAGGATTGCTTTAAATATTCCTGTTTAGAACGGCTTAATTAAAACAGGAGTTTTCTATGCTGAACAAAAAGGTGATGTTGGCGGTATTTTCTGCGGGTCTTCTTTTCCAGAACACAGCTTCTGCAAGCGTGACCGACAGCATAGGCAAAGCGGCTTTTGGATGCGTTTATTTCACGTGTCCCGCGATTCTTTTGCGCATCTCTGGAATTGATTATCTTCTAGAAAATATTACGCGCAACAAACAGGCGCAAAAAATTATGGTAGCTACCGATGACGCCTATTTCTTTAAGTCTCATGTTATCCAAACTGCTCGCGGCGAGATGACAAGTGATATCTACAGTAAGATGGTCATTCGCGTAGCCCCAGGTGATGTTCTGACTCAAGAAGTTCAAGTGAAACAGGCCTCTTCGGATACTTCTTATTACTATAGAACGGAAGACGCGCCACTGGATGTAGACACGACACAGCCGATCCTTCTTGATAATACCAAAGTGGTTGGAGTTAAAATTAACGGCCGTCCGTTGGTGTCGAAAGCTTTAGGGGAGGCTCATCTGGCAGTTCAGTTCTTGATTTTCTCTGATGCTCTGACCGTGAAGGATACGAATCGCACGGCGTACTCGATTGCGACGGATGCTCTTTCATTGAACGAAATAGCCATTATGTTTGCCAATAGGAAATAGGTAATTCCAACCGCGAAGTTGTTTGAGTCTCAGATAAGATCGAGGTTTACCAAAGCCTGTTTGTTATTATTTTCTTCTACTACCCACCGAATATAATTTCCGTATCCTCTAGATCATGGGGGTTGGAATGTCTGAAAACGCAAGAGCATTCGCCGAAACGGAAGCTGCGGGTGCTCACATGAGAAACTATCTTGAAGAGATGGTAAGAAAAATTGTTCGTAAGCCTGGCGATGCACATGTGGAGTTTTCTCAAGGTGAAAGAACCACAGTCTATATTGCTTCCGTAAATCCTGAGGATTTAGGTCTTTTATTAGGTAAGAAGGGCGCGACGATCGAAGCTATTCGTACCCTAGTAAAGGCCATGATGGCCCGTCATAACATGAGGGCCATTGTGCAGCTAGATCAGCAGCTTGAAGTTTTTTGTGCCCGAGATGAGAAAAATTAACGGTTAAATTGCAGGAACCATTTTGTTATGGATTCAGGAGCTTGATCGAGCCATTGATGACCTGCGAAGGCATCAACGGCGAGAGCTGTTTTAACGCCAGATTTTCTTAAAAGATTGCGATAAGGCAGCATCGTGCTGATAGGAACAATCATGTCCGCCTGGCCATGCAGGAATAAAGTTGGTGGATGGCCTGCGGGAAGTTGTTCTGGAAGATCGCAAAGAGGGCCGCCACAAGTGGCCCAAGATGCGGACTCAATCGCCAAGGCTTTGAAAACTCCTGGGAATGAAAGAGCCATGCGACTTGTATTGTAGCCACCGCTTGAAATTCCTGTCGCAAAAAGTTTATTCATATCGACCGGGCCAAAGCTTCCGCTAGTCATGCTGGCAAGAAGGTTCTGAATGAAGATGTCATCTTCGGATTTTTCATAGGTGACTCCAATAAGATTAGTCATCCATGCAAGACTAGAAATTGCCGGCGGTGCAATGACAGCAAAACCATGATCCAAAAGACTTTGGATCAAACGAATCTCATTGAAGCCACCAAAAGGCATCCCTTGATTGCGCGCAAAATCCACTGCGAAAAAGCTACCCTGATAGATGATGACTGTAGGCCAGCCATTTTGCGGAGGAGTGCCGGGCGGTACAGAGTATTTCACTGTGCGAGTCAGAAGATTTCCTTTGATATCTAAACTTGCAGAGGGGCAGGAGATATGGCCAACCACGAAGCCAGAAGTTTCACAGAAAGATTTTTTGCCTGCATGGGCTGTGGCGCCGGTTGCTAACAGTAATAACGCGAACAAGATTTTCATGGTCTGGTCTCCGATTTATCCCGCTGAGGCAGGTCGTTCCGAGTGTTTAACAAGTTAAACAGGGGGATTGCAAATGAAAGGGTGTCCCGGGGCTTAAGTCGGGACGATCTTAGAGGAATTTTGTAAAGGTTCCCCAAATCAATCCCCTAGGACCTAAGACTGGTAAGGACCCAAAACAAGAGGTCCTGTATAGAAAGCATGTTATCCTGCAATAAAGAGGGTTGAGTATGCATAAGCTTGCAGGTGTATTTGGAATCTTTTTTCTCTGTTTTGCCGTGGGATATTCCTACCTAAGATCTACCACAGATGCCTTTCAAATTAACCGTGATCCCGCAGCGATCCGCACAAACTTCGATTTTTCTCATCTTAGCGGAGAGAAACTTCAGGACGCTGCTAAGCAAAGATTGATCGCGGGCTTTGAATTGAAAAAGAATTCAGAAGGAGCGGGCATTGGCTTGGGCCACTTTGTTTTCCTTGATGAAAAGGGCGAAAAGAAGTTGGCTTGCCAAGAGTTTGGTAAAGTGACTTTGATCTTTGAGGCTGAGGGAATTTCCGTAGCTGGCGATAAACCTTCGATGGAGCTTGAGGGTCGTTGTGAATTCTCTTCGGATATGACAAAAATCAATCCTTTGTATGTTCCGATTGCGAAAATCCTAGGTGAGAAACCTGGCGATGGTGAGTTTCAATTTAATGAAGGCCATGCGATCACAGTTCGCTTCACAAATCTTCCTGAAGATTGGCCGAGAACTTGGTTGCTGAAATCAGTAAAATTGACGAACGATAAAAACAGCGAAGCTTTGGTTGTTGAGAGCCCTGAAGTCGCTCGTTACCTAGGTCATCCTCTGGTTCTAACATTTTAGATTTTCATAAGACGTACTAAATTTAAGACATAAAAAACCCTCGCAGCAAAACTACAAGGGTTTTTTGTTTTATATATTCAGATTCGATTAAGCGTGAGCTTTAGCGATCTCAACGAACGTACGGATCATCGCGCCAGAAGCACCTTTTTTAGGAGCGTAAGGCAAACGATTTCCGACGGCCCAGCCAGTTCCCGCGATGTCGAAGTGAGCCCAAGGGATGCCTTCGCCAACGAATTGTTCAAGGAACGCCGCCGCAGTCGCAGAGCCAGCACCTTTACCAGCAGAGATATTAGAAAGGTCAGCAAATGTGCCCTTCATATCTTTTACGTGGAAGTCTACCAAAGGCATGTTCCATACCCATTCACCAGACTCATCAGCTGCTTTTTCAATTTTGTTTTTCAAGGCAGAGTTGCGAGTGAAGTAACCAGTGTGAGTGTTACCCAAAGCAACAACCATCGCGCCAGTCAAAGTCGCAGCATCACAGATAACTTGTGGTTCGAGTTCAGTTGCGTATGACAAAGCGTCCGCCAAGATCAAACGACCTTCAGCATCTGTATTGTTCACTTCGAAAGTTTTACCGTTACGTGCTGTGTGCACGTCGCCTGGTTTAGTTGCAGAACCATTTACCAAGTTTTCAGTGGAAGCTACCAAACCAACAGCGTTGATTTTTAGTTTCAATTTTGCGATCGCAAGCAATGTGCCGATAACGTTTGCGCCACCGCACATGTCATATTTCATTTCTTCCATACCAGCTGAAGGCTTGATGCTGATACCACCGCAGTCAAAAGTAAGACCTTTTCCTACGAAGCAAACTGGTTTTTTAGAAGCTGCCGCGCCTTTGTATTCCATGATGATGAAGCGTGGTTCTTGATCAGAACCCATAGAAACGCCAAGAAGACCTCCCATGCGCTCTTTTTTGATGCGTGCCTTATCCCAAACAGTGACTTTCAAGTTTGCGATACCTTTAGAAGCTTCTACAGCAGAATCAGCAAGGATTGTCGGAGTCATCAAGTTGCCTGGCAAATCACCAAGACGACGAGAGAAGTTAACAGTTGAAGCTAAGATCACGCCTTCGTTGAAAGCAGCTTTAACGGCCTTGTCGTTACCAAGTTTAGTAGCAACGTGGATCGTGACTTCTTCGTTTGGTTTTTTAGGATCTTTTTTAGGTGTCGATTTCAATTCGTCAAAAACGTATGAAGTCAGGATCAAGCCTTCTACAACTGCTTTCATGAAATCTGCGATGTCTTTTTTAGCTGTTGTGATGCCATCAAAGTGCAAAGCTGCTTCTTTAACGTTCAAAGCTTTAACAGCTTCAAAAGCAGAGGCTACAGACTGACGAACTGATTCGTGAGTGATTTCATTTTCTTTACCAAGACCGATAACGATCACGTGACGGAAGCCTGCGTGATTGATCTCGCGGAAAGTAACCGATTCCTGATGTTTACCGGTAATTGATTTTTCTTCGATTGAAGCAGCAAATTTCTTGTTGAGCTCAGAATGAGTCACTTTTGCGAGCTTTTCTTTTTGCGAAGATGATTTAGAAAACACGACCAAAGCCGGGCATGTGAGTGAATCGATGTCTTTATTCAATAAGTTGATAGCCATATGAACCCCTTAAAATTATTAAGCTTTATGAAGCAGAATAAGATGTAACATAGCAGTGTTGAGGGTCAAAGGTTTTTCGTAAAGTCCTGTTGGAGTATTCCGATAGGTAGCAAAGCATAAGACTTTATTTCCCAACCACAGGAGTCAGCGTGGCAGTCATTCCATACGTCATAGAGCAAACATCTAAGGGCGAAAGATCATACGACATCTATTCTCGCCTATTAAAAGACCGTATTGTGATCCTCGGAACACAAGTAACGGATGAAGTGGCCAACGCCATCATTGCTCAATTTCTATTCTTGGAAGTGGATAATCCAGAAAAGGACATCCATTTCTACATCAACTCTCCGGGTGGAAGTGTTTCCGCAGGTCTAGCAATCTACGATATTATGCAATTCGTAAAATGCGACGTGGCAACATACTGCATGGGTATGGCTGCAAGCATGGGTTCGCTGCTTTTGACGGCGGGTTCTAAAGGAAAGCGTTATAGCCTTCCGAACACTCGTATCATGATCCATCAACCTCTTCTTTCAGGAGGTGGTTTGTCGGGTCAAGTCACAGATATCGAGATTCATGCAAGAGAATTGCTGCGTACTAAAGAAAAGCTCACTCGTATCTATGAAACGCACACGGGTAAAGACTACCAATTCTTGAAAGATCAAATGGAAAGGGATAACTTTATGGACCCTTACCAAGCGAAGGAATTCGGACTTCTAGATCACGTTGTAGAATCTCGTAAGGCAAAAAAAGGATAACAACAGATGACGACGAAAGATACCAACGGCACTTTGAGATGTAGTTTTTGCGGTAAAGGCCAAAAAGAAGTTAAAAAACTGATTGCGGGCCCGGGCGTCTACATCTGTGATGAGTGTATCGATCTCTGCAATGATATTATTGACGAGGAAAAAGATAGAGAGACAGCGGTCAAGGGTACTTTCAAGGTTCCAAAACCGTCTGATATCAAAACTTACCTTGATGACTATGTAATTGGCCAAACTCAAGCGAAAAAGACGCTGGCAGTTGCGGTTCACAATCACTACAAGCGTGTGAACGCAATGTCGCAAGGTAAAAAATCTGCTGACGTAGAGATGCAAAAATCAAACATTTTACTTATCGGTCCAACGGGATCTGGTAAGACAATGCTTGCACAGACGATCGCTAAAATCCTCAATGTTCCATTTGCAATGGCAGATGCGACAACATTGACGGAAGCAGGTTATGTCGGTGAAGACGTTGAAAACGTTGTGTTGAATCTTCTTCAAGCTTCAGACTACGACGTAGAAAAGGCCCAAAAAGGCGTGATCTACGTGGATGAGATCGACAAGATCTCTCGTAAATCTGAAAACCCATCTATCACGCGTGACGTGAGCGGTGAGGGTGTGCAGCAAGCTCTCTTGAAAATTCTTGAGGGTACTGTCGCAAATCTTCCTCCGAAAGGTGGTCGTAAACATCCACAACAAGAGTTTATCCAAGTGGATACAACAAATATCTTGTTCATCGTGGGTGGTGCGTTCGTTGGTTTGGAAAAAATCATCGATAACAGAACATCTAATAAAACAATGGGTATCGCTGCTGATATCCGCACTGAACAAGAGACAGAAAAAAGCGCGAATCTTCTTGCGAAGGTTGAGCCTGATGACTTGTCTAAGTTCGGTTTGATTCCAGAATTCATCGGTCGTTTACCAATGATCGCGGTTTTGGGTCAATTGGACGAAGAAGCTTTGATGGATATTCTTGTGAGACCGAAAAATGCGATCACAAAGCAATACCAAAAGCTCTTTGGCTATGAAGGTGTTGAACTGAAGTTTACTGAAAAAGCATTGCGTGCGGTGGCACAGATGGCTTTGAAACGTAAAACTGGTGCCCGTGGTCTGCGCGGAGTTCTTGAGACGGCAATGTTGGATATTATGTACGACATTCCTTCTAGGACGAACGTGAAAGAAGTGATCATCGATGAAAACGTGATCAACGATGGCGGCGCTCCGATGTTGGTTTACAAAACTGACGAAGAAATTCAAATCGAAGAAGAAGCTAAAAAGAAAAGCTCTGCTTCATAGTAAGCAAAGCTTAACGAGCGAAAAGCTAAAAAGCCCAAGGACCATGTCTTTGGGCTTTTTTTATGTTCCTATTGCTGCTTCTTCACATAGGCATTCAACGTCATGCCCGGAGCTAGCGAGCTTGTCACCGTCACAGAGGTGCCTTTTACAAGGTCCTCAACAGACGTGCTGCCAAAGCCGATGTTGAAATCGATTTTCTTATTACGATCGCTCGGACAGGTCATCACGCCTTTGAAGGTCTTGCTGGCCGCCAGAAGGGCATACTCGTTCAAATAGAATGAGTTATTGAGGTTGTAGCTACCATCACAAAGCTCGTCTTTACGGCCATCCGGATAGGTTCTTTGAAACTCAAAAGAAGCCTTATCAATGACCCTGAAATTCACATAGACCGTTTGGAACCCTGCCTTGGCTTGAACTTTATAGCGCCCCACCAGATTACCTGGAGAGAGCTCTGTCGCCAAAGCTTGCGATGTTGCGAACATTAATAGTGCAGTTGTTAAAAAGTACTTAATCACTTTGCATCCTCCATTTTTTTGATGAAGACTTTTTATAAAAGTGAAAGCAGCGGCGAACAAAATAAAACCGTGAGTTGTGGGTTAATACATGAGAGGGAGTCAATTATATGGCGACTCGCAGAACTTTCGCAGACTGTATATGTTAAAGGGACAGATTGAGATCGACCTTCAAAGCTTCGTTGAGCGCATTGAAGTCGACAGGTTTGCTTAAAAATCTTTGCGCGCCCAAGCTTTCCGCCTTCGTGCGAAACTCCGTGGATTCATAAGCACTGACAACATAGAAAGGCATCTTGGGGTCGAACTTACGAACTTCCTGAAGCAGTTCGAATCCGTCCATTTCGGGCATATTAATATCTGACATGATGAGATCAACATGGGGAGTGTCTTCGCGACGAAGATAAGAAAGACAATCTTTTGCACTCAGGAATGACACCAATTTGAGGTCACCCAAAGACGCAAAGAACTTCTTAAATTTCAATTTGTAAAGCAGATGGGTATCGGCCTCATCGTCTACTATCACAATGTGGATCATGCATGCAGTCTTTCATGGGAGATCGGTATAGACATTAAAAATTCTGTCCACTGACCAAACTCACTTGTGTACTTTAAAGTACCACCATGTTTCTGTGCAATATTAAATGCGACGGTCAGACCAAGGCCCGCACCTTCTCCAGGTGCTTTTGTGGTCAAGAACGGATCAAAGATTTTTTCTCCAAGAATAGACGGGATGCCAATGCCGTTGTCGCGAATCGAAATCTCGACATTTTCTCCGCGTACGGCTGTTGAAATAATGAGTTCTGGTTCAAAGTTCTTTTGGACCAAGACTTTCTTTTCAATAGCATGCATCGAGTTGTCAATGATGTTTGACAGGGCTCTTTGCAGGGAGACGGAGTAAACCTGGGCATGGACATTATCGCTCAAACGATAGGTTACCTTCGGGGGTACATAGCTGGACCCCAAAGAACGGTTGGTAATCGTTTGTTGGTAGGCTTTCTTGAGAACTTCATTGATATCTGCGGTCTCAAGAAGATCACTGTCATAGCCCGACAGGATCTGCATAGAGCGCACAATCTGGTCAATGCGTTGGCTGTGTTTCAAAACTACACGGCTGACTTCTTTGATCTCTTCAGCGTCCTCGGATTCAGTAAGAAGTTCGCTGAAATTCAAAACAAAGTTCAAAGGATTGCGAATCTCATGGGCCACGCTGGCGGTGAGACTACCCAAAGAAGCCAAGCGCTCTTGAGCCACCAACGTCGCCTGCATGCGCTTGATTTGGAACATGGCCTTTTCAAGACTTTGATTTTTATTTGTTAACTCGCGCGTACGATCCGTAACTTTTTGTTCAAGAGCCTGGTTCAACTGCTCAAGTTTTTTGTTCGCTTCAAGCAGCTCCACCCGGAATTGATTGATGGAGTCGGCTAGAATGTCCAATTCGTCTTTTTCGGCATGTGGTGGCCGGTTCAGGGTGAGATTCTTGTTTTCCCTGAAGCCGGTTTTTAAGTAATCGGCGATATGCTTGATGTGAACCACGATGATTCGATTGAAAATGAAGTATAAGCAGAAGACCACAACCAGAGTTTTCGCAGCTTGGCGGACGAAAATCCAAATTGCTTCATGGAAGTAACGGTCGCGCAGACTTTTTGTGTCGAGCTCCACGTCGAGTGTGCCCAAAGTTTCGTTTGTATTTTTATGGCGAATTTCAAAATTCCTGTGACTTTCCTCAGCGGGGTCCGTCTTGCCAGTTTCGTAAATGACTTTATTGTCCGCAGTGAGTCTGAGATAACTCACACCTTGCAAACGGCTTAATCCATCGAGCTGGATTTCCAACAGACGAGTGTCGTAAGACCACAGATGTTCAGCCATTGAATCAAGGTAAGAGTTCTTGATGATTGAGAAATTATTTTGGAGCTTATCGAAATCCTTCTGATAGTCCAAAATCAACTGAGCCGCCGTAAGGATAAGCGTAGCGAATGAGCTGACAGCCCATGTTGCTATTAATAGCTTGAGTGATAATGAATTGGTGCGGACCCAGGGTGATTCGTTGCGTGTCACAGTGCACTTATCGTGCAAATCGCGGAAAAAAGGGACGAAAATCTTACTATGCGGTATTACAAATCAGAAAGGTCCCAGACTCTTCTCAAAACCTTACGCAAATTAGAAATATTTTCGGGTAGCATTAGTCAAATTTATTCTGCTCAAAATATGAGCAATGTCGACTTCTGGCAAGGGCCAGAACTCTTTTTTTCCCTGATATATTTACTTCCCAGCAATCGTTCACATAGTTAGACTGGATATAGACTTCGCGAAGGTTGAAATGGAATTAACCTGAATGGAGATCCTCTTGTGTCCTATACGCAAGAAGCTCGTTAACCCAAGGGAGGGAGAGGATTATGAGCGAGGGAAAAGTACAGCAACTACCACTTTTGCCCCTTAGGGACCTCATCATTTTTTCGCCTATGATGATTCCTTTGTTCGTTGGTCGTGAAAAGAGCATTAACGCTCTTGAAGAGGCCATGAGCAAACAGACCGACATCGTGTTGGCTGCTCAAAAGGACGCTAAAACCAACAACCCAGAGGCGAAGGACATCTTTGCAATTGGTACGGTTGGAACAATCATTCAACTCCTCCGTCTTCCAGATGGAACTGTAAAAGTTCTTGTGGAAGGTAAACGTCGCGTAAAGATTAAGAATTTCGTGAACAACGAAAACTTCTTTGTCGTGGCTGTCGAGAACCTAGACGAAGAGCCAACGAATATCGTTGAAGCTCAAGCTCTAGTTCGTTCAGTAAAAACGACGTTTGAGACTTACGTAAAACTTAATAAACGTATTCCACCAGAAATCTTGATGCGTGTTTCTACCATCGAGAACCCAGGTGAACTTGCGGATATTATTGTTGCGCAACTCAATTTGAAACTTGAAGACAAGCAAACTGTTTTGGAGATCATTGATCCTTCAAAACGCTTGGAACATTTGTTGAATTTGATGACAGGTGAGATCGAAATTCTTGAAGTCGAGAAGAAGATCCGCACTCGCGTTAAGAAGCAAATGGAACGTTCTCAAAAAGAGTACTATTTGAATGAGCAAATGCAGGCCATTCAAAAAGAACTTGGAGAGAAAGACGACTACCAAGCAGAGCTTCAAGATCTTGAAGTGAAATGTAAGAACAAGAAAATGTCTCAAGAAGCTAAAGACAAGGTCATGAAAGAGATTAAAAAACTCAAAATGATGTCGCCTATGTCTGCAGAAGCGACTGTTGTTCGTAATTACATTGACTGGATCTTGTCTCTTCCATGGGCTGATTACTCTGAAGAGAAGCATGACCTTAAAAATGCTCAACGCATCTTGGATGATGAGCATTGGGGTCTAGAAAAAGTTAAAGACCGTATCCTTGAATACCTTGCCGTTCTTTCGATCTCGAAAGATATCAAAGGTCCAATCCTTTGTTTGGCAGGTCCTCCAGGTGTGGGTAAAACTTCATTGGCGAAATCAATCGCTGAATCTTTAAATCGTTCATTCGCACGTATCTCTTTGGGTGGCGTGAGAGACGAAGCAGAGATCCGCGGTCACAGAAAAACATACGTTGGAGCAATGCCGGGTAAAATTATCCAAGCTTTGCGCAAAGTAGATAAAGGAAATCCATTGGTTCTTCTCGATGAAATCGACAAGATGGCTAATGACTTCCGCGGTGACCCATCGGCGGCGATGCTTGAAGTTTTGGATCCTGAACAAAACTCAACATTCCAGGATCACTACCTAGAAGTTGAATACGATCTTTCAAAAGTGATGTTCATTGCGACGGCGAACAGCCTTCATACAATTCCAAGACCTCTTTTGGATCGTATGGAAATCATCCAGCTTGAAGGTTATATCGAGCAGGAGAAATTCAATATCGCGAAGAACTACTTGGTTCCAAAACAATTGGAAAACCATGGTTTGAAAGACTACAAAGTTTCATTCAAGGATGAAACAGTACGTGATATCATCCGCTACTACACAAGAGAAGCGGGCGTGCGTAACCTTGAAAGACAAATTGCGAATGTCTGCCGTAAAGTAGCGAAAGACATCGTAATGGGTGAAACAGTTGAAAACTTCAAAGCTGAAGGCACTGGTAAAAAAGCGACTGCGAAAACTGCGGCTGCTAAGAAAGGTGCAAAAGGCGCGAAGACTTCAACAACTCCAAGCAAAACTGCAGGTTATGTAGTAACTCCAGCGAAGTTGGTTGAGTTGTTGGGTGGCCACAAATACAAATTCGGTGTGATCGAAACTGAAAATGAAATCGGTTTGACGAATGGTATGGCTTGGACAGAAGTGGGTGGTGACCTTCTAGCTGTCGAAGTGAGTGTGGTTCCAGGTAAAGGCAAGTTCACAGTCACAGGTCAACTTGGCGATGTGATGAAAGAATCTTGCGCAGCTGCGATGAGCTACGTTCGTTCAAGAGGTCCTTTGTTCGGTTTGGATAAAGAATACTTCGCGAATATCGACGTACACATCCATTTGCCTGAAGGCGCTGTTCCTAAAGACGGTCCTTCTGCTGGTATCGCTCTGACAACTTCGATTGTATCTGCAATCACGAAGATCCCTGTAAAACGCACAGTTGCGATGACGGGTGAAGTTTCTCTTCGTGGACGTGTGATGGCGATCGGTGGGTTGAAAGAGAAAGTACTTGCAGCTCACCGTGGTGGTATCAAGATGATCATCTGTCCTAAAGAGAATGAAAAAGATCTTAAGGATATTCCTAAGGAAGTGATGAAAGACTTGAAAGTGATCTTGGTTGATCACGTTGACCAAGTGTTGATCAATGCATTGGATGTTAAAGGTCCGAAAGAGATCTTTAAAGTTCAAAAAGAACGCGAGTTCGGCATCAAAGCTCAATACACTGGCCAACAAAACGTGGCTCACCACTAGCATGCACTCCGACTTTCTTGGAGTAGAGAAGTCTCTGGGAATGTTGGAGACTCTTAGGCTCTGCCGGGATAAGTGGTAAAAAGTTAAATAACTTGAAAGGGGCTGGTAGGAATACCAGCCCCTTTATTTTTGATTTGTGAATGAGAACTCACTCTGATTTGTTGTGAGAATATTTTGAATGTACTCAACCACACGTCCTCATTTCTTGCTCTTGTTTAAGCATCTTTAGGATGACAATTTGCTGAATTTTAACCACGGGGCTATCTTGAAGTTGAATGATTACTCACACGGAGGTGGGTTATGAAATCACTCCTGATAGTGCTTCTAGTGGTCTTCTCTTTGATCCCGCGGGGTGCGGCGGCAGCACAAGATATGGTTATGGTCGGTGCCGATCAAGCCTATTCTGAGATGCGCGAGACTTTTGGTTTTGTTCCAACATTTTTAAAACAATTTCCGGCTGAAGCCATTT
Organism: uncultured Bdellovibrio sp.; assembly: GCA_964590635.1. Taxonomy (GTDB): domain Bacteria; phylum Bdellovibrionota; class Bdellovibrionia; order Bdellovibrionales; family Bdellovibrionaceae; genus Bdellovibrio. Next base: position 13,977 of record CAZPYX010000083.1, read on the forward strand.
CCGGTGCCTGGCAAGAGATGCGCGATGTTCAGCTCAGTCCAACAACCGCATTGAATGCAAAAACAAAAGAGTTGATTGGCTTGGCAGTTGCTTCGCAAATTCCTTGTCAGTACTGCATTTACTTTCATAAAAAAGCAGCGAAGTTCAACGGAGCCACAGATAAGGAAATGGGTTATGCTGTTGCCGTCGCAGCAAGCACCCGCAAATGGAGTACTTATTTTTATGGCGCACAGATCCCCTTGGATTCTTTCAAAGCTGACGTGAATAAAATGGTTAGCTTCGTGAAAAACAAATCAGTATCAAGTATTCCAGAAAGCTCTTCTTTGATGGCCATGGATTCTGCTTCTGCAATGAAGGATATGCAGAAGGCATTGGGTTTTACTCCTGAATTTGTTAAATCCTATGCGGTTCGTGGAATTGCCGGCGCTTGGAATGAAATGAAATCTTTGGAGATGAACACCCAGGCTCCGTTGCCAAATAAGATTTTGGATTTGATCAGCTTGGCAGTTTCATCACAAATCCCATGTCAGTATTGTGTTTATTCAGACACTGAATTTGCAAAACTTGATGGAGCTAACAAAGATGAAATTCAAGAGTCCGTAGCGATGGCTGGTCTGGTTCGCCACTGGAGTACGGTCTTGAATGGTATGCAACAACCTCAAAAAGCTTTTGAAAAAGAAGTCGATAGAATTTTTAAAAACTTGGAGATGAAAAGAGATCAATTAAATAAACGAATTACTTATCGCTAAGATCATTTTCCACACTAGGTTGTTCAAAGCGTTGTAAAGAAAGGGCTGGTTTAATCACCGGCCTTTTCTTTATACTATCGATTATGAATTCAAGTGCTCTTCTTCTTTTAGTGTCAGCTTTTTTGCATGCAACTTGGAATGCCATCGCTAAATCCAGTAAAGACAAAGAAACTTTTCTATTTCTAGCAATGACCGTTGGAAACATCGTCGCAGGAATCACTGTTTGGAATTCAGGAGTTTTTCAACCGGGCTCGCCTTTGATCTTTGCGATTTTTGCAGGTCTGTTCGAGGGCGCTTACTTTGTGACTCTTACGAAAGCATTGAAACAATCAGAATTGGGAAGAGCCTATACAATCATGCGCGGGGGAGCGATGCTCGTCGTGTGGATTGTATCTTGTTTATTTTTTCAAGAGACAGCCTCTCTCTTGCAAATATTCGGTGCGGTCTTGATATTCACTGGAATAATTTTATTGAGTGCATTTGCATCGGCTTCACAAAAAGCAAAAGTGCAGACTCAAGCTGTTTCTAAAGTCCCATGGGCGTGGATTTGCGCGGTGTGTATTGCCGGATATCATCTCAGTTATCACAAGGCTTTACATCACGGTGGTGAACCGAAAAGTTTATTTGCACTTTCGATGTTCATCTCATGGCCGTTTTTAATTATTGCGATGGGTGGAAATTATCGTCCAAGAATCAAAGCTGTTTTGAAAGACCAATGGGGCCGAGTTTTCATCACTGGGGCCGCTTCGTTTTTGTCTTTCGTAATTTTTTTATATGGTCTGCAAGTTTCTGCGCCCGGCTTTGCGATCTCTTTGCGGAACTCATCAATCTTTTTTGCGATCTTGTTTTCATTCTTTTTGCGCGAATCTTTGACCAGAGTTCAGATTTTAGGCGCTTCCATTGTTGGCGTTGGGGCCTTGCTTCTGAGCTGGAATTGACAATTGACCCATCCCAGCAAAGCCTTTATAGGTGGGGTTTTCATTAAATTACTGAAATCAATTCGCATGTTGCATAAATAATAGGCAACTGTCTGCGTCTTACATTGACCTTGTCCTGACAATCTGACAGAAATCGTTTCCCTGTGAGTAAGGCAGATTTTGTTTTGGAGTTTTAATATCTTATGAATCAATTCGATCGCGCTTTTGAGCTCGGCAAGCTGTACTGCGATCGCGGAGACTTTGGCCCCGCCATAGACCATCTCCGTGAGGCCTCAGACGGCTATTTTGCTGAGAAAAATTTCTCTCAACACTTGAAGTGCATGAACTTGCTGCTGCGTATTTTTGCTGAACGCGAGCAGTTTGACGACATCAACTCAACCAAAGAAAAACTCCAAGATTTGGTTTTGCAAGAAGGCTTTGAACTTAACTCAAAGACTTACTACACACTCGCTATCTGCGCGTCTTATAAACAGCAACTTGATACAGCGATGGATTACTTCCAAAAAGCTTTGGCTATCGCTCTTGCTTCCGACAACAAGGAAGATATCTGCCATGCGATCTTCGGTCTTGCGCATGTCTATGCAAGCCCACAAATCAACCGTCAATCTGATGCTTTGAAAGAGATCTATAATCTTCAGGTTTTCTTCCAAGTTTATCAAATGCCAGACGTTCAAGCGGCTTCATTGTTCCTCAATGCGGAAATCTTGAAGTCTATGAAGAAATACGACGAAGCGATTGAGATCTTGTGGCGCGCCTACGACGTTATCAAAGAGACTCGTAACTTCGTGATGAGCAACTACTTGATGGGTGCCTTGGCTGACGCTTATTACGAAATCGGCGACAAAGACATGGCAAGAACTTACATCACTCTTGCTCAGAAATCGATTGATGGTGAAAACCACCGTCGTTTGGCTCGCATGGCGAAAGCTTTGGCAGAGAAAATCGGCGGAGAATCGCAAACAAACTTTGATCTTATCTTCGATGAAGTAAATCACGCTGTGATCGAGAAAAAAATCGGTCGCATTGATTTTAAAAATCAATTTATTCTGTTGGATCTTTTGCGCCTGTTCGTGACGAACCAAGGTACAATTTATTCAAAAGAGTTCTTGGTCGAAAATGTTTGGAAGCAGCCATATGACCCTGCTATCCACGACAACAAAATTTACGTGACAATTAAGCGTCTTCGTAAATTAATTGAACCAGATTACGAAAAACCAAAATATATCTTTAGAGCCAAAAACGGATATTACATGAATAAAGCGGCTCGAGTTCATTTCGAGCACTAATTAGGGGGATTCATGTTGCGTCACATCTTGCTAGCTACGTTGATTGCATTTTCGAGTTTTGCGGCTCATGCGGTAACATCTTCCTCTCAACAGGACGATGAGCAGGTTATGCCTGCTGGGGACCGTTGGACTCCATTTCCTTGGAATTTTAAAAACGCTCAACTGTTCCCTTGGTGGGACATCCAGGGTATCTGGAAAGTTGATCAAGACAACTTCACGTCATACTTCTCATTCAAAGTTGTTCAGCAAAAGAACGGTTTGAAACAGTTGAAGGTGAAACAATACGATGGCGACAGCTGCCGTTTGTTGGCAACCGGCGTTGGTACTGAAAGAGGCCAATTCGTGTATGCTCAAATGACGAGTAAACAATCGGGTAAGACTTATCGTGTGGGTTTGACGGCGTTTAAACGCTCTGATTCTCCGCAACCACCACTTCAAGGCAATGTTTATACAGAGTCAGTGATGGTCCTTTCTATGGGCGAAATGAGCCAAACAAGCATCGAAGATATGATGCATACCCAAATTTCGAAGGTTTCATCTGAGCTGGATCCAAAATCTTGCGTAGATGACTTGAAAAATTAGTTTTTTATAAAAAAGAGTTTGCAAATGAGGTCGGACCTTTGTTATTAATTGGTCCTTCCAACGATAGGGAGTTAGCTCAGTTGGTAGAGCGCCACCCTTACAAGGTGGATGTCGCAGGTTCGAATCCTGTACTCCCTACCAAT
>CAZPYX010000084.1:0-17624 GCA_964590635.1 uncultured Bdellovibrio sp.
CCTTGAATCACAGTTTCTTGACCTTTGCGAATGGACGACTACTTTTTGAAAGTATTCACAGGATACCTGGTTCAATACTCTCCGACATTGGGCCCCTACAAAGGCGGCATCCGTTATCACCAAAACGTAGACCTTCAAGAAGTTGTGGGCCTTGCGGCTTTGATGACTTTCAAAAACTCCGTATTGGGTCTTCCATTGGGTGGAGCTAAAGGTGGTATCACTGTTGATCCAACGAAGCTTTCACGCACTGAAAAACAAAATTTGACTCGTCGTTATGCTTCTGAAATTGGACCTTTCGTTGGACCAACTAAAGACATTCCTGCTCCAGACGTGGGAACTGATCCACAAACAATGGCTTGGTTCATGGACACTTACTCTCAAGAACAAGGTGGCTTCGCACAACCTGGCGTTGTTACTGGTAAACCGGTTGAAATCGGTGGTTCTTTGGGCCGTAACCATGCAACTGGTTTGGGCGTTGTTTACGTAGCTGAAAAAGCTTTCGAAGTGAACAAAATGAACATGAAAGGCGCTACGATCGCAATCCAAGGATTCGGTAACGTAGGTTCTTTCGCTGCGAAATTTGCTCACGACAGAGGCGCTCGTATCGTTGCAGTCAGCGACGTTTCTGGCGGCATCTTCAACGGTGATGGCTTGGATATTCCTGAAGTTTTGGAATATATCAAAGCTCACAAATTCTTGAAGGGCTACCCTAAAGCAACTCCTATCAGCAATGAAGATTTGCTTGAAGTGAAGTGTGATGCCTTGTTCCCTTGCGCTTTGGAAAACCAAATCGACACTCACAACGCTGAAAAAATCCAAGCGAAAGTGATTGTTGAAGGCGCCAACGGACCTGTGACAAATGCAGCAACTAAAATCCTAACTAAACGTGGAGTTTACATCGCTCCAGACGTTATCGCCAATGGTGGCGGTGTTATCGTTTCTTACTTTGAATGGGTTCAAGACACGATGGCATTGTTCTGGGATGAAGAGGAAGTGAACGGTCGCTTGAAAACGATCATCACAAAAGCCTTCGATAAAGGTCATGCATTCGCGACAGAAAAAAATGTCGACATGAGATCCGCAGCGATGGCGGTTTCGATTCAACGTCTTGAGAAAGCAATGCTTCTCAGAGGTTTGTACCCTAGATAATGTTTCTTTGAAAAGGCGGTTTGCAAAACCGCCTTTTCTTTTTGTGCTCTTGATTTCAAGTTTCTGGAGTTTCCATGCGTCCTTGGCTTCTTTTACCACCTCAATGGGCTCACGATCTTATCCCCTTCACTCTTCCTTTTATTTCAATGGCTTACGGAAAGAAAACTCCCGAGTGGAACAGCTTCACTTGGCGGGACATGACCTTCGCTAATCCCGTTGGCATTGCCGGAGGTGTTGATAAGAACGCCGAACATCTGAATGACTGGTGGAGCCTGGGTTGTGGATTTGTCGAAGTGGGAACGGTCACTCCCCTCGCGCAAAAAGCAAATCCTGGGAAAATCATGGACCGCGATAAAAAGCTTCAAGCGATGTGGAATAAGATGGGGTTTCCCAGCCACGGCGCCGACGAAGTTTTTTATAATCTTTCTTTTTATGCTCCGAAATTTCGCACGCCGGTTTTTGTGAATATCGGAAAAAATCGCACGACCCCGAACAACGAAGCGGTCTTAGACTATTTGACTCTCGTTGATAAGTTTCGTCCCTTTGCCGATGCCTTTGTTGTGAATGTCTCAAGCCCAAACACTCAAGGGCTGCGTGAGCTTCAGAACAAAGACAATCTTCGCAATCTTTTAGGCCCTATCCTCGAAAAAGTTTCTCATTTTGAACCCACTCCGGTTTTAGTAAAATTGAGTCCTGACATGGGTGAAGACGCTTTGGCTGAGGCCATCACTCATTGCCATGAGCTTGGCGTGGATGGCTTCGTTTTGACGAATACCACACTTTCAAGACCCCCTGGCTGCCATTTCCCTCCTGAGGGAGGCTTATCCGGGGCCCCATTAAAGAAGCTATCTCAACGCGCCCTGCAAATAGCTGTGCAAATTTTAGGCAAAAATAAAGACGATAAGCTTCTGGTCAGCGCTGGTGGCATAATGAGTCCGGATGATGTCTTTGAAAGATTGCAAATGGGCGCCAATCTTGTTCAAATTTATTCTGCACTCGTGTTTCAGGGGCCTGGTTTTTTCCACGAGGTAGCAAGAAGGCATAATGAGCGAAGATAGCACGAAGGTCGCCGGCGACGTCGGAGTACAGACCGATAAACCTAAAAAATCTAAGATCCGTAAGGGTCATTGGATTCCTGTGGTTGCAGGCTTCTTACGCAAAGATGGCAAAATTCTTGTCGGGCAAAGACCCGAAAACAACTCCTTAGCTGGCCAATGGGAATTTCCCGGTGGGAAAATCGAAAATGGTGAAACGCCGGAATTTGCTCTAGCCAGAGAGTTAAATGAAGAGCTTGGCATTGAGGCTGAAGTGGGCGAACTGAAACTTGCCTGCACTCATTCCTACGGAGACGTAGGGATCCTCATATTGTTCTATGAGATTATTTATTGGAAGGGTGAGCCCCGCGCCAAACATCACATGATGTTGGAATGGATTCACCCCGAGGAACTCAAGCATCGCAATATTCCAGAAGCGAATCGCAGGATCTTGGATCGCATCTACAAAGCCTTAGGGATTGAATGGCGAAAATAATTCTTGTAAGCAAAAATATCACGGCCACCTCTTGGCAATTGGCGCAGGCCCTGCGCAGCCAACAGCATGAGGTCGTGATTCTTACAAGTAGAGGCGAAGAACCCCTCGGCCATCTTCATGGCATTGAGTTCATGGCTTACTTCAGAAAATGGAATTTCGTCGAAGGTCTTAAAATCATTCCGGGCCTCTTTGGTTTGCAACCGCAAATTTTGCATTTGGTTTTAGATGAGGACCGCATGAGTGCGGCGCAAATCGTTCTTTCAACTTTTGCAAAATCACATCCTTCGTGTGTTTTGACGACCTCTTTGCTGAACATTCGCTATGGGCTTCGTCGCAGCAACCCGGTTCGTTATCTGGTTGAGGAAAGCGACATCATCACCTGCCCCACCGTGGAAGCACTGGGACAGCTGCGTGGCTTGAATGTGCGTTCGAATAGCCAAGGTCGCGGAATTTTAGCTCCGGCTTTGGATTTCCGCCATGACAGCATCACCGAAATCTATGCCGACGGCAGCGAGGCCCGTTTGATTGCGGATCTTGCCGACAACGACTATTTTGTCGTTCCATTTCGCGAAACTCGCTTTAATCCTGAATCAGAAAATTTAATTCGCATTCGCACTTTGGCGCAAAAACACAAGGTGGCAATGTGGGGATCTTATTCGCACTGGCCCTTACGTGATCGTAAGAAGTTTGCCGCTTGGATGGCGAATTTTGATTGCGAACATCGTTGGGTGGTTACGGGATCTATGCCTCCCCATTTATCGAAAATCTTGCTCGAGCGTGCGACGGCATTTGTTTTAGCGGGACAGAAATTCACTCCGGTGGAAATGACCGAGTATTATATGCGCGCGATTCAATCCCAGGCCGTGATGATTTTAGACTCACGCCAGACCAGCGTTCATTCCGATCTTTGGAAAAACTCTGTGAACTGTTGGGTCCTAAATCATGAACATACGCAAAGAGATTTGATAAAGCTTCTTTCAAGACCTCACCTTCGTCTGCCTGAAGTCATGTCGGAACAAAGAGCCCAAGGCAGCCACCTTATTGATTCGTCTTTAAATGAGCTCAATCGTCTGTACAACAAGGCCTTATCTCATCTAAGATAAGTTCATGCTTGCGAAGTCGAAACTTCCAGAGAATTTAAATATCTGTCTGACCTCCGCCCGTTTCCCGATTTTAAGTCGTGCCACGGACCATGGTTTCTTATGGCCTATTGCTCGCGGACTTGCCCGTGAAGGGCATAAGGTCACTGTGCTTTCGACAACTTCTTTTTTGAAAAAACCAGAAGTGGTACGTGATGGCGTCCGTGTTCTTTATCTTCATGAAGGCGCAAAAAATCTTTCTCATATGAGTTTTCAAATGGCGGTTCGCCAAAAGTTTGCTCAACTTCATAAAGAGGAACCTTTTCATTTAGTTCACAGCATCGACAGATCAGGTTATCGCATCGGCCACCGCAAAAAAGATTTCAAAGTGGCCATGGCTTACGATGTGGAAGCCACACAAATGTCACAGCTGTTTGCGATTCTGGCGATGAAACGCGAAACCTTAGGAAGCATGTTGACCACGGCCATTGCCACAGCCTATAAGTTTTTAACGACTTATTATGGTGGCGATCGCCAGCTTCTTTCGACTGCGGATGGAATCTTTGTGACCAATCCCCAGCAAAAAATCATCCTTGAAAGATATTATCTTTACCCGGATTTTCATACTTACACCGTTCCCTATGGAATTGAGTTGGGTGACTTGTCTCCGAAAGAAAAGTCTTTGGAGCTTCGTAAAAAGTTGGGCCTTCCAGAAAACTCCCATGTGGCTGTAACCATCAGTGATATGACAGAGGTTCAAGAGTTGCTTCCTCTTTTGAAGGCCTTTGAAAAAGTCGCCATCAAAAAACCGAATAGCTATTTAATTATTGTTGGCAATGGCCCCAAATTTAGAAATATCGAATTTGAAGTTCTTAATTTGGCCCTTGGCAACCGAGTCATCCTGACCGGTGCGGTTCCAGCTCCTGAGATCGAAGACTACATTGTTTTAGGGGATGTGTTTGTGAACATGAGTTCGCGCACAACAGGCTTTGAGCCTTCTACTTTAGAGGCCATGGCTCAGAAAAAAGTGGTTATGGGCTCTGAAGTGTCACCCATTGCCAATATTATCGAAGACGGCAGAGATGGTTTCTTACTTCGCCCCGCCGACGTGGATTCGATGAGCAATCTGCTGGTGGAGATCTTTTCTGGAACCATGCCTGCGGACGAAATCGGCGAAAGAGCCCGTCAACGCGTCGTAGACCTATTTGATACCCCTAAATTGGTCCAGTCAGTGCTCGATGCCTACCGTAAAATCCTGCTCAATACTGGAATGTATAAGAAGCATTGAGTTAAACTATTGAAAAGTGATAGTCAGCCCCCTGCACATCTGTATAATCGGGAGTGTTATCAATGCTTTATGGTTCGATATGTTTAGGCTTAAACCTGACACATTTGAGCTTGAGATCTGAAGGAACTTGAAGATGACAAAAGCGGATTTAATAAATTTGATCTCAGAAAAAGCCGGCATCACTCGCGTGAAGGCCGAGACTGTAGTTAACACTATTTTTGATTCTATGGTGGAAGCTTTGATGCGCGATGACCGTATTGAAATCCGTGGTTTTGGTTCATTTGTAAATCGTCAGTATGGCGCCTACAAAGGACGCAATCCTCGCACTGGTGAAATCATCAATGTTGAAGAGAAAAAATTGCCATTCTTTAAAGTTGGTAAAGAACTTAAAGAAGATATCAATGGCGGAAAAGGCGAATAGGTTTTCGCTCTCATTTTGAAAGTAAAAAAAGGAACCCGAGAGGTTCCTTTTTTATTCTTTTTTCTAAGAAGTTAAGGTCCTATTGCGAATTCATTATTTTTCTAGAAGATCAGAGATCTCAGGTTCCTGAACTCGCCCTCTTACAAGGGCAAGGTTTCTTAGGAATTCCGATTAGACAGGAGTTGAGTAAATCTCTTGGTAAGTTTTAATGTGATTCTCATCCACGCGTTTGTGCAAATCCGCGCGAGACAAATCCTGATGTCTTGAAACGCCCATGGCACCGATAATATGTGCCACTGTTTCAAGGGTTTCTTCGTGGAAGTTCTTGACACGCTCGCGCTTGGTCGGCACATGCAGGCCCTTCACCAAACTAGGGTCTTGAGTCGCAACTCCTGTTGGACACTTATTGTTGTTGCAACGAAGTGCCTGAATACAGCCCAGTGCTAACAACATAGATCGAGCCGCATAGGTAGCATCTGCACCAATACACAAAAGCTTCACGATATCAAAAGCAGTGGTGATCTTACCTGTCGCCAGAACTTTAATTTTTTCGCGAACTCCGAATTTCTTTAAAGTATCGACAACAATAACCAAGGCATCAATACCTGGCATACCTATATAATTTGTAAATTCCAAAGGTGCAGCCCCGGTTCCACCTTCAGCGCCGTCAACGGCGATAAAGTCTGGATAGGAATCTTTAGCGACCATCAAAGAAACTAGTTCTTCAAATTCTCTGCGATGTCCCAAGCACAATTTAATACCAACAGGCTTACCACCGGAAAGCTCGCGCAATGTTTCAATGAACTTTAACATTTCCGCAGCATCATGAAACGCACTGTGCCCCGGAGGAGAAATGACATCTTTACCCAATAGCACATTTCTAATCTTAGCAATTTCAAGAGTCACTTTTTTGCCAGACAAAATTCCGCCATGCCCTGGCTTAGCCCCTTGGGACAACTTGATCTCGATCATTTTCACATGGAGATGTGATGAATTCGCTTTAAACAATTGTGGATCAAAAGCTCCATCGTGGGTTCGGCAACCAAAATAGCCTGTGCCGATTTGCCAAATCAAATCTCCACCCAACTCAAGATGATAAGGTGAGATACCACCTTCCCCTGTGTTATGAGCGAAGCTTCCGTCTTTTGCACCACCATTCAAAGAAAGAATAGCGTTTGTAGATAACGAACCAAAACTCATCGCGGAAATATTCAAGAGCGACAGCGAATACGGCTGCTTACATTTTTCTCCACCCACCATGATGCGCAGATCTTTATCGCTGACGTGTTTTGGATACATCGAATGAGTCACAAACTCATATCCCTGCTTGTAAACATCTTGCTGCGTTCCGAATGGGACCGTATCCAAGACTTTTTTTGCTCTTTGATAAACAACGGAACGTTGTTCACGATTGAACGGACGTCCATCAGTATTCGATTCAATAAAATATTGATTGATCTCGGGACGTATGGATTCCAACAAATAGCGGAAATGACCAAATACCGGGAAATTAGATTTAATAGCATGACGAGTTTGTCTGATATCACGAATTCCCAACGCGAAGAATGGAACGAAAAAGATGAGAGAAAGCAATCCTGTCGTCCAATAGAAATAAAATATAACATTCGCTACAAGCACAACCACTAAGGCCGCGTAAAATTCTTTTCTCATTATTGAGCCTCGAAAATTAAGTTTTCTCTAAATTCTTCAAATTCAGAGCATACAAAATTCTGGGACATAAAGACAGTCCGTTTCGCCCTCTAATATTTTAGATTTTCGTTCGGAAAATGCCTCTGACTGAGATCCGACTTAAATTCATGATTCGAAAGTTATTCGATGGGAAATAGACGAAGATCTTTAAGATCTTTCACATCAAAAAGGCACATAAATAAACGCTCCACTCCCAGGGCGATCCCGCCAGAAGGAGGAAGTCCCGCTTCTAGACTTTGGAAGAACTCCTCATCCAAACGAATTTCCTCTTTACCTGCAGCGGACTTCTTTTGCAGATCTTCAACAGAGCGTTGACGTTGAATCTTGGGATCATTCAATTCATGGAAGGCATTGGCAAGCTCCAAACCCTTCCAATAAAACTCGAAACGATCTCCCCACCCGTCCTCTGTCAAACGCGCCAAAGCCGCCTGATACGGAGGATATTTTTCAACGAAGATCAAATCTTCCTTCGGCAATTGAGATTCAATTTTATCCATGAAAATCAGGAAAAAATAATCGTCAATGCTCTCAGCGCTACGCACGTCGACGCCTAACTTTTCAGCCAAGGTTTTCAGTTCGCTCATTGAAGTTTGCGGAGTCAGAGTGAAGTTGCAATGAATCTTAAATAGCTCTGCCACCGAATAACTTAAAATTTGTCGCGGGCCACGGACTCGTAAAGATTTTGAAAGATAAGTCACCAAATCCGTGGCATCTTTTTTAATTGCCGCAAGATTGTCATAGGCGCGATACCATTCCAGCATCAGAAACTCAGGCTGATGACGTTCGGTCACTTCGCCATTCCTAAAACAAGGAGTGATTTCGAAAATCTTCTCGGCCCCTAAAGCCAAAGCTTTTTTAAGGTGAAGCTCAGGACTTGTCGGTAAGAATAGTTTTTCTTTGCGTGAACCGATTTTTAGCTCTGTGGAAAAGACATCCAAAGCTGGCTCTGTGCCTGGACAAACCACCAAACCCGGCGTTCGCAATTCGACAAAGTTATTAAATTTAAAGAAACCACGAACATGATCTAGATAAGAATTCCACTTAAGGAACAGTTCTTTATCGTAGGAACGCTTTGGCAATGGCGCCAACTGCGGAGCCAACAAAATCAATTCGTTGACGGAAACCACCGCCACAAGGTCTCCGAAATCTAAAAACTCAGAGAACTCTGGAGCTTTATCAAATTTTACTTTGTGAGTTTGTTGATCGCGATGAAGGATCAGCTTCAATCCACCGTCTTCACGAACAAGATCATAAATGCGCCCGGCCACAATTGCGCCCGAAGGCATGGCCGGATAAGGTTTCCAAATTGATGAGAGATATTCTTTGCGATCCAAGACTTGCCACTTTAGCGGCAAAGTCCTTTCGCACGCAAGGAATCAAGCTGAGAAAAGATCGATTCCATCTGATTAGCTCCGAAAAGAACCTCTTCTCCGGAAACGATACGGTGCTTCACCCAAGAACCGTTGAAAATGCCTTCACTTGTCATCTCGCATTGAGGTTGTTTTGCTTCGGCGTGGGCCAAACCTGTTTGAGTCAAAAGAACTAAAAAGAATGTTGCCAAAGCTGCCAGTGCGATTCTCATTTTTCCCCCTCGTGTCTGGTTTTTCCCGTCTTGGTTCGTTGTGACACCAGTGACGTTTCATGGAATCTATAAAGCAATCTGCTTGCCACATCCTCTCGAGCCATTTTGCTCCCGCTCCATTTTGTTCGCTCTCATAGAAAGACTCGGGTATTACGCGGTAGAACTTTGACAGATTGGCCTTTCAAAGTTGTATTTCCTGGCCCAATCCTATATCTGAAATACTGAATTTAATTGAGGAAAGGCCAAACTGTGAATCTAGTTGGAAGTTTAAACTTGAATCTGCACAAAACTCTCTCGTCTTTTCAAGACTCTGTGGACTGGGCTCAATTGCGTCACGTTTCTGAAAAAACAACCTACCGCACCGTTCGCGATGAAAAGCCCGACCGCAACCACATCTCATTCGATCATGGACTCATGGTGGAGGTTTTGGTCAATGGACACTTCGGTTATGCAGGTACGAGCGACCTTTCTGAAGACGGCGTGAAACGTGCTTTCACAAAAGCGGTCTCCATGGCTAAGCAAGCTTCCGCTTTCAAAGTGCATGACTTCTCAGTTTTGCAACGCCCCATGGCTAAAGGACACTATAGCTCTCCTGTGACCCGCCCCATGGATTCCATTTCTGCAAAAGAGATTTCTGACATCTTTGTCGATGCGACGAAAGCGATGAAAGTCTCTGATAAAATTGTCAGCCGTTCTGCCACAGCGATGATCGTTGAAACCGAGTTCTTCGCCGTCAGCACCAGTGGTTCTGACGTTCATCAAAAATTTTCAATTGTTAGCACGGACTTCTCTGCCACGGCGGGAGCCCTCGGTGATACGCAAACTCGTTCCGACAACGGCGGCCTTGCACGTTGCTTACAAGTGGGTGCCGAAGTTTTTGATCGCGCTTCTATCTTAGAAAGATCTAAAAAATTAGCCGATGAATCCGTCGAGCTTCTGTTTGCGGAAAACTGCCCTGACACGGCTATGGATCTTTTGATTGCTCCTGATCAAATGACTTTACAAGTGCACGAGTCCATTGGTCACCCCCTTGAATATGATCGCATCCTTGGCGACGAAAGAAATTATGCGGGCTGGAGTTTCGTAAAACCTGATGACTTCGGAAAGCTTCGTTACGGATCAAACTTGATGAATGTCACTTTTGATCCGACAATCCCTGATGCTTTGGCTTCATATGCGTTTGACGATTCCGGCAATCCCGCGAAAAAAGAATTCTTAATCAAAGACGGACTTCTGGTACGCGGACTTGGCGGCTTAGAATCCCAAGCTCGTTTGGATCTTCCGGGCGTTGCGAACACTCGCTCGTCTTCATGGAATCGCGCTCCGATTGATCGCATGGCAAATATCAATCTAGAGCCCGGCACTAGCAAACTTGAAAACATGATTGCTTCCACCGAGCGCGGCGTCTTCATGTTGGCGAATAAATCTTGGTCCATTGACGACTATCGCAATAAATTCCAGTTCGGTTGTGAGTACGCAAAACTCATTGAAAACGGAAAATTGACGAAGACTTTGAAAAATCCAAACTATCGCGGCACCACAGTCAAATTCTGGAACAGCCTAAAAGCCGTCAGCGAAAATCGCGAAACCTATGGATCTCCGTATTGTGGCAAGGGCGAGCCGAATCAAGTTATTCGCGTGGGACACACAACTCCTTATTGCCTTTTCTCTAACATCGAAGTGTTCGGAGCTTAAAAATGAACTTCACGGATTCTACAAAAAAGGCGTTCAATGCCATTGCCGATCATCTTTTGCAAAGCCTTCACGAAGGTGAAAACGCAAATTTAAATCTTCATGCTGAAGAAACTACGTTTGTTCGTTTTAATAACAACAAAGTTCGTCAGAACACCCATGTCGAACAACGCTCCCTGGGTTTGTTGTTACAAAAAAATGGCAGAACAGCGAACTTAAGTTTTTCTATTACCGGACAAATTGAAGAAGACAAGAAGCGCGCAGATCAGTGGCTTTCGGAGGCTCGCAAAGAGTGTGATCTTTTGCCTGAAGACCCTTATCAAGTGCCTCTTCAAAATAACGGATCTAGCGATAGCACGATCAAAGGACATTTACTTTCAGACAGCGATCTTTTTGCTGCGATCATCGATCCAGCTAAGGGCAGTGACCTTGCGGGCCTTTATTGCGCGGGCGCCTTGATCTCTGCCAATAAGAATTCGAAAGGACAAAATCATTGGTTTGCCAATGAGTCTTTCTTTATGGATTACTCTTTGTACCTAGGTGAAAAAGCCGTGAAAGGTGTTTACGCTGGGACTCATTGGAATCAAGCGGACTTTGCGGCGAACTTAACCCAAAGTAAAAATCAGCTTTCATTGATGGACCGTCCAAAGAAAACTTTGCCACCAGGAGCCTATCGAGCATACCTCGCCCCTGGGGCCGTGGCAGAAATGGCCAGCATGTTCTACTGGGGTTCTTTGAGCTTCAATGGCTACAAGCAAGGCACCAGTGCCTTTATGAAGTTGGCGGATAAGGAAAAAACTTTGTCGCCATTGTTCTCTATGCGTGAAAACTATAAAATGGGATTGACCCACCAATTCAATTCTTTAGGTGAACTGGCGCCGGAAACTTTGCCTTTGGTCACAGGAGGTAAACTGACAAACTTCTTGGTTTCAACACGGTCTGCAAAAGAATACTCCGTCGGTGGAAATGCTGCGGACTCTTCAGAAGCACCCCGCGCTTTGGAAATTCTTCCTGGAACCCTGACGAAAGAAAATATTCTTAAAGAACTAGGCACAGGACTCTATTTATCGAATTTACATTATCTAAACTGGTCGGACCGCATGAATGCCCGCATCACCGGTATGACCCGTTATGCCTGCTTCTGGGTTGAAAATGGAGAAATCGTCGCACCGATCGCCGACATGCGTTTCGACGAAAGTCTTTTTGACTGTCTTGGGCAGAATCTTATCGCTGTGACCGACTTCCAAGAGGTGGAGCCAGAGATTTCGACCTATGAAAGCCGCGCTTTCGGTGGCAAAAAAATCCCGGGCATGTTAATCAAAGACTTCAAATTCACTCTATAGAGGCACACGAAATGGTCACTTACACAGTACACATGACGGTTCAACACGACGCTTATGCTGAGTACGTTGAATGGCTTAAAACTGAACACATCCCTGATTTCCTTAAGGTTCCTGGATTTCTTAACGCTGAACTTTGTCTTCGCAAGGGCGGCGCGATGGTCGCCTCTAGCAAAGAAGTGAAGATCATCTACCATGTTAAGGATGAGGACCATTTGAAGGTCTACATCAGTGACTACGCGATGAAACTGCGTGAAAAGGGCCTTGAGAAATTCCCTGGAAAGTTTTCGGCCACTCGTGAAGTTTGGTTAGAAACTCTAGAATTTTCTGCCCCAAATTAACTGCTACTATTAATTTTGTGTCAAAGTCCTAAGAGGGGGCTTTAAATTCCCCTCTTCTCAGTGTATCTTGATTTCAGTTTAACCGGTCATTCCGAAGTCGTCGGATTCAAAAGGAGAATTTCGTGGCATCTGCAACCTTCCAAAAAATCTTGGGCAACCTCTCCAAAAACAAGAACGTACAAAACCTTCTTGAGAACTTCCAAAAATTGAGCGACGAAATCAAAAAAAGAGAAGCTGAACTCAAAGGTTCTTTCGATCAAAAGAAAGAAGAAAAACTTGAGCAAGCTTGGAAGAAGTACCAAGAGATCGTAAAAGTTCTTAGCACTTCTGAAGAGAAGCTTGAAAAAGAAGTGAACATGACTCTTGGTAAAATCAAAAAGTCAGCAGATGCACTTGAAAAGAACATCATCGTTGCTAAGAAAAAAGCTATCGCTAAAAAAACTGAACTTGAAAAAACAATTTTCAAAAATCAGTTGAAGAAAACTTCTAAAAAGAAAGCTTCTGTAAAGGCGAAAGCAAAACCTGCAACGACAAAGAAAGCTGCGGTTAAAAAAGCAGCTCCTCGCAAAACAACTAAGAAAGCTTCTAAAAAAGCCTAGTAAGTTTACAAAAAATTTTAAATTTTTCGAACCCGTATTTGTCAAAAAATACGGGTTTTGTTTTTTAAGCACGCCCGCCATTTGCATTTACGTTTCCATAAAACCCTTATCCCACAAGGGATTCACGGGAAATGGTCTTTATCTTTTGTTAAATCACATCACTCTTCAACGACTAAACTTTGCACAGAAAATTGAACATTCAGAAAGTGTTTTTCAAAGTGTAAAACAGTTGATTAGGCACCCACCTCATAATGACTCGAACGTTGAAAAAGTATGGAGATTTCCATCCGCGGTTGCAAACATAGGTTAAGCAAGCAAGGAGCCGCCGATGAAATACGGAAGAATCTTACTGCCGACGAGTTTAATTCTTTTAGCAGGATGCCAAAAGTCAGCCGTCACTCAAGATCTTGGAACGGTGGATGCCGCTTCAGTTCAGTGTGAAATTGCTGCATCGGATGTTTCTGCGGATCCTTCTGGATCAAGCCTTAAGATCGTCGGTAAATCCACAGCTCAATCAGGAAGTGCTGTGAAATACACTCTGACTGATTCAGGGAATTGCGTAAATGGTCAGAAGGTTGCGTGGAAAGCTGCGGGCTCTAGCAGTCTTAGTACTAATTCTGCGGGTTTGACCTCTGTTTACAAAAGAGCAGGAACCTATGTCGTAACGGCTCAAGAAAAGGCCAGCTCTGCTCCGGTTGTTTCTATTAAGACCGCAGTGGTTTCAGAGCAAATGGCACTTTCTGGACCGCAAGCGGGATTTGCTTTCAATGACATCGCTTATAAACTCGTAGTTCCAGCTTCAATCACTCCAAACTCGATTGTTTGGGATTTCGGTGATGCCACCGCGCCAGTGAAAGACGTGTTGAACACGACACACGTTTACTTCAATCCAGGTGTGTATCAAGTGAAGGCGACAGTGACAGACTCCACAGGAGCGGTCACGACTCTGTCTCAACGTGTGACAATTATTATTTTTGTCGATGGAATGAGCTGTCTATCAGATCTTGCGATTTCCGGAGCGACAGAAGCTAAAGTCAACGTGGCAACGGGTCTTTCTGTCTATATTCCTCCATGCCTCACTAGCAGTGTGGGAGCCGTTCGTTGGGCATTCGGAGACAGTCAAACAGCTTCAAATCAATCCGTTTCCCATGCCTATGCAGCCGTAGGAAACTATGCCGTCACTGCGACCCTTTACCTTGGCTCAAGCCAAGAACCTTGGATCACTCTTGATCACTCGATTCGCGTGATCGAAAATCTTGATGTCACTCCAGACTCTGAAGTGCCTGTGGATCCAAACTCATGCACAAAACAATTTGAAACTCGTGATTCTCAAGGTGACTTGTATTCTCAAACTGTTGCCTGCGGTATCAATGGAACGAAGTCAGTCACTTATCGCGACAGCATCAAAGAAGAATGTCAGCTTGTGGTTGAAAAATTAGCTTGGGTGGAAATCTCTCGTACTAAAGAGATCACCAATGAAGGCCCTTGCGAAGGGCAATCTTGTAAACTTCCGGATGGTTCTTTGCTGGCCAATGGCGCTTCAAAAATTCTTTATTCAAATGCTGCTCCAGCCGGTTCATGTTCAACAGTGAGCGAACAACGTACTTGTAACAACGGTGTTCTTTCTGGATCTAGCAGTTCAAATCAAATGACTTGTCATGATGGTTGCGGAAGCTTCGGTTCACATGGCACGGTACAAACAGGAGTTGTGACTGGAGAAATCCAAGTTCCTCTGGTTTGTTCTTTCGGTGAACAAGGCTTCTTCGATATCTACAATCAAATATCGGATCAAACTTGTACTGATGGCTCTGTGATCAGTTCAAACACTCGCCAAGGAACAATCAAAACTGCAGGTAAATGTCCGATCTATAGCTACAACCCAACAGACTCCTTTACTGCTTGTTCTGCGGATTGCGGTGGCAAGCAAAGTCGCATCTTTGTCTGCCGCGATGATAAAGGAACGCAAGTGGACAACTCTCGTTGTAAAGACGTTGCGATGCCAGTTGAAGAACGCGCCTGCGACGGCAATCTAGCCGCAGTACGCCGCCAAGAGTCTTCAACAACTTCTGAAGAAGCGAACAGCTCGAAATTATGTCCAGCTAATCAAATTGGTTTAATTGTAAAATCACGCGATGTTGTGAATACAAAAACCTATGCTTGTATCAATCATCAAGTTCAACTGGAAAGCGACGTCTCTGTTCCAACTGCTTGGGTTGAAGAAAGCTTCTGTAGAGACTACGTAGCTCGTCGTTGTTCACAAGATAGCTTGGACAACACACAAGCTAAGGGTCGCTACGATTGGATGGTAAAATGTCAAAGCCAGCTGCCAATCATCAAAGAGTTCCTTGATAACTTTAACGATGTTCAAGTTTCCATTGGAGGAGTCAAAGTATCCGTAGGTTCTTCGGGTCGTGAGTTGTATCCAACATTCATGAACTATGCTTATAAGCCAGAGAAACCTTGGATTGCACCAACGAACAAATCAGCAGCCTGCGTGATGCCTTCAACTGTTTACGTGGCAACTGTATGCGTGTCTTCATGCGCGACTCCAGAACAGCAAATCCTTGCAGAGGACAAAGCCAGCAAGAAAATGAAATACGTTTCATTCATAGATGCCCTCACACAAAATGCTGGAGCCGTGGCTTCTTTGCAAAGTGCGGAGTCAATGAGAAGTAAGGCATTGGTAAAAATCAAAGTAGACCAATGGATCACAGAATTGATCGACACTGAACACGACATCTTGGTATTTAAAATGAAGTCAGGTCGTGAGTTGAAAGTGACTCCGAATCATCCGGTGCTGACAGCCGACGGATCTATGAAAACAGCTGCGGAATTCAAAACTGGAGAAGCCCTTGTGCAACTCGGTGGAGATCTGGATCCAATTGTCTCGATCACCGCAACTAAACACTTCGGCAAGGTTTATAATTTGTTTGTGCAATCCGATGTGGCTTACAAAAATATCGTGATCACAAATGGATACTTAAACGGTTCCGCTTATTTCCAAAATGCAGGTGCCAAAGACATGAATCGTTCATTGTTCAAACAAAAAATGACTCGCGGAGTATTTGGTAAATGAAAATAAAATCTGTTGCCACAATGGCCATCGTTTCTGCGGGTGTCGGGATTGGATTTTATCTGATCTCGCCCTCTCAAAAGGCAGCTTCCGAAACAAATCTTACCACCTCGAAGATTGGCTCCGAGGTGGTCAAGGCTCCCCAGTTCCCTATGACGGAAAGCAAACCTTTGAAACAGGCGGAAACTTCTATTGCGACTCCTAACAATGAAGATATTGCTGCGAAAAAAGTTTGGGAAGAATTTAAATATGGGCCGGAACTTAAGAAATACGGTGTCATTGAAAGAAAAGCTCTTTTGTTGGAACATGACAAGGTCGCAAAAAAGAAGTTGATGCATGACTCGGGATTTATCCACAGCCTTCAGCCTTTACTAACGACCGCTGCGGTTCATGACGACGCAGCTCACATGCAAAATGCGGCGGTGGATTTCTTGTTTGAAGCCCTGAAAGGCGACTTGCGTTCTGAAGTCATTCAAGTTTTACAAGCCGTTATTGCGGACTCGTCTGTTGAAGATGAAAGTCGTGACTTGCAAACTCGAAAATCCTTGGCCGAAGTTAAGGCCGAGATTTTATTTAATTGGTCCTCCATGGAACCATCTTCTGACCCCGAAATATCTGCGGCGCTACCCGGTCCAGTCAGTCAGAAAATCTGGGCTAACGTAAAGAAACAGCAAGAAAACAATCTCGCGGAATCGGCGGCATTTCAGTCTCGCGAATAGCCGTGCTAGCATCTCTTTGATGAAAGTTGCTGGTTCTATTCTAAAGTCATTGGTGAAGTTACTGGGTGTGTTGATATTGGCAGTTATTTGCTTTGGCTTTATCTCAACCACGGCCCTTTCTTATTGGACCGTGACCACTTTGCGCTCCATATCCTCGGAAAAAGAAGTTGATCACAATCTTAAAGAGGTCACTCGCATCGGTCAGAAGTATATTTTCGAGCTCAGTCAATTCGAGGCCCTGTCCGCTGACATCCAAAAGACCAAGCAGCCACCTCTTTGTTCTACCTTATGCAATGGCAGCTTTTTAGATCAAGAGCGCTTTGCAAATGAGCGTGGCACTTATCTGCAAAATTACTATAAAGCGCAAAAGGCAACGGCGCTACAAGATCCGTCCTTCCGAATTAAACTGGAAGAACTCACTTTTATTTCTAAGGCTTTCCCGAAATCCGTGCGCACGATAATGACCGATGCCTTAGATCACCCAGAGAACAGCCAAACACACCCTTGGACGCTCATCTTCCGCCTTGAAGGCGTAATGCTTTCGGAACTTGCGGGAGTTCAGGCTCACTGGGCGCAGTTGAAAATAGACTCGCGCAAGTTAGACATTCTCAAAGACCTTGTGAACTCTTGCCAGACGGGAACCCCTCGCAAACAAGTCATGAAAGAGTGCCGTAAAGAATTTCCTAATTAAGCTCTTTTCAATTGCGGGAAATGCTCGCATCCCATAGCGCTTGCCAATTCTTCTATATGATTTCTTAGGCGGACTTTAAGCCGCTATGCCCTTGAAAACCTGCATTTTGTCTAGCGTCTGCGTTGATTTTTCGCTCTATTTCTACATCCCAGGAGTAGCGCGTAAACGCCATCGCTAATGGACTGGTTTGCGACAGGGATTTGGCTTAAAATCACAGCATATTGCCTCGCATCAGCACCTCCCCGACGTCTTGAAAAGCTTTAATCTAATAGGTGCTTGTGCTAATCTCGGGCGCAGTTAGGTGCACATGAAAATAGCAGATCTATCTCCTATCAAAGATGTTATTCCACGCCATATCCGTCCCAACGGTACCGATCTTCAAGAAAATACTCACAATTTTGGCACTTCCT
>CAZPYX010000085.1:0-16073 GCA_964590635.1 uncultured Bdellovibrio sp.
GCTTTTTCATCAAGATTCGAAGATTCTATAAAGTCATGCATATTTTTTATCAAAGCAAGATATTTTGAAATAATTTTTGACATTTTGATTGCATTTTCATTCTTTTCTGAATCTTTTATTGACATAACATCACCTCTACCCGACCATCATCTTACTAAGACATTAGCAAATACAATTTATTTCCGATCTCCTCGCCGCCTCAGTTCACGACAACATTCATTGCATGAAAATTACATGCAATCTTTCTGTCTTATTTTCGATCCAGTTTCGTAGAGAAATCTCGCATACAAAAATTTAACTCTTATTTTTTTAAACGAAACCGATAAAGATTCGGTCAATTTTAACCATATCAACCATTCCAAGAAGGAAAATATGAGAATCAAAACAACACACGTACTTATGATCGGTTGTGCACTTCCTGCGGTAACAATGAGTTTAATAGGCTGTTCTGGAGGCGGAGGGGGCTTAAGCAATGCCCTGAATGTCTCAGGAGTCTTGAGCTTGGGAAACAATGCCCAAGGTCTAGCGACCGTTCAATCTGTCGCAAAATTAGAAGATTCAGTTTCTGCAATGTCAGTGAACTTGAGCCAATATAAAGTCAGCTGCGCTACGACCACCGCGCCAGTACAAACTGCCACCGCCGCCGTGGGATCAGATGGCTCATTTAAAGTCAGTATTGACGGAGCCACAGGCCAACCCTTGAGTTGTACTTTGATTGACTCCAACGGAAACAAAGCCGCAGACTTCTTGATTTCTGATGCCTCTAAAAAAGATCTAAACGGAAATACTCAATCCTCTTCGACGACAGCATTTAAAAAAGATGCGGACTTAGGAACTATCACCTTCGATCCAAATGCGGGTGAGGTCACAGTTCCTGCCACAAATATTTCCAGCGCAGTTGCTCCTGTTACAGTCACAGCTGCTCAAGTGTTCGACCCGACAGGTTTATGGACTATCGGAGCGGTGGACTTCACAATGCCAAAAGGCACGAAAGCTCCCTGCGCGAACGGAAACGATCACTCTTGTGATGGACCTCCAGCAGGTCAAGCTATCTATTTAAAGCTTTGGAAAGGAAGTGTCATCGCAGACAACTCCGACGTATTTGGTTTGCAAGTCTGGCAAGGTCAAAACAGCTTTGCTACTTGCGGTTCGAAAATTGGTCTAACACCTGCAATGAAGACAACATTGGGTGTGGACTTCAGTGCCAACGGAGCTGCGGATAATCTTTTCTCATTCGCTAGTTCTGTGAATAACTTTGCCGATCCAATCAGTCATGTCACTGGAACTGTCAATCTGACAAATGGCTGGCAGATGAATACCGCAACTTTGCAGTATGATCTTATGCCGAATTGTGGTCCCCGTGACATCACCATCGGAGGAATCATTTACTCCAATGCCTGGGTTTGCGGTGCTGACAACAGCGGCAATTATCAAGCGCAATTGGGTGGCGGTTGTACGGACTCTTTGAACAATCCCGTCAATCTTAATGACTGGTCAGGAATTACTTGCGGATCTACCACTACCGATGCCAATGGAATTAAGTCGATGACTTGTTCTGGCAATGCGAGCATCAACAATCAAAGCATGGCTGTTACTTGCGCAAACAAATGGGCTGTGACGAATTCTTCTTACGTGGTTCAACCCAATGCGAACTTCAATTGGAATGACCTAAGCGCTAACAAAATTGCGTCAGGTACTACATGTTCATCTATTGCTAATGGCGCAAGTTCTGAGAGTTTAAAAATTGCACAACTTCAGTGTTATTCTCAGTACTACTATCAGTCTGGAATGGAACGAGCAAATACATGCCTTCCTAAAGTTGATATGGATTGGTCAGCAACAACATCTGCTAACTTTGCCATCGTAGATAAGATTCGTCCGCAAGGTTTGGTCTTCTTTGAAAAGTACACACCTTTCGCTGATGGCTCTGGCGGTTCTTTGATGACACGTCAGGAACATTACTCTGGTGTTCAGGTGAAAGACAGCTGGGTGAATTGTCGCGTGATTGAAGTTGGAGGCTTAACTATTAAAAAAGTCAGCGATTCAAAACTGCTTGCGACTTATCAGTCTTCGACGATCACGACGAGTGTTACAAAACCTGCTTGTCTTGCCGCTTTCTCTGGAGCACGCGAAAGCTTTATGTTCTATCTAACAAAATAATCTGACGATTCAAAAATCAGAACAAATACTAACTAGCGCCCTTTGGCGCTAGTTAGTACGAGTCTTAGAGTGGCCGGATTATTACCGACCGCATTTTCAGTTTCATCAACAAGAATTCTGAAGCCCGCGGCAATAACTTCCTGACGAATAAACTCTGCAGGAGCAATGCGTTTTTGTGCAGTCCAATGTTTACCGTTCATCTCTACAACTCCAGGCGCATCGGAAGCAGGAGTTTGTCTCCACAAAACATAATCAGCATCAAGGCAAACTGATTCGAAACTGTCTTCGGGATCGAAGCTGTCACAAATGACTGACGTTTTCAAAACAAATGTTCCGTTCACTGCCAAGGCGTTCTTCACACCCGTCAAGAAGCGAGCACGCTCTAGTGACGTCGGAGTATTCGTCAAATTGTCGCAGTCATGGATCAAATCAAATTTTTCAGTGAGTTGTTCCATTTGCAAAATGCCTCCCATACCGAAAGAGATATTCAGCTCTTGATGCAAAGCCAACTTTTGGACAATTGAAATCGAACTTCTTAGCATATCGAAGGCAGCCACATGAAAACCCCAACACGCAAGTGCCATTGCCGTCACACCGCGCCCCGATCCTAGATCCAAAGCTTTCAAACCCATTGTTTGCGGATAAAACTCTTTCACCATGGCTTGCAGAAATTGAACATCGTCTCTTTGCGCCAACCCTTTGAGGGCCAACATATTGTGCAAAGTTCTTTCCGTAGTGATTGAGTTATTCTCTTTAGCGTCGATATAACTTTGATATTGTGTTTTCATGACTGTCTCCGTTTACGTTTCGCCATCCCTGGCTTTGATTGAAATCAACTTCGTGTTGACCAGATGACTTTCTATAAAGCATGGGAAATGCCAGTCATTTTTCCTCTATAAATGGCTTTAATTCGAGATGAGACAGGACTTGCCGAGATCTCGGCAAAGGCCTCTGCCGAGTCTTCGGTAACTGCCGAGAAGACGACAGAGGATTAGTGAATGTGAGTGGGGAAACAGAGCCCCACTCTTCAGAATTTATCTAATGCAATGGCATTGAAAGCTTCATCATGTTTAGACTACGGACGACAAATAAAAAAGCCCCCGCGCGGAGGGCTTCATACATTCACTGAAACTAAAATTTAAAGACAGTTATTCAAAGTCACGCTAGAACTAGTGCCCGAGGTGTTTACGAAGGTCGCCGTTCCGCAACCAGTAAACGTCAAAGACTCTGACTTACCGACAGCCAAGCTGCCAAGAGCTGTCGGAGACACATGGGCCCCGGCAGAGAATGTTGTCGTGATGGAGCCACTGATCGGATTGCAGCACTGAGTATTGTAAACGACATTGCTAAAAGTGGAGCTGCCAATGACTTTCATTTTATTGTGGTAAACTTTAACCGTACCACCTGTGATCGTTCGAGTTCCTACGGATTCCGACAGAGTCAAATCTGCATCCACAGAGTGATCATAGCCTGATGTATACAGTCTTTGACGAACTTGAACTTCTTTTCTGCCACCAGATCCATCGAACACCACCTTAGTTCCATAACCCGATCCGATATTCGCAGAAATTGTAGTTCCCGTATCAAAGTTCGCTAAATTTGCAGAGGCATGATCAATTGTAACGACGGTCCCTCGAGAATTCGTGCGAGTCGCAGTTCCCGGGTTTCCTCCAGATACAAACTGACGAAGGATGCCATCATTGTTAGCAAGTCGAGAAGCAGATCTATCTGGGAAAGTTCCGCAAGAGATCGCACCACTATTAATTAAAGATACTTCCAAAGTTCCACTCCAAGTCGCCGACGAAGAACCGAAGCTGCAACTTGAATAAGTTAAATCCACTGGATTTCCGTTCGAGGCGCAACCAGATCCACCGGCCGCAACAGTGGGACAAGAGTTTGTCGCCAAGGCCGACGGAATCAAAAGATCCAAAAGAGTTTTATGCTCATAAGAAGACACCGTGTTTGATGAGTCACTCGACGAAATAGCTCCTCCTACCGAGCTGGCCGCTGCGCCGCTGGCGGATGAATCTTCCGATGCAGCAGAAGCAGAGCTGGACGACAAGCCTGATGAGCACGCAGCTAAATAAGAAGAGGCCAAAAGTAAGCAGACGATGAGTTGCAGTTCGCGTTTCATGAAAAAGATCCTCCATTTCAAAATCTTGAACCACAAATTCAAATTCCACGAGGAGAAAATAACATTTGTTAAGTTCCTGGACTGTGTAAATTCTTGTCTAAAAAAGAGCCACAGCTGTCCTTCTTCCAGCCCATTTAAATGATCTGGAAGAAACATTACAGTTAGGGTGACTAAAATCATTGCTTCAATAATATTTGATTGGGACTTCTTCCGGTGCTCACTGTTCTAAGGGGACTCACACTCAAGCTTCCGTCTGACTCCATTTTAAACTGAAGGATCTGCTCGGATCCAGGATCAAGGACATAGGCAAAATTTCCTGTGGAATCCAGCGCAAGAGCTTCGGGCATCACGCCCGCCGCAACAGGTGGTTGTGGAAGTGGCTGCAAGCTCCCCGTACTTTCAATGGAAAATATTGAGATCGTTCCATCCATTGAGTTCGAAACATACATCTGCGCATTTGCGATGGCCATTCCCTGTGGTGCAACGCCAGTGTGAGTCGTCCCCTGTGAAGCCAAAGCTCCATTCGATGCAATCGCAAAAGTTTCAACCTCATCCGTAAAACAGCTAAGAACATACAAAAAAGATCCTGCACCAACTTGATGAGAGCCCATCGGCCCCGAAGGACACCCTGCTGAAGAAACACTGCTAGGAGTTAAACCAATTAAGGTCCCATCATTTGCCACCGCATATTGCGAGATCGTGTTATCGGCTGCATTCACAATATAAGCAAAATCTCCTAATGGAGAAAACGCCATATTCATTGGTGAACTCAGGTTGGAAATCGTTCTCAGTAAACTCAAAGTGCCGTCGGCCGCAATGGTGTACTGAAGAACACTGTCACCATGAAGATTGATCGCATAAAGAAATCCTTCGTCAGGAGAAAGCACTAAAGACCATATCGAAACCCCCACTCCAACAGGAGAAGCCAATGAACTCAATTGACCGTCTGCTTGGACCGAAAACTGGGAAATCGTATCGTCACCAAAATTTGAGACGTAAATATATTTCTGAGATTTACTCATCACCATCGCGTTGGGATAGTTCCCCGTGGCTACAGAAGCCACAACAAGTGGAGCAATGGCTCCATCAGAAGTAACGCCGTATTGGCTAATGGAATCATCATCTCTGTTCAATACATAGATATATCGAGCCCCTTGCGGATTGGGCAAAGGCTTGGTTCCAGAACCAGAGTTCGATCCGCAGCCTGAAATTAACATTAGCATCATCAGTATTTTAATAATTTTATTTTTCATGCATCGCTGATGAGCAATGGCCATGCCTTGGAAGTGTACCTTCAAATCTCTCTGATTCAAATACAAAACAAACTTCCGCGTATCTGCCGAAATGTCGGCACACTAGCAACCGGATTATCGGCAAAATGCTGTGATCTCGGCTGCTCTAGAAACCATCGCAGAAAAATTTTGGAGTGAGCAAATCTCATGAAGCTTTACATTTGATAACTGCGCATTATCAAATTAGCAGCGAATCAAAAATAAATTTTCCATCTCGACAGTTTCTACAAGATTTCTTTATTTAATAAATCAAAAGAACATATTTCTCTTAACATTTTCTTTTACGGAGCCGAACTAGTAGCACATTTGAATAATTTCTGAATAAAGGGAGCTTTATGAAAAGCCGAAGTTTGAATTTCAAAATCGGAACTATCATCACAATTCTTGTTCTGGGATCAGTCTCCATCGCCTATATTGGTCTGATCAAATTAAGTTCGATGAATACTGCGATGTCGAGTCTTGTCTCAAAGACCGTGTCGCGCACAATCATCGTCAAAGACATTAAGAATCTACTGGATCTGCAAGCCATCGATCAAAGAAATATTATTATCGAAGAATCCGCTGCGACGATGAAGTCTATCAAGGGACAAATGGAAGATCGCAACAAACAGATCTACGACCTCATCACGAAGTATGAATCTCTTTCGACTGAAATTGGAAGAACCGAAATTGCTGAAGTCAAATCTGCATATCAAGCATGGTGGACTTCAACCCTGGATGTGATTGAGCACAGCTCTCAAAATAACAACGCTGCGGCTTTCAAGCTTTCGAAAGAAACAGGTGCGCCCCTGCGCGCAGCCATTTCAGCAAAGATTTCAGCCATAGTGGATCGCCAGCAAGGCGTGATGGAAGAACAGCACCAACAAACCCAAGACGACTACGTCGAGGCTCGTTCGTTAGTTCTTCTTTTTAGCGTCGTTTCGCTTCTGATTGGCATGAGTGTCGCAGCCCTGGTGTTGTTGAATCTGAACAAAACCATCAACAAAATTATCATGGATCTAACTGATAATTCAGAACAGGTCTCAGATGCGTCACAGCAAATTGCTTCATCATCAGAGCAACTTTCCGAAGCATCGACGGAGCAAGCTTCTTCACTGGAAGAAACTGTTGCGACTTTAGAAGAACTGACCTCCATGGTGAAAGTGAATTCAAGTCACGCCAAAGAAGCATCCAAACTGTCTGAAGCGACACGCACAGTTGCAAGCAACGGCGAAACAGAAATTTTAAACCTGATGGCATCCATGGTAGAGATTTCTAAGGATTCGAAAAAGATCGAAGAGATCATCACCGTTATTGATGACATTGCTTTTCAAACCAATCTTCTTGCGCTGAATGCCGCCGTTGAAGCGGCGCGAGCCGGTGAACAAGGAAAAGGATTTGCTGTGGTCGCAGAAGCCGTCAGAAATTTGGCACAACGAAGTGCTTCTGCAGCCAAAGACATTGAAGATCTCATCAAGAAAAGTGTTGAAAAAATTGACCATGGTCGAAGCCAAGCGGATCAAAGTGGAAAGGTGCTTTCTGAAATTGTGTCTTCAGTAAAAAAAGTATCGGACATTAATGCTGAAATCGCCGCTGCCAATGAAGAACAGTCCAATGGCATTATGCAAATCGGTAAAGCCATGAATCAACTGGATCAGGTGACTCAGGTCAATGCTGCGACTTCAGAAGAAACTTCTGCGGCAGCCCAAGAATTGTCGGCCCAGGCCAATCAACTGACCCATGTCGTGGAGTTGCTGGCATCGACCATCCATGGAACATCAAGCACTCACCACAAACGTGAAAAAGTATCAGCTCCTTCTGCCGGCAAAGTCGTCCCTCTCGTTCGTAAAGCTTCACTCTCGGAAAAAGACGACTGGGGCCTACGCAAAGTTGGCAGCACGGAAGGCTTCTAATTACCGAGTGCCATCAAATAACGTGACCTTTCCCTTGCAGCCTCTCAGAGCCTCTTAAAATAACTCTAAAAGGCTGCAATTTGGGCCAGAGCTTTGCTTTGTATTTTCTGAATGGCAATGCACCCTTTAAGTCAGCCCTCTCATGGCTTCTTGCCTTGCGACTTTGCATGCGGCCACTCTCATTAATCTTTAAAGACCTCTAAAAAAAATTCTCGAGGCTTCCAAATTAGATTCTTTCTTCGGATTTTGCGCTAAAGTCTGCTGATTCAAAAGTCAGCAATATTTCAGTGGGGTGATCCTTGAAACGCAAATCTGTTCTGATCTCTTTTGTGATACTGTTGCAAACAACAACAGCCTTTGCCGCATCCCCGGCACTTCATTGTTTGTGGGCCACTTACAAAAACTTTCATATCTCTGGGGACCAACGCCAATTGATTTTTGGGGATCAAAGCAGTCTGCCCTTTAGCGATGGCAGCAACGCCGATGACTTCTTTCACAATATCGAAAAATTTCTTGAAGATCCTGTTTCCATCGAGCAGATGTTTTTTATTCCCTACATCTCGGGATTCAAAAAAGATCCCACAGGAAAGTTAATCAACCCAATCCCTGGTTTAAATAATGATCCTGGCCGCGTTCGTTACGAGCCGTTCTTTTTAAAAACCTATGGTTCAAATCCTTCACTCATTGAAAAAGATCTGATTCCAGTAAAATGGGTTGATGGAAAATCAATCGCGTTCAACAAACGATTTGGTGCCGCTGAAGCTTTGCAAAAGGTCTCAGATGAATTGATTGTTCTGACTAAAAAAAGTCCCGAATTTAAAAAGTATTTAGTCTCTCCTCTGGGCGGCACTTTCAACTGGCGCAAGGTTGCGGGGTCAAAAAATCTTAGTGTTCATGCCTTCGGAATCGCCATCGATATCAACCTGGATCACACCAATTATTGGAAATGGGAGCCCTCTCACGATGGTCGCATTACTTACAAGAACGCCATTCCACTTGAAATAGTTGAAGTCTTTGAAAAATATGGCTTCATTTGGGGAGGCAAATGGTACCACTACGATACGATGCATTTCGAATATCGTCCTGAGTTACTTAAATCGCCTGTTGTTTGTGAAAAAGAATTTGAAAAATATCGCGAGAACTAAAAGTCTCAATGAATAAAATCTTTCCTATTACTCTGCCATTAACTCTTCTGTCGATTTTTCTGACGAGCCAAACCTGAGCCTCCTACCGTGGCAAACGACATGGATGGAACCGCTCTTCAGCCTCGAATCCCAGCTAAATTTCAAACCATCCCCTGCTTCATCGGCACGGCTCATACCGGCTACCATTTTTTTCCGGGGTCCTATGGGCAAGTGATCGAGGGACATAGCACCAGACAGATCAACGACCCACAAACCGTGGAAAACTCGCCGTTCAATCCCCTTGCAAATAGTGGGGGCCCACGCGAATTCCACCGGGATATTTATAGTGATAACAAAAGTTAAATTTTTTTAAGATTCTGCTTGCGCTGACTTAGAAATGGGTTTACCTGTTGCATAGGCATATCTTTATTTAATGGAGAAAAAATGGACGAGGACCCTGCGGGAAATGGTCAAATTTAGACTGCGCGGGATTTTGCCATAAAGCCAAGTCCGCCGGTCTGGTGGATTTTCTTGTATTTCAATCTTAAAATTTGAATTGAGAATCTAGTTCTCGCACTCTGTGAAATGGAGTGCGCGGCTTGGCTGCTTTTTTGTTGGGCTTCTTCGAGCATTGCTCTGGGGGTCGCATGTATGGACTTTGGACAACACTAAGACAGGAAAAAAATCGCTTCGGACTTCCTGATCTGTTTATTCTGATCGGTATCATACTGATCTTCTGGCTTGTGGGCTCAATCGGTCGAGATATGGCAGTGCCATTCTCTGAAAGCTCGATGCCAAAAATTTCTTTAGATTATCGCTATCTGCCTTACTATACAGCCAGAAGCACTTTGCGCATGTTCATTGCCTATGGATTCTCGCTGCTTTTTACGTTGATCGTTGGCTATGCAGCTGCGCATGGAAAAAAAGCCCGCGCTTTGATTCTTCCGGCCTTGGACATTCTTCAGTCAGTTCCTGTTTTGGGATTCCTTTCAGCAACCGTAACGGGTTTTATGGCTCTATTTCCCGGCTCTCTCTTGGGTGTTGAAATGGCCAGCCTCTTTGCGATTTTCACGGGACAAGTTTGGAATATGACCTTCGCCTTTTATCATTCCTTAGTTACTGTGCCGAAGGATCTTGATGAAGCGGCTTCTGTCTTCGGGCTCAATGCTTGGCAAAAATTTAAAACAGTGGAGCTGCCTTCTGCGGCGATTCCTCTGATTTGGAATTCCATGATGAGTTTCGGTGGAGGGTGGTTCTTCGTCGTGCAAAGCGAGGCCATCTCCGTTCTAAATCAGCAAATCACTTTACCAGGATTGGGATCTTATATGTCCCTGGCCATTGCCCATGGTGACACGAAAGCAGCAGTTTTGGCGATTCTTTCCATGGTCTTTGTGGTGATTTCTGTAGATCAACTTTTATGGAGACCCGTTGTCGCATGGTCACAAAAATTTCGTATGGAACAAACCGAAGGAAGCTTGGCTCCAACTTCATGGGCCTTAGATCTTTTTAGAAAAAGCAATCTTCTGCGCAGTCTTTTGCAAGCGTCTGGAAAAGCTCTAACCGCATCAGTCGATTTCATCATGAACAACGCTTTCTCTAAGATTGAACCGACGTTTCGCAAACATCCCAGTCAAAAACGTGTGTTTGAAAAGCTAGGGCTGCTTGCTTTCATTTCCGCGATTGTCTTCATCATTTACGAATCCGTGCTTCTAGTTCGTGAAATCCGAACGGGCTTGAATTTACAACAAATTCAGCAAATCGCATTCTTGGGACTGCTGACCATGGGACGCGTATTTGTGATGGTCGTTGTCGCCACTTTAATCTGGACACCTATCGGCGTTTGGATTGGCTTTCGTCCTAAAGTCGCACGTATTGCGCAACCCTTGGCACAAGTTGCCGCTTCATTTCCAGTGAACATGACCTTTCCCTTTGTCGTTGGATTTTTTGTAGCAACGAATATCTCCATTAACTGGGGAAGTATCTTGCTAATCGCCTTGGGGACCCAATGGTATATCCTCTTCAACGTCATTGCGGGCGCAAGCTCCATCCCCACGGATCTCAAGGAAAGTGCTGAGGTCTTTGGGCTCAAAGGATGGCGCTATTGGAAGACGTTGATCATCCCGGGAATTTTTCCATATTGGGTTACGGGAGCGTGCACGGCTGCCGGTGGCGCGTGGAATGCCAGTATCGTGGCCGAGTTCGCGACCTGGGGAAAACAAAAACTAATCGCTGATGGTCTTGGGGCCTTCATTGCCGAAGTGACAGAGAAAGGCGATTGGCCTGCGATCTTCTGTAGTATCGCAGTCATGTCTATTTTTGTCGTCATTATCAATAAGCTTCTTTGGCGTAATCTTTATGACTTAGCCGAAAAGAAATTCCGTCTGGATTAATGGGAGATTTTAATGAATAACAATAACGTCATCA
Organism: uncultured Bdellovibrio sp.; assembly: GCA_964590635.1. GTDB lineage: Bacteria > Bdellovibrionota > Bdellovibrionia > Bdellovibrionales > Bdellovibrionaceae > Bdellovibrio. The sequence continues at coordinate 11,027 of CAZPYX010000085.1, forward strand.
TCCAAGTACAAAATGTCAGCAAGTCCTACTCCCTCGCCGATAAACAGGTCATGGAAGTTGTCAGCCAACTTAATTTGGAAATCAAGGAAGGCGAATTTATCGCTTTGCTTGGCCAATCCGGCTCTGGCAAGTCCACTCTTTTAAGAATCATGGCGGGCTTGATGCCTCCGACTTCGGGCACCGTGTACAGCTATGGACTGAAACTCACTGGAATCAACGAAGCCATGTCTTTGGTTTTCCAAAGCTTCGCTCTTTATCCATGGTTGACCGTCGCGGAAAATGTGCGCGTGGGTTTGAATAAAAGAAACCTCTTTCCTGCCAAAGAAGATCAAGAAATTGAAAGAGCGCTGAACCTCATTGGTCTGGGAGGACATGAGAATGCTTATCCTAAAGAGCTTTCCGGAGGTATGAGACAACGTGTCGGTTTTGCCAGAGCCTTGGTGGCCCGTCCCGATGTGCTCGCCATGGATGAACCTTTTAGTGCCTTGGACGTTCTCACCGCAAAAAATCTTCGCGATGAAATCATTGATCTTTGGATGGAGAAGAAAGAATCATTCAAGTCTGCTTTCATGGTGACACACAATATTTCTGAAGCGGTCTCCATGGCCTCTAAGATTATGATCTTATCTAGTAATCCAGGTCGACTCATGCACGTCATCGAGAATCCTCTTCCTTATCCCCGCGATGAGAAGTCCCCGGCTTTTGCAAAAATGGTGGATCAGATTCACGATCTGATCACGGATTTGAATTTGCCAGACGTTCCGAAAGAAGATCTGTCTCGCAAAGATCTTTCCACTGTCAGCCGTATTGAAAGCATTCCGGCGGTCGACGTGCATCGTCTTTTTGGTTTCCTTGAGTTGCTTCAAGCAGAACATGGACATTGCGATATCTTCGTTCTTACTCAACAAATGCGTGAAGAATTTGGTCTGGTCATTTCTATTGCCAAGGCATTGGAAATCTTAGGCTTCGTGACGACTCCGTCCCACGCCGTTGTCCTGACTCCGCAAGGAAAGAATCTTATTGAGGCTTCCGTGGAGGAAAGAAAAATTATTTTCAAACGAGGCATGCAACAGCTGGCCTTGTTCAAAAGAATCGAAGAGAGATTGCAAGAGCAAGAGAAGGTTTCTGAAGACGACCTTAAACTAGAAATCCAATCTGAATTGCCTTATGAGAATGCCGATAAACTGATCGACACTATTGTCGATTGGGGTCGTTATGCGGAAATCTTTGAGTTCGATACGGAACTTAAAATCTTTAGTAAAGAACGAAGTGAGCAATGAAATTCTTAGTGCTGTTGTCGCTTTTTATTCCCTTTGTGGCTCATGCCGAGCCGCCTTGGAATATTGATGACCCCGGCACGACCCCGAAGGACACTGTTACTTTTTATGGAGTTTACTACGGCGAAAAATTTAAATCTGAATCCACACTAAAAAGCTTTCCTTTTTTAAGTCTTACTTGGGGAGCTTTATCTGACTTAGAATTCGGTGCTGCCATACCATTGGATCACTACAATTCCTCTGACGGGGAAAGCATGGGGATTGGCGATGGCACCGTCGCATCGAAGTGCCGCATTTGGGGAAGTTCAGAAGGAAATGCCCTGGCTTTGGCCACTCAACTTATTTTGCCAACGGGCGATAAAGCAAAAAATTTAGGAGCAGGTGAAACAATTTTTAATATTGGACCTACATTCCAATTTCAACAAAATGGATTGAAGCTTGTCGGCCAAGTTTTGCCATCCCGAACCTTTAACGATGCGACTCTTTCTTGGCTCTATGGTTTAGTGCTGACCGATCAAATTACGGATCGTTTCTTTCTAGGAGGCCAAGTATTTTCAAATTCACCGCAGCTCTTTGTCGGAGTAGGCGGAGGATGGCAATTGACTTCAACTCTGGCCGCCCAATTGCAGTTCACCCAAGAAGTTAACAACCAACGCGCCCAGGACCCACAAAAAATTATTTATGCGGGATTCAGTTGGGACTTTAAAATGTCGGGTGCGAACCCTCACTAGATCTGGGTAAAAGATTTCGAACATTAGCGACCAATTCGCGATAGGTCGCATTGCCTTGAAATTTGCGACCATTTAAATAAAGCGTCGGAGTGCCATTGACTCCACTATTCACACCACTGTTAAAGTCACGTTGAATGTGATCAACCAAGGCGGGATCATTAAAGTCTTTTTCAAAACGTTCCATGTCTAAATCCAGCATCTTTGCAAAGTCGCCCATTCCTTCCTCTGTGAAAGAGGCTTGATTGCGATAAAGCAGATGATGCATCTGCCAGAACTTATTCTGTCGGCTCGCCGCCTCCGCAGCGCGGGCCGCACTCATCGCGTGGGGGTGACTGTTTACCAATGGAAAATGACGGAATACAAAACACACTTGATCACCCATTTCCTTCACAAATTTTTCTATTTGAGGATAGGCCAAACCACAAAAGCTGCATTCAAAATCTCCATACTCAACAAGTTTGATGGTCGCAGACAAGGAACCGCGACGGTGATCTTTTTCTTGAATGGCAGGACTTAACAACGTTGGCTCCATAGCAACATCTCCCCTTAGGTATATTTGGTTTTAAATATTATCGAAGGCGTCCATGGTTCTCGCAGAAAAAATCAGCGCAGTTCCCGTGTTGATTCCTACAGAAACTGCGAGAGCTTCTAGAATCTCTTCGCGAGTCGCGCCGTGTTTTTTTGCAAGTTCAACGTGAACTGAGATACAACCATCGCAACGTGTGGTGATCGCAACGGCCAAGGCAATAAGTTCCCGTGTTTTCGCATCCAGAACAGGATGCTCGGGCTTAGAATCCGAGATCATGCGATAGCCCTTCACAAGATCCGGCTGCATCTTCGCGATTCCAGCAATGCGCAACTTCACTTCAGAAAGATAGTTCTTCCAATCCAACATAAAGAACAGCTCCTTGCCCGGACTTCATCGTGTTTCGATAGAACCCAGAGGGCAACCGATTGAGTGAAGGATTGTTTGCTTACATGGAGGCCCTATCCGTGATATTCGGCATCCTCAGCATCTGTTCAGCTGCTATATAGTTGATTTTACGAGATACTTTGGAGTCCGCCATAAGTAATTGATTGATTACTTATGGGGAAGGGCAGTACACTCCCTATGTAATCGATTGATTACATAATAGAGGTGCAAGAGATGAGTACCATGGATTTAACAGACAACTCCAAAGTCATTGAGCAAGACAATCAACTCGAACGAAGGGCCTTCCATGTTATCTTAATCGCCCTTCTGCTGATCCTTATTGAAAGTCTTGGCGCAAATGCGCGGACTGATGACATCGTCATCAAAGACAGAGCTCCATCGCCGTATTCTGCTACTTTCGCGACGAAGCTCTAATTCGAAAACTAAGCTTTTAGTTCGCTTTTCAATTTCTGATATAAATTCTGCGCTTCGATAATAATCTGCAAAGCTTCTTTCTTATCGAAGAATCCGTTCACTTCAACGTCTTTACCTTCAAGCTCTTTATAGATCTCAAAAAAATTGCGAATCTCTTTCAAAGTATGTGGAGCAATTTCATTGATGCTCTGAATTTGGGCCATCTCGGGATCATCGGCATGAACGGCGATGATCTTATCATCGGCCTCCCCTTGATCGACCATGCGCATGTATCCAATAGGACGAACTCGCATGATGGACAATGGATAAACTTCTGCCTGTCCTAAAACTAAAATATCCAACGGATCATGATCGCCACAATAGCTTTGTGGGATAAATCCATAATTTGCTGGATAATGAACAGAGCTGTAAAGGACACGGTCTACCTTAAGCAATCCTGTTTTTTTATCTAGTTCAAATTTCGTTTTTGAAAATCTTGGGATTTCGATGATTGCGTTGATGATCTCTGGCGATCTTTCACCAATTTCTAAGTCATGCCATGGATTCATGATTATTCTCCATCACTGTTATTTGTCAGCTGTGGAAACGTTGCCCCACAGACTAAGATCAAACTAACTTAGTCGATAAAAATTGCCAAGACATTGCCTGAAGATGAATGGCTTCTTATGTATCAGAAGCCGTTGAAAAATTGAAGGCTGACTCTATTTTTAAAATCCCACTACTTAGATCCGTCACTTTTTTGACAACTTCAAGAATGTCTTTCAAAAAAACTTACTGACTCGAACGACCCGACATCACCGCCAAGATATTAATCAAACTTGCCGACTCCACAGGTTTTGCAATGTGAACTTGAAACCCGGCCTTTAGCGCTCGCCCTTGCTCCTCGGACCGCGCATGCGACGTCAATGCTGCCGCTAAAACCCGACCACCTTGTTCAGGCGGCAATGAGCGAATCATTTGAATCAGCGAGTAGCCATCTACATCCGGCATGCTGATATCGCTTAATAAAATATGAGGCTGAAACTTTTGGAAAAGAGCAAAAGCTTTCGCCGCCGAATCCGCTGTGACTACCTCAGCACCCGAACGTTTTAACAAGGAACTTAATAAAGACCTTGTATCTGGTTCATCGTCTACAATTAAAATTCGCAATCCCAAAAACATTTCTTCATTCGCTATTTGAGCAGGCTCAGCGGACGTCGCTCTTTCGCTGTGATGGAAATAGCTCACGCTTGTTTGTTCTGGATAATGGACCGCAAGAATCGGCAGCAACACTTCAAAGCAAGCACCTTGATTTTTTCCGGCACTGGTGACAGCTACGGATCCTCCATGGCCTTCCACAATATGTCGAACTATGGAGAGTCCTAATCCCAAACCGCCGTAACGACGGGTCGTTGAAGCATCCTCTTGGCTAAAGCGATCAAAAACGTGAGGAAGAAAATCGCTTTCAATCCCTGCCCCGGTATCCGTCACCTCAATTTTTACTTTGGAATTTACTGTGCGCACTCTGACGGACACCTGACCCTTTTTAGGTGTAAATTTGATACTGTTCGACATTAAATTCCACATAACCTGTTGCAAACGATCGAAGTCTCCACCGATGGGTCCCAAATTACTTTCAACATCGACTCGAACTGTGATGTCTTTGGCTTTTGCGGCAATTTGCACCGCTTCAACGGCGGCCTGAACAACGT
>CAZPYX010000085.1:16083-17573 GCA_964590635.1 uncultured Bdellovibrio sp.
CTCAACAGCCACCGGCCGAACATTGAGTTGCAACTTGCCTAGAATAATTCTTGATACATCCAACAGATCGTCAATGATCTGCATCTGCACTAGGGCGTTGCGATAGATCGCATCGGTGGATTGGTCGACGTCCTCAGTGGAAAGATTTTTACCCTTTAGAAGTTCGCTATGCCCCAGAATCACATTCAGCGGCGTTCGAATCTCATGGGACACAGTTGCTAAAAACTCATCCTTAATTCGATTGGCAGTTTCCGCCTGCTCATAAAGTCGTTGGCGATGGGCAACTTCTTCTTGCAAACGATCATTCGTCAATGCGAGTTCTTTGGTTCTTTGCTCAACACGGGATTCAAGCTCATGGTTGAGTGCCGCTAACTTTCTCTCTGTCTCTTTTCTTTCCGAAATATCATGCATGAAGGATCCAAAATGTGTGGCTCCTTGATAGCTAAAGGGATTGATTGTCAATTCGACAGGTATCTCATGGCCTAGACGATGTTGTGCCGTGATCTCGATGCGTTTATTTAAAAGAGGTCCCGCCCCTGTCGCCAAATATCGTTCCAAACCCTTACGGTGCGCTTCGCGATACTGCACAGGTATGATCATATTCGAAAGCAGCTTGCCAAGGGCCTCTTCTCGGCTCCAGCCTAAGGTGATTTCTGCTTGACGGTTCCAATCGGTGATATAGCCCTTCGAATTCATTCCAATAAATGCGTCATAGGCTGATTCGATAATGATTCTTGTGCGCTCTTCATTCGTGGCGCCGCGAGCTTCCTTGTGAAGGTACGACCCCACCAAGGTTCCAAATGCCATAGCAAGAAAAGCGACAGGATAAAGTGAAGGCAGACTGCCCATGATGACAAACATCAACGAAAAAAGAAATGCGATCAGCAGTCCTAAAAAAACATACCGGACGGAATGAACTCTACGAAATATCCTCATCTGCATTTCTCCTGTTCCCAGGATAGAGGTGTTTCCGTCGCAAATACATATATTTTTGTTTAACGCGAGTCCGACACAGAATGATAACTGTGGGACTTTTTCAGGCAAAAACCGTCATCAGACTATTTCTTAAACCAGGCCTGGGGTACCTTTTGAATCTTCGCAATATCATAGCCGACATCACTTAATTTTTTTACGATGTGCTGATAGGTTTCATCCGGAATTTTTGACTCTCTCGCCATGATCCAAACATATTTACGACTGGGCACCCCGACCACAGCGTACGAATAGTCAGGAGCAAGATCGATAATTAAATAGGCGAACTTCAAGGGCCACCAAGGCTGTACCCGCCATTCTGCATTGGTCTTCTTGTCAAAAACCCACGCCTTCTGAGGATACTTTTTTAACTCTCCGTCCGGAGTCAGTTTATTAAAATGGAAATCAATATCAATGCGCTGCTCGCTTTCATTCCAAGAATAGTTTTCCATGGAATTGGTCGCGCCGTCATCAATGAACGTGGGACCTACATTTTTCATCTCATCCCGTCGGGAATT
>CAZPYX010000086.1:0-17175 GCA_964590635.1 uncultured Bdellovibrio sp.
AACGAGGTTTCGTTCCATCTGTACGCTCAGCCAATTTCATCAGCTCAGTTTGAACTGCCGCGGAAGCGCAATCCAAATCTTCAATCATCAAAGTGCCACCATCGACTCTAGAAAAGTCAAAGCCACCTGGATTTCTACACTCTAAAACATAAAGGCGCGGAGAACGACTTTTTGTATAGATGTAACGAGCCAAACTTGTTTTACCCACGCCAGCATCACCAACGATCAGAAGACTGGCTTGAGTCGGAGCCAATTGCAGACTCAACTGTTTCGCCTCGTTCATTTTTCTGTCTTCGATGTGTAAAGCATCAAAATCAAAGTACGACATCCACTCTCCTACTTGCTTTCTTTTTCCGACATTGCTGGGATACGTTTAATATATTTCTTATAACCATCGCGCCATTCAGAGTTCTTCAGTTGTTCCTGGGCTAAATTTTTCCAGAAACCGCTTTTCTCTCCTTTAAATTCATTCCATGTTTCAGCGGCAAGTTGCATATCACCGCGTTTGAAATAAATTTGGCCTAACTTATAACGGATCGACGACAAAGGACGCGTCTGCTCGTATTTTTCAAGAAGTGCTTGGTAAGCAGCGATGGCTTGGTCTTTCGAACTTTTTGCCAAATAAATGTCACCCATGGACTCTAGAGCCTTCGCATGAATTGTCGGCGACACATGATCTGAATCTTTCGCCAATTTATCAATCATACCCAAAGCCTGAAGAGCTTCGTCTTTTTTCCCTTGCTTGATTTGCAATTCTGCCAGTTTCAAATAAGGTTCTGCCACAAGCTCCGGCTGACCTTTCCAAGTGCGAAGCAATTCTCCCAAGTAACGAACTGCTGAATCCGTATCGCCGCGTCTTTCAAGAAGACGAACTGCGATATTCACGCGTTCAATTTGTTCCAGTTCAGATAATTTTTCCGGAGACTTCACATTCTTAAGATATTCATAAGCCTGATTGTATTTCTGTTCGTTGGTGGAAACTGCAGAAAGGCGCAAATTCAACTCGTCTTCAGAGGGAACTCTTTCTTTAACATTAATCTCTTTCGCCTCTGGAGTTCCGCGAATAGAGTAAACTCTATTCAAGACATCTTTATAATATCTCTCTGATTCAATTGGGACTCCGGCCATTTCAAAAGCACGGCCGACATTGAATTTAGTATCCAGACGTTTCGAGTTCTTCAACCAGCTGTCAGAATATTGATTGTGAGTTTTCAAAGCTCCGATGAAATTTCCATCGTCGACCTGAGACTCTAACTTGTTATTAATATTCGCCACAATCCTTTGAGTCATCAAAGGCACATCAACATTCGTTGGATGTTCTTTATAATACTTCGACAACAAAGCGACGGATTTATCAAACTCACCACGTTGTGTGTATCCGTCCGCCACCATAACTGTCGCGAATTGTTCCATGTTAGGCAAATCCACTTTTTTTGCCAAAGACATGATTTCTTTTACGGCATTATCAGTCTCTTTCGGTTTCATGCCCTTCATGCGAGCTGACAACAAACGAAGACGCGAGATGACTGCACTTGGATTTTCGCCGTAACGGAAATAAGTTTCCAAGTAGGCACCCATCACTCGAGACTTATCTGCACCTAAAATCTCTAGCAACTCACCCATGCGAGTCATCGCAAATGGCGCGTGATCGTTAGACGGGAATTTCTTTACGAACTCACGATACAAATCCAAGCTTTGGGGATACTTTTGCATTCCGAACAAAGACTCTGCTTGATTGTAATAAGCATTCGGAAAGAAAGCCTGACCTTCAGGATATTTCTTCAATGAATTTTGATATTCGTTAGTTGCTTTAGCATAGTTCTTGGCCTTAATCCAAACGTCGCCGCGACGATATGCCGCCTCAACTTTAAGATCACGATGAGCAGAATTTTTCTCAATATCTTCATATTGAGAAATCGCATCTTCCCAACGATTTAATTTCATATAAGCAAGTCCGGAACCCATACGTGCCAGGTCCTTAGACAATGACTCTTTACCACCAAAGTTTTTATTGGCGATGTGTTCATTGAAAAGACGAAGTGCACCTAAATTATCACCACGTTCTAGAGCCAAATATCCAATCTTCAAAGAAGTTCGCTCAGCCAATGGCGATGTCGGATATTTCGCTACTGCCTCTTTGTATTTCTGAATAGCGTCTTCATAGCTTTTTGTGTGATCTGGCTCTTGTGACAATGCCAAATGCACATCTGCTGTCATGAAGTCGATAATTTCATTGTACTGAGATGTTGGATATTTTTCTTTGAACCACTGAACAGTTTTTAGATAAACCGCATATCTTTGCTTTTCAAATAGAGTCAAAAGAAGGCGAGCTTGCTTATTTTCGTCCGTTGGTTTTGGAGCAATCTCATAGATTGTTGGCGTCGTTTTTAGCTTTTCCCAGTAGGAAACCGGAGTCTCAAGCATCGGGAAAGAAATATAATAGTTATCTTTGGAACGAATGACTGACTCTTCTTTGATATCGTAAGGTTTGATTGAGAAGCGCTCATAGTTTGGATCGCCACCATCAAAAACACCTCTTTGCGCAGAGACATCATTGATTGCAACTGCAGCACCTTGATTCGCAATAACTAAAGCATCCGCTGTCGCTGGCGTTCTGGTTTTGTCAGTTTTGTTTTTAGCCAATGCTTTCGCAGGCCTTGCTGCAGCGGGTTTTTCAGTTTGTTCTTTTTTTGCGACTGCTTTTTTATCACCTTTGGCACTTGGATTTACATAGAAGTCGACGATCAAACGGGACGGCTGATCTGTCAAATAATCGAAGGTGTCGATGCTCGCACCAGATAACGTGAAGTATACAAGGTACTTACCATCTGGACCTTTACGATCCACTTGGACTTGCGTCACCATATCACTTTTAAAATTATTCAAAGCTTGGACGGTGCTATCATCAAGAGCAGGGACCGTCATTTCCACGACAGTTTTGCCTTTGCTTTCGCTGCGTTTTACGTCGTAATCCCAATTTTGTTGGCCTGATAATTCAAGATGAACAGTGTCACCTTGAAAATTGATCGCACCACTGACGGACGCCGCCATTGCTGGAACTAGACTAAAGATCAGGCATCCTGCCACAAGAACATTACGTAAAGTGTTCACTCCTTGAACCCCTTTTCCCTTCACAATGCCAATGCACAGTTAATGCCACCCCTTTCAAAGGTCTATTGGCAAATATGTTCAAGATGGGCAAAAAGTTTCATAGAATCTTTGTCAGGCCTGACAAAGAGCTGACAGAGACCTAAGTCCTGTTTCGTATAGAATGAATCAAGAAGACTGAATTAATAGAGAGAAAATTCCGATAGATAGGTGCTATGAAAAACCATCTAAGATTTTGCATCAAGAGTTTAAAGCTCGGCTTACTGTTCTGCGTATTTTACAGCGGCTGCGTTTCCGTTCAGCTGCCTGGGGGAAAAGTCACGCCCGCAAAGGATGTGCAGCTTTCCGAACCCAAAGATCCCTTTGAAAAAATCAAAGCAGTCAATGCCGACCGTGCTTGGTTGAGTACTAAAACAGGTAACACTATTTCATATCTTTCCGAATGTGGAGGTCCCGGCGACCTCAGCTTACAAGCCATCGAGACTGAATCTTTAAGCGCGATGAACAAGCTGCAAACAATCAGCTCTGAAACTTTAGTCTATAACGGCCGCGAAGCCCGCCAAAGTATTTCTAAAGGCGAACTCGACGGCGTACCAGTACAAATGGCTCTGTTGATCTTTAAGAAAAATGGCTGCACTTACACGATGACCTATGGTGGATTGCAAAAGAATTTTCCTGTGGAACTCAATACCTTTGAAAAATTCAAAGTAGATTTTAAGGCCCAATAATGAATTTGATGGCTCTGCCCTTAGCACCCTTTATTTATGAAATGCTGCACTTTTTAGGCGGCATCGGGATGCTATCACGGGAAATCTTCAAAGAGTTTTTTACGACTCGCTTGTACTGGAAACTTTTAGGCGAACAGATCTATCAAGTAGGCGTACGTTCTACACCCTTAGTAGTTATCACCTCCGTCAGCGTCGGCATGGTTATGGCCCTGCAATTCGGTTTAGGTCTAGAAAAATTTGGCGGCAAAATGTATGTGCCAAAACTTCTAGCTGTCACGATCTTGCGCGAAATGGGTCCGATGTTCACAAGCTTGATGGTTGCAGCCCGTGTCGGAGCTGGTTTTGCCAGTGAGATCGGCAGTATGGTCGTTACTCAGCAAATCGATGCGATTCGGGCCTTGGGCACCTCGCCAATTCGTAAAATTGTTATTCCCCGCGTGTTGGCTACTTTAATTGTGCTTCCTATCTTGGTGGCCTTTGCCAATGTGGTGGGAAATGCTGGCGGACTTTTGATCGGTGCTGTAGAGCTGAAATTAGATCCCAGCTTTTATCTTTTAAAAGTTCTTACGACTTCGTCACTTTCGGATTACTTCTCTGGCTTTGCCAAAAGCTTTTTCTTCGCTTTGATCGTTTCTATTCCATCTTGCTATTTTGGATTAACTGTCAAAAACGGAACGAAAGAAGTGGGAATCGCTACCACAAAAGCGGTGGTGGTCTCTTCCATTCTTATTCTGGTCGCTGACTTCTTCCTTTCAAAGCTCTTCTGGATTGTGGAGAAAATGATATGAGCGATGAAAAACAGCAAAGCTTTATCGAAGTTATTGATTTCAAAAAATCTTTCGACAAAAAACAAGTTCACGATGGCGTTAACTTCTATGTACGAAAAGGTGAATGCCTGGGACTGATCGGTGGATCAGGAACAGGAAAGAGCGTCCTCTTACGCAGTTTGGTCGGGTTAGAAAAGCCTGACTCGGGCCAAATTATTATTGATGGCGAAGACATCGTTCCAAAAGATGAGCGTCAACTTATCGACGTTCGAAAGAAAGTGGCCTACGCCTTTCAAGGCGGCGCTTTGTTTGACTCGATGACAGTTTATGAAAATCTTGCTTATCCTCTCAGAGAGCATTTCAAATTCACAGAACAAGAAATTGCTGAGCAGATCCGTGCACAACTCGAAGAGTTCGGCCTCGATCCCTCTACTGAAATGCTCTATCCGGGAAGTCTTTCCGGCGGAATGCAAAAACGCGTGGGCCTGGCTCGATCAATGATGATGCATCCACAAGTGGTTTTGTATGATGAACCAACAGCGGGACTGGATCCGTACAATACAAAGAAAATCCAAGAATCTATTTTAAAGATGAAGGCAAAAGGCGTGACTTCGATTCTTGTCACCCATGATATGCCAACTGTTTATGCTGTTTGCGATAAAGTCGCTTTGTTACTGAATGGAAAAATCGGCGAACAGTATACAATCGACAAGCTCAAGGCCGAACCTTCCGGCGCAATGACTGAATTTATTAATGGAGAAAGTGCGTAATGGAATCACAGGGCAGTTCACAAATTAAAATTGGAATCTATCTTGCGATCGGCACCTTGTGCATTTTGGGATCTATCTTTTTCTTGGGTGCGGATAAAGCCATCTTCAGAAAGTACGTTAAAATCCACGCGCACTTTGAACAAGTCACAGGGTTAGCGGTCGGAAGTGTTGTTTCGCTTTCCGGTGTAACTGTAGGTAATGTGCAAGATATAACATTCTTGCCTGATGAAAACAAACTCGATGTTACCATGAGCATTGATGAAAAATATTTGAAGCGCATTCGCAAAGAATCTGCCGTTGAAATTCGCACACAAGGCGCCTTGGGTGACAAGTTTGTTCTTATCTTCCCTGGCGACCCTCGCCAGCCCGAAGTGAAAGATGGCGACATCTTGCCTTTGGCTAAAGCCTCTGACTTGATCGGTATTCTTTCCGAACGCGGTGGCGAAGCCGGTAAGATTTTTGACGTTGTGAATGAAGTGTATAAAATGGCTCACACGATCAATGCTGAAAATCGCATGGAAAAAATCATGACCAATTTCGACACGGCTTCTTCGAATCTGGCACAGACTAGTAAAGATATTCAGAAGATCGTATCGAATTCCAGCGGTGGTGCTAAACTCAACCACTCCATCGATAAGTTGGATTCTATTCTTACAAAAATTGATAAAGGTGAAGGCACTTTGGGTATGCTCATCAACGACCCCAGCATTCACAATCAGTTGAAGTCGGCCCTTGGCGGCGGCGGAACACAACGTAAGAACCAAGTGAAATCTCTGCTGCGCACATCTATTGAAAAAGAGGACTAGATAAGATCATCCGGTTTCCAAAGATAGAGCCCCCTTGCGGAAAAAGGCCTCCTATTTGCTTTAGTATCCCTAGAAGACTTTAAAATCATTCTGGAGGAGCTAATAAGCAATGAGCTGTACGCGGTCGCCATTTTTTGGCCCCTGTCACCCGCCTATACAGTTCAGCTGCCCTTGGCAACCATAGGAACTTGAATTGAGCACTTTAGTACGCCTTTTCTTCATTCTAGGATTTCTGATGGTTTCAGTGACCACCTCACAGGCGGCTGAAACCTGCGGAGGCGTATTCCTTGATGGCCCCTACCAGGGAATCGCACTGGATGCAGCCCTTCAAAAAGCGATCAACAAAGACGGCGAAGTCCGAGGTCTTTCGGCAAAGGACTTAGAATTTTTAGTTGAAAAAATATTCGATCAACAACAAGGGCGTCAGTATCAAATTTCTCACTACTGGAGAAAGACCTCTGAACAACGCACTCTGGCTGTACTTGAGCGGCACATCGGAGAAGAGATCACTCACAATGGTCTCCTCCAGTACTTCTCTGACCACGGTTTGCTAGTCGATCGCAACAGACTCTATACAAAGCTGCAGATCATCAACCGCAATGGTTTATTTAATTCGGCACAAACGGCGTGGCTGACCTACTCTATGGCCTTTAAGGGCACACCACCGATCATGCTTCCCGAAGTCTTTTTCAAAATGAAAGACATCGACAAACAGAACCTTCTGCTAAAAGGTCTCAACTCCCCAGAAGGTCAAGAGATCGCCAAACGCTATGGCCTGCGCCAAGAAGCCATCCGCGGTTATTCTTTGTTTAGCAAATACTACTCTCGTGTGGCGATCACGATCCTAGCTTATATCGTCTATGAAAAGACCATGGCCGCTCTCGATGAAAAACATAAAAAAGAAGGCGATGACGCCTTCAATTCTATCAAAGATCAATTCCAGAAAATGTTCGGCATTGGCCAGATTGAAACCAAAGAAGACATCTTGTTCGATCAAGTTCTAGAAAATTTCCAAAAGAAATTTGGCCGACTGCCAAACAGCGAAGAAAAGAAGCTGATTTGTTTTAAAGTTTATGGCAGCCAAGGCTGCCCTTAAAACCCAGAGACTCTGAAAGGCTGAAGCCGCTCGCTCAGAGTCCTCGGAAATAGAAACTAATTCTTTTTAAACTCACCACTCTCGTCAGTAATAAGTCGCAAATCAAAAGAACGATTGTTGATGATATTCTGGATATACATCAGCGATCTATAAAGATCTTCATTCGGGAATGCACCGAACTTAAATTTGATGGTTTCATTTCCCTTTGCAGAAAAAATCATTTCATAGCTCACCAAAGAGTCCGCACGATATGTCGGAATCTTAGATAAGATGAATCCCATGCCTCGCTCTCTCCACAATGGGCTAGACTGCAGATTCTTAAAGTGAGTGTACAGTGCCACACTGCTATTCAAAGAAGAAACGATGCCACTCAAGGAGTGAGCGATAGTGTTCAATTCAGAGCCATAGTCTTCTTCCCAACCAAAACGATCGTTCCTATCACCACCGGCAACATTTTTGCGCGGAGGTGTTCCACCTTTTTCCACATAATCTATGAAATCTTGTCTGTAAACGCGCTCACTCACAACCGGAAGGGTCGCCAAGGCTTCAGGATTGATGAAAACTTGCTGCTTATAATAACCGTTTACAAAAGAACCATTCGAGAAATCCCACGACTTCCAGTCAATTTTTGCAAATTGATCCGCCGGAATCGTACTTCTGACTTCATCTTGAATTTTTCTGAAGTCACGCTTCGAAACGTTTCTCATCTTAACTTCGCGGTAGCCCGTATAGGTCACAAAACTTGCCGGGTCCCACGCGTCGTTCGCATTGAAGACAACATTGGTTCCTTGAGTCGATTTATCACCAAAAAGACCAAAGAGAATCTTTGATTCAAACTCGCGAGAGTATGAATCAAGAAGATATTTCTGCTCTTGATCGTTGTGATCATAATTCAAAAGCTGATTCTGGCTATAAAGTGTTCCAGATTTTAATTTGATCACGCTCAAACCCAGCTTAAAGTTGCTGCTGGCATCGACGGAGGTATTCGAACCCTTGAAAATACGGTCAATACGTCTTTGCTGCGCCGGCAATGCGTGGTCTTCCGTGAAGATCTGTTCAACTTCCGACATGTCAGTCAAAAGATCCTCAGCAAGCTCAGGGCGAGATGCTGTGGGATCAATCACTTTCAAATCCTTGAAGCGAACTTTCTTAGTCATCAAGTTGTCGAAAGCCTGTGCTGACTGAGCATTTTTTAGATCGAACACATAGTCCAACATAAATACGTCATTCACGCTTTTACCAAAACCCAGAGACAATGGAGTCAGGTCCACAATTCTTTCAATTTTACTGTCGATAACTTTTAAGCCGATGATTCTAAAACGCTTTGCGTATTCAACATCGACATTTGCGCCGACACCTTTTTTACGCATGGTAATCAACTTCACGCGGATCTTGTCATTGTCCATGCGGAAAAGATGGATCATAAAGTCGCCAGATATAAAGACATGGGTCGAACCACCCAAAGTGACGGCAGGGCTCACCTCTGTATTAGCGCCCACAGAGAAAACCACTCCCAGTTTTGCCTGGAGAGCCACAAAGTCACCCACTTGCAAATTGCAAAGAGCTTTGTGGGTATTCAATGGAAGATTCTTCAAGGTGTAAGGCCAAGCTTTCAAAGAATCTGTTTGAGATTTGAATTGACGGGCAAAAATGATTTCAGTGTTTTGCTCGATAGCAAAACCAATCGGAGAATCATTGTCTTCTAAAATATCGCCCGGATTAACACGTGCATCTAATTTGTATCTATCAACACGCGTATAAAAGCCATCCATATACGAAGGCTCAGATTCTAATCTATATCTTAGCGCCGTTGAAAAGCCGTTGAAGATCTCACCATCAATAAGACCAATGGAAACACCGATGTCTTGTTTTGCAATTTGTTGACGAATTTTTTCGATGATCTTTGCGGGTTCTAAGAACCCCCAACCTGCTTGACTCGTCGTTGGAGCCGCTGTCAGCGACAGCCCTAAAAGGATGGCAAAAAACAATGATGATGTGAACTTCAAGAAGCGCTCCGTTGCTGAGTTACTAAAATGCAATGGAGCGAAGGCTCTAACAAACCCGTAATAAACGCAACACACACCTGGTCAAAGATTTCAGCGTAAATTACCGGCAAATTCCGAGAATCATCGCTGATGAAATACAAATACATGACCTCAATCTTCCTTCGCTATTCTGCTACAGCAACTCAAATCAAGAATTCAAGAAGAGGCAGAAATGAAAAAACCAAAGAAGGGCCTTACCACGGATGCGGGCGCTCCGATCTCTGACAACCAAAACTCTCTGACGATGGGTGAACGAGGCCCCCTGCTCATTCAAGACTTTCAACTCATAGAAAAATTAGCTCGGCAAAATCGCGAGCGCATTCCTGAACGCCCCGTGCATGCCAAGGGCTCTGGAGCCTTCGGTGTTCTTAAAATCACCCATGATATAAGCAAGTACACCAAAGCCCACTTTCTTCAAAAAGGACGCAAAACTGATATGCTCATTCGTTTCTCTACCGTCGCCGGAGAGCGTGGCGCTGCAGACGCGGAAAGAGATGTGCGCGGCTTTGCGATGAAGTTCTATACCGAAGAAGGAAACTTCGATCTGGTCGGCAATAACACCCCGATTTTCTTTGTCCGAGATCCTTATAAGTTTCCCGATTTTATTCATACACAAAAGCGTGATCCCAAAACAAATATGCGCTCACCAACAGCGATGTGGGACTTTTGGTCACTAAGCCCCGAAAGCATTCATCAGGTCACAATTCTATTTTCGGATCGGGGCCTGCCTTCCTCTTACCGTCATATGCATGGGTTTGGTTCACACACCTACTCTTTTATCAACGATCACAATGAACGTGTTTGGGTGAAATTCCATTTCAAAACTGAACAAGGAATTCAAAATTTAACCAACGAACAAGGTGCTGAAGTTATCGGCAATGATCGCGAAAGCCATCAAAGAGATCTCTTCGAGGCCATAGAGCGCAAAGACTATCCTCGCTGGAAATTCTATGTGCAAATCATGACTCAAGAACAAGCCAAGAAAACTGCTTACAATCCCTTTGATCTCACTAAAGTTTGGCCTCACCGGGACTTCCCTATGATTGAGGTCGGATATTTTGAACTCAATCGCAATCCTGAAAATTACTTTGCGCAAATTGAGCAAGCTGCGTTCGAGCCATCCAATATGGTCCCGGGTATTTCTTGGTCCCCAGACAAAATGCTTCAATCACGTATCTTCGCCTATGCTGATGTTCATCGCTACCGCATCGGCACCAACTATGAACAGCTCCCCGTTAATAAAGCACGGGTTGAGGTCCATAACTATAATCTGGATGGTGCGATGAGATCTGATGTCCCCGAATACCATGGGGCGTATTATGAGCCGAATAGCTTTGATGGACCTGTACAGCAAGAAGCCTTCAAAGACCCCCCACTGGCCTTTGATAATCCCACCATGGACCGTTTCAATCACCGAATCGGAAACGATGACTACTCCCAGTGCCGTGCCTTGTTCGAACTCATGTCACCAGATCAAAGACGACAATTGATGGATAATATCGCAGAGCATATGAGAGGCGGGAAAGTGCCCGTAGAAATTGTTAACCGTCAGGTCGACGTTCTCTTGAAAGTTCATCCAGATTACGGGCTGGGCGTCGCGGAAAGAATGGGTTTGAAAATTGCTGACGATAGCATGCGACATTCCCACAACCTTCATCAACATTAAGAAAGAGGACGACATGGCCACTTGGGAAGAATATAAAAATACCATGCGCTCTGAAGAGGCGATCTTCGAGAGCGCCCGTCGCGGCGATCAATGCGCTCTTTCGGATTATCTCTCACAAGGTGGTGATGCGAATCTGAAAAATCATAAAGGATATTCTTTGCTCATGCTGGCGGCCTACAATGAACAAGAGGAGTCCTGTCGCTTATTGTTGCAAGCCGGTGCCGACGTAAATTCCCGCGACAATACGGGAAACACAATCTTAATGGGAGTTTCCTTTAAAGGTTACCCCCACATCGCATCTTTGTTGATAGAATCTGGAGCCGACAGAAAGCTAAAGAATTATATGGGCCTCACAGCCATGGCCTTCGCGAAAACATTTCGTCGTAACGAAGTTGTTAAAGTGCTTTCCGGCTGACAGGTTTAGGATGGAAAGACCGCAGTAACGGAACACCCACCCGAAGACAAAGAAGACACTTCTAATTTTCCACCATGCAGCTTTAAGAATTGTAAGATCACAAAAAGGCCGATTCCGTAACCTTCAGATGAAGAGTCCCTTGCTAAGGGTTTATCTCCACTATGGGTGAAAATCTCTTTCACAATGGCTTTGTCAATTCCGGGTCCGCGGTCACGCACTCGAATTAAAATGTTGGCTTCATTTTTTAAACAATCGATATCAATCGTTGAGTTGACCGGAGCATGTTTAATCGCATTACTCAGGATATTTCGCAAAATAGCCGCAAACATTTTTGCATCAACATTCAACTGAATATCGTCGCTCATTTCCGATAACTTCAAAGAGAGCTGCTTAGATTCTGCGATGGATCTAAATTGTTGTAGGCACTCCTGAATCAACTCTTTTGCGGGCAGCCACTCACGATTCGGCTGATAGAAATTCCCCTGAGTTGAAGACCATAACAACAAGTTCTTAAGCAAATCCACCGACGACCTGATAGTGTCCGTAATAAGGCCCCAGTGCATTTCGCTCTTATTTCGACTGAGCATTTCTAAACTTGAAAGATTTCCCAATAAATCATGGCTCATTAACGACATAAGTCGCTGATTGGTTTGGGTCGTTTTCTGAAGCTCGGTCACTTCATTAAAGATCAACAGTCGTCCTTCACCGTATAAAGAGTCATGCTTAAAGGCTTCACTGATCACTTCAAAATATCTCTCCGCTTGAGGATCGAAGTCATCGGAGTTCAAGCTTACAATGTGACCTTTGCCAATGGCATCTAAAGCAGACAGATCACGAGCCATCTGGGGCGGCAAAAGATCATACAACTTCAATCCGACACTGGAAATATTGAAGGAAAAGAGATTCCTCGCCCTGGAATTAAAAAGAATCACCTTCTCATGGCGATCGACCAAGACAACCGGAGTCGGTAAGGATTCGAACAGCACGTGATTATTCTGCGAGAACGACTGAACAACTTGTTGGCGATGTAACACATAATAAAATGCCACGGATGAAAAAACTTGTGTCAGAGCCGGAATTCCGAGGAACCGAATCTCTGGAATCCAGAGCATACCGACCGATTCAACCGCCGCAAAAAGAATCAGTGAAATCAAAATTAGAAAGCCATAACGAAGTTTCAAGCCCCTGTGATACTTCAACCCTGTCAGGCAGTAGTAAGAAGAAATCACCAATAAAACATACGAGTATACCAAGTGCACATTAAGCAAAGGCCCCGCGTTCCAGCGCAAAGTGGAAATCCCAAAGGCTGTGAACGGTTCTATGTCTTTAAATAAAATTGGTGACGGCCCATAAAAGAGACTGACGGCAATAACCAGCGCCGGAACAATAAAAATAGCCGCAAAACACTTTGATGTCGTTTTTTTCCCCGGTGGCCTGAAGAGTTCTTTCATGAAATACACCCAGCACGGCGGGATCAAAGCAAGAAATATGATTCGCAAATGCGCAAACATTTGCTTCTGAGCAAAGTCGGGACTCAATAATAAAAATAAATTTCCAGCCAACCAACCTACGTACAAAAAGACAATGGCGAGATAAGCTTTTACCACGCTCTGCTGCCGATACTCCATACAAGCACCGGCAAAAATGGCAGAAAAAATCATTGCCAATAAATAGACAATGACAAGAACGTGTAAATCAAGTGTCAGGTCAGTCATAGAATTTTAAAAAATACCATTTTCTGAAGCCCATACGCTGAGCTCCACGGAGTTATTGAATCCAAGTTTTCTCATAATGTTGGCTTTATGAGTTTTGATGGTTTGATCAGAACAATTCAAAGCTCCGGCAACCTGCTTATTTGAAAGGCCCTTGGCGACCATCAAGACGACCTCAAGCTCTCTTTTAGAAAGAAGTTTTTCCGGAGAAGAAAAAATCAAATCCTCAAAATCCTTAGAGATATAACGCTTACCAATCATCAAGGCTTTCAAAGCCTGATGTAAATCATCCAAATCAGAAGACTTCCCAAGAAGACCGACAACATTGGACTCCCAATAAGTTCTTAAAATATGTGGATTTGAACTCTGCGTGAAAACAACAATGCGGAAATTCAGATCAAGTTTCTTCAACTCCTCTAAAATTTGAAGTCCCGTTGATTGTGCAAGGGTGTGATCTAAAAAAATGATCTGAGGCTTCAAGCTTACTGCCATACTCAATGCCGTATCAGCATCGCGCGCCTCCCCGACAACTTGAAAAAAGTCGGGAAACTTCTGCAATTCATAAATCAAAGCCGTGCGAACGATCATATGATCTTCGACAATCAGCACGCCATTTTTTACCATTACGTTCCGCATTCTGGCCTCGTGATATTTATGTCTCACAGAAGTATCAAGATATCCTCACATACCGTCAAAAGAAAAAGGCCCCAGCCCCGGTGGATCACCCAAATGGGTGATCCCAACTGAGAGGGACTGAAGCCATATTTTTATTTTCAGCATAGTCCAATCGGACTACTTGAACAGTCGGCGGAAATAACTCTGATCCGCTAAGATATTTAAATATCGTTGTGCCACGGCTTGTGGAAACTCATTGTTTGCATTGAATTTCGCCTGATACTCCACGATCAGTTGATATCTTTGCTCGATATCCATCAACTTCACTTCACGAGTGAGCGCCTGCTCGGCAACCACGTAGGCATAGGCACTGATGTCACGGTGAACGATCTTCAAAAAGCCACCATCTGGTGCAGACGTATAGAGCTTATAGTAGCTCGTCCCTTCAGTGTCAGCTTGACGGAATGTGAAGTTCGCCGCCGCAATTTCTTTACGATATTGGCCTGGAGCAAAGTCTCGAACTTTGTTCATCATATTTGCATATGCAGGTTTCGCTCGTGCCGTATCCGGCATGCTCAAAAACTTTTTATTCAGATCCAGTGCAGTTTTAATAAGCACATCGCTTGGGAAACGACGGCACGGCAATTCACTTTGTATACTCAACACAAGCACATCAAAAGTTCCAGCTAAGAGGTCTCTGTATGCAGGTTCGGAAACGCCACCAGCTCTGACCGCATTGTATTGATCACCGAAGAAATTAATCAACGTCATCAAGTAAGCCGCACTCGTATAAGAACCACCGGTATGTATCGTAGCAACGAAGTCGTTCACCTGATCTTTCAATTGATTGCCCGCGAACTTCTCTTGGACAGAGCCGGGAACACTGCCTTCTGCACGGGACACCCAAAGTTGAATTGGATCTAACTTGTCTTTAAGAACAGCATCCATGGACTTCTTGCACGAGAACTCTGGCACACGACTTCCCAAAGCAAGTTTTGGGACTTCTTTTGTAGAGAAAGCTTTGATTTCCAAAGAAGCCTCACCACCCATGGCTTCAGTAAGAACCTCGATCGCAGAAACATTCGACTGCACAGTGAACAGTTCAGAGCTGATCGGTTGACCAGCTTCTTCAACATAAACTCCCGCCAACTGACGTACTGGAACTCTTTCATTTTTATCAGTGACAAGGTTGATAGAATAAACTTTCATACGACCCATTTTAGACTTGGCCTCTATGCGCACTAACGGAAGTGCCTTCGCCAAATCTAAACGATAGATATCTCCACCGCCCTGACGAGTGACCTGATCAATTCGACCGACACCCTCGTACTGATTCTGAGTCGGAGGTGCTGGGGGCTGGGATGGCGGAGCCGGAGGATTTGGCATTGGCGGAGCCGCATTCATAGGAGGCTGCGGATTTGGCGCTGGGGCTGCGACGGCTGCATAAGCGCCACTCGCTCCTAAAGTCACAGCAAAAAAAACTTTGCTAACAAGTTGAAGAGACATTTTCTAAACCCTTTCTTTGGTTAAGTAATGCTAAAAAATATGGAATCTTGAAATACGATTGTTTCCCTTGTTCATTTAGAAAGCGGCCATAATATTTCTCCTTATGACAGCATTCTGCCCGTAAATGTCGTCGACAAATCTGACGACCCCATCCGAACTGATCAAAGAAGTTAAATACACGGTGTAGACAGTTGTTTGCTTGGATTTAGGGATGGGCAATTCCGTAGACTTCGTTAGAACTTCTCCGGGACGGGCCATGGTTGCCTCAATCGTTTTGCGATTCCATGGAGTGTCTTCAAGAAGATACTCTGCTAAATCCAAAGGCTTTTCGAGACGAATACAACCCGAACTTAATTGGCGCATCGGTTCGTTAAAAAGTTCCCGTTGATTGGTGTCATGCAAATAGATCGCAAAGGAATTTGTCAGGTCAAACTTAAGAACCCCCAAGGCATTTCCTAAATGAGGAAGCTGACGGATCTGAATATCCGGCGCTACTGTTCCCTGACTCAGTCCTAACCAATCCACTGTCGTTGGATCAATTCGCTGTCTGAAGTCGCTGTCCCATACTTCATAGTTATGAGAAGTGAAGTACTGTGTCACTTCAGCCTTCGAAAGATTTTTCAAGTCGTTGACCTTGTCTTCGCTAAATATCGTAGGCGGAACAATCCAGAAAGGATTGATGATCACCCGTAAAATTTCATCCCGCATCGTCGGTGACTTCCGAGCCGAACGACCATTGACAGTTCTGAAAGTCATAGTTCGAGTCCATTCATTAGAACCATCATAAAGAACGAAATAGGACATCGCTAAATTGACAAAGACATAACGATTTTCAAAATATTGTGGAAACCAGCGCATCTTTTCCATGTCGACTTGCAACTGACGAACACGGTCTAGACAAGAAACGCTAAGAAATTTCCAAACCTGTCCATTCGGAGAAATCAATCCGTCGGGTTTAATGCGCATGTTCCATTGGATATCACTGATGGCATTTAGCATGTCTCCATCAAATACTTCATCGGTGTTGGACATCTTATAGCCCAAAAGGGAAAGTCGCTTTTTAATATCAGTGATCACTTTGTTTCGAGAGTACAAACGCAGAACCGTATTGATCGGAGTGATTTCCGTCCAAGTTCCGTTCTGGCAAAGAGGAAAGACTTTTTCCATCGCATCTTTCACTGCAAAATAAGGAGGATTCTGAGGAGCGACTAAATCTAATAAGGGAGCACTTCTTCTTCCCGCAGCCAATAAAACCGTCATCAACTGCTGAGGCGATAAAAATTCTTTGCGGATGAACTTCACATCACGACCCACAGTTTGCGGGTCGACACTTCCCCGATAAATATCCTTCAGCAAGCGAAGAAACATCGGACCAGCCACGGGACGCAACGTACGCTCCAGATTGCCTCCGCTTTTATAGAGGTCCTCCATCTTCGTCGTCCAATAAGACTGTGGATTAAGACCATGCTTCCAGATTTCTAAAACAGCCTGACGCATGTCCATTAGATCCAGCTGATTCAAGACAGAGTTATATTCCGCATTGTCATAGGCGGGCTGACTCACTTCAAACTGTGCCAGCGAAACGGAAGAACAAAATGCTGTCAGCATTGAAAGAACAATTGCCGCCGATCGAACGACTCTCATAATGATTCCTCCCAGATGATGATCACTGAACTTTCGTATTGGAAATTGATTCTTGCTTGGAGCATTGAAGATCGGAATTGAATTCCGCGAAGTTGTACAAAATCAGAAGGTCACGTGCCTTCACACAAAAGAAGGGCCGTGGGACTCAACAAGTCACAACCAGCTCGACTGCAAAATTTGTACTTTTTTATGATCAAAAAAGTTGCAGAGTTCACTCGTAAAAACATGAGATCTTCCCTGTGCGTATTGAATCACAGTAAAAAGACACTTTGAGAGGAATCACTAGGAAGCCACTTT
>CAZPYX010000087.1:0-16796 GCA_964590635.1 uncultured Bdellovibrio sp.
AATCGTTTTCACTGTTCAGCGCAGTGACTGTGGAACTTTTTCTCCGGCTGATGATATTGATCCTGAGTATGGCAAGCTTTTGCGCGAAGCTTTTCATAAAGGTCTGACGATTTCACCTATTGTGGTGGAGTTAAGTATTCTGGAGGCGACTCTGTCTGAAAATAAACTTCCGGTGAAATTTTAGAACTAAGTTCTTCGTCAAGCAGAGGGCCTTCGCTTTGCGGAGCTCCGTTGACAATCCAAGCGTTGAGTAAGTTTTTTAAAGCTTGTGAAAGCGGCGGTCCGTTGAGTGGCATAAAGTTCGTGGCAATCACGCTTTGCACGTTACTCAGGTTTTGCTTTACCGTCGTGTATGTTTCTAAGTTTATGCCCCCTTGGTTGCCGGCTGCTTTAGAGTGACAACGCAGGCAGATAGGCGCAAAAATCTGAGAGTTCAATAAGGCATAATTTATTACGACGGGTGTTGATGTTTCCTGTGATGCGTTGTTTACAGAGTTGGCTCCACCAAGGCGAAAAGTATCATAGATGGAATTGCAGCCCACAAGTTTAATGCTGACTGCTATCAGCAGGATGGCGGCAGGAATTTTAAAAGGAAAATATAAAGGTGAATTACGTGGCATGGGATTTCCAGTCTCTCGAATTAAAATCAGGATAAAGCTTATTTAAACAGAATTGTATGAAGGCTCTGACAGAATCCCAAGCCAAGGTCCGGCTGACCTTGGTCTAAGTCCCATCAGTCATCGACAATCTTTGAGACAAAGCAAAGTGCAAACCTTTAAACTGAGTAAATGAGATATTTCATTCTTGTTTTGCTATTTTCTGTTCAAGTCTCTGCCTGGGAAATCACACTGGACCGAACCAATCATGTGGGCGTTCGTAAAATTGATATTCTGAAGTATGAAAAAAGTAATTATATTTTTGATGGAAAAAATATCGGCAAAACTTTACCGACGGGGATTTTAAACTCCTGGAGAACCTTTGAGAAAGGTCCTTCACAGTCGGCAAAAGTGAAGATGTGTGCTTCGGGTACATACACTTTTGAGAAAAAAGATAAGAAGAAATCATTCAGGCGTGATGGCTGCACCGAGGGTGATGCTTATGGAAAGATGATTCAAAATCTTGAAGAGATTCGTACCTACGCTAAAGGAATTTAGAACGTTATGACAAAGTGGTTTTTGATTTCTTCAATTATTTTATTATCAGCATTTGCTTTGCCATCTGTGTCTTTGGCGCTGGAAGAGGCTGGCTCTGTGCTTGCCAATCCGACTGTTCTCAAAGAGACAATTGAAAAGATCGCGAATGTGCGCAAGGCCTTGAAGCTTTCTGCAACCACCTCAAAAGCTTGTGAAACACCCAGCTCGCCAAACTGCACTTTTAGCGGTTACTGTGACAAGTTGGCTGATAAGGCGCAAAGCTTTTATCTTTATCAAGATGAGCAAGATCATCAAGTTCCTAATTTTCAAATGCTGAGCTACGTGCAAGTGGCTGAGGCCTGCGCGCGCAAACCTTTTCCACAAGCTGCAGTCAATGATCCCTTTGTCTATCCTGAGCAGTTAGCCAGCGCTGAAAAAGCTGGAAGCGTAGAGCAGAAGAAAAAGAATCTTGCGAAATACAACAAAGAATTGCAGCGTGCTCGCGGTATCTTTGCCGATGTTCAGATCCGGATTACAAAAATTTTGGAGTCTCGTCGCACGGCTGGCAACTCGACAGAAATAGATAATATGATTTCTCGAATTAAAACTGCAAAATTCACAGGGCCCAAACTTGGCGATGGAATTTACACATTAAGTGCTGAAGGTTGTGAGTCTCCGAATGCGTTTTATGATCCGGGCAAGCACACCGTCACGGTGTGCCCGCAGTTTTTGAATCTTCCAGATGCGGCTCTTTTCACAACTCTTTCGCATGAACTAGGGCATTCCATTGATCCGTGTTCGATGGTGTTTTCTTATTCTCAAGGAAAAAAAGGCTTGGAAATGGATTACCCAGATTTTATGGGAGGCGACGGTAAAAAGGGCAAAGCCAAAATTGCTGCGATTTCCGTGGATAAGAATCCAATGTCAGGTATCTTAGCCTGTTTACAAACTTCCTCGTCACTGGGGGTGAAAATTCCAACCAAAGAATCGATGCTCTCTGCGATCGACAAAGAAGAAGATGATCTTAGGAAAGAAGTTGCTGCCGATAGTGATAGCGGAGCTGTCGGCCAAGAAGAGGATGGCATTCCAAGAGGTGAACTAGGTGATGCAACCATGGCTGGCTTTGATGATAGTAGAAAAGCGATTCGGGAGCACTATGATACGTACAAGAACTGCTCTAGCTTCTCCAGCAATGGTCATATGCAAGAAGCTTGGTCAGATTGGGTGGCTTCTCAAACGCTAGCCTCAAAAGTGAGTGAGATTTCTGATTCTAAAAAAGCGAAGGAGTATGCATTTACTTCGGAAGCAGTTTTCTTAAGTATTGGCTGCCAGAATATTGCTCAGGCGGCGCTCAATAAAGTGAAGGCAGCCAATGGTCAATGCTCTTATTTAGATGAAGTGTCGAAGCTGATGGCGGGACTAAATAACGAAGGTAAAAGTGGCAGCGACAGTCATCCTCCGACGGACAATCGTGTGAATCGCTTGATGTTTGTAAAACCTGAGGTTCAAAATGCCCTTGGATGCAAAGCCAGCAGCGAAAGTAACGGCAGTGAATGCAAATAGGCGAATGTAAAAAATATTGTAAAGTTCGCTGACGTTTTTTCAAATTCCGGTGTCGAGATCTCTGACACTAAAAAAATATTTAAAGTAAAAAAATGAGCCCACCGAAGACCTCTGTGAACTACCAGGAGGTCCGGGCATGACGCCTCAGAAAATAAACTCAACAGTTAAAAATATATTCTTCGCTTCTTTGTTTAGTTTTGCCTTGGCGGCCTGCGCGCCGGGTGGGATGCAGACTTCATCAACGAAATTGGCGGATGATCCACAAAATGAACCCGCAAGTTCTGGCAGTAATTCAAGTCAATCGGTGGTGACTCCTCCCGCTTCGGGATCAACGGAGTTGCCGTCGACTTCGACCGGATCTTCTAGTTCGAGTACTTCAGCGGGAAGTTCGACAACAGCTGCCGCGAAATATAGTTACGTGGATCCCACGAAAATTGTGCCTGCAGGCCAATTGAAAAGTGCGTTGGCTTATTACGATGCCAATGCCTCTAAAATTAAAAACAAAGATTATCTTTCTGTGATCGACTTCAGACAATTCTCTGGCAACAAACGTTTTTATATTATCAATATGAAAACAGGCGAAGTGTGGGCAATTCGTGTGGCACACGGTAAAGGTTCAGATCCTGACCATGATGGTTATGCAAATAGCTTCAGCAACGTTTCTGGTTCCAATGCCAGTTCAGTTGGATTCTATATGACTAGTGATACTTATAGCGGGGGGCATGGATATTCGTTGTTGCTTGACGGCGTATCGTCCACTAACTCCAACGCACGCAGCAGAGCCATCGTTGTGCATGGCGCAGACTATGTTTCTGAAGCCAACGTCATCCAAGGTCGCAGCTGGGGTTGCCCTGCGGTAGCCATGGAGAATCGCACAAAACTGATCGATATGATCAAGGGAGGAAGCGTAATCTATGCCTCCGCAACCGCTAACTAAGGCGGTCGGTGAAAAAGACCCCTCCGCCTTGCGGCTGGGCCTTTTTGACCAACCTTGGTTCTCGGTTTTTTGGGGGAAGGAAAGACTGGTAGGGTACGCCGTACCTTTTTGCGATGCGGTGCTCTGTTGGTAGGATATGACCGGCCTTGGTTTCCGGTTTTTTTAAGGGGGAGAGTTGCGCGGTGGATTTTGCTTATAAAAAAAGCTGACTTTTTGGAGTCAGCTTTTTTTGTTTTAGAATTTGAGTAGGGGAAGAATTTAGAAGAGTTTTAGTTGGTCGCCTACTAATTTTTTTAGGTCTTCTGTTTGTGATAGGTACTCTTTCAAATTTAGGCGTTCATCGGGTCTGATGTGGGCGCCGGTGCTGTTGTATTGAGTTAGTTCAATAATGTCCGCGTGAGAAGAAATTTCTGCCATGCCTTCTTCTTCAAGGATCGACATCAAAGTATCAAGATCGTGGCCGTCTTCGTCGTGGGGATATTCAAGTTCGCGCATTTCTAGCAAAGATTTTAGGAAAAGCTCACAGGCTTGAGCCAGATTGTAGCCAGCAACATCATGCTGTTTGTCATCGCCAAGATTGCTTTTCGCAGTTTCGATATTGTCCTGTGCTTTCAGGATTAAAGATTTAGCTTGGGATACGCTCACGATGCACTCCTTTAAAATGAAAAAACCCACAATCCTTACGAATTGTGGGTTCATTATTCCCGAATTTTTCTAAAAACTCACTACTAATTTTTAGCTTTTTCGCCGCCCAATTGACGGTCGATGATGTCTTTGAACTCAGAGAATGGATAAGCACCGCGAAGAGAAACACCGTTGATCAAGAAACCTGGAGTTCCAGAGAAGTTGAATTTACGAGCTTCTTCCATGTCAGTTTCAATACGCTTAGTGATTTTTTCGTCTTTCAAATCTTTATCAAGACGTTTCATGTCAGCGCCAACTTTTTTAGCAGTATCTTTCAACAAACCTTCTTTTTTAGAACGAAGTTCACCTTGGTTCTCGAAGATTTGGTGGTAAAACTTTTCAGCTTTTGCGTGGTCTTGCATAGCGATAGCTTCGAAATAACGAGCAGCAGGCATCGCCATAGGATGGAAATCCAAAGGCAAATGTTTGTAAACTACGCGTACATCTTTAGGGTATGCTTTCATAACTTCTTCAATAGTTGCATAACCTTTAGAGCAGTATGGGCACTCAAAGTCAGAGTACTCAACGATAGTGATTTTAGCGTCCTTAGGACCCATGATCACGCGACCGTCTTCGATAACTGGTTTCAAAGGATTTTTGAATTCTTCATCACGTTTTTTAGATTCTTCAGCAACAGCTTTTTCTTGAGCTTGTTTTTGAGCGTTTTGAGCAGCTTTGTTAACTACTTCAATGAATTGCTCAGGAGCTTTTTCGATCGCCGCGAAAACGATGCTAGGATCTTTTTCTACAGCTTCTTTTAGTTGTTTAGCAGAAGGAGCACAGTTCGCAAGCGAAAGTGCCAACACAGAGAGACCCAAGAACTTAAATGCTTTCAAATTTTCCTCCAAGATGGAAATTTAAATTGTAACAAAACAAAGCCACTATATTTGACACCAAAAAGATCGTTGAGAAAACAAAAAAACAAGCACTACCAAGGTCCAGTTTAGTCACGAGGCTCCCTCTGATCCCAAGCAAAATTCGATGGAATCCCAGCAAACCCGCGATGCAAGGTCCTAGTACCCAAACGGAGTAGTAGAAGATCGGGGATTCGTCGAAAGTTCCGCAGCGAGCCAAAGTATCTCAAAAAGATCCGACGTAGGAGTGTCGATCCCTTTAGGTCGGTTCAATATGTGATCGAGACCACAGACCGAGACCTACAAAGACCCACAATTGTGACTCTGGACTTGCTCGTCAATCTGTACCCTTTAGACTGATTGTTATGAAAAATTCAAATTTTATTTTAGCAAGTTTGGTGACTGTATTTTGTCTGCAAGCGAACGCGGGTTTGCTTTTTAACTACTCGCAATTGGCAATTAAAGATCTGGATCAGATCAATAAGTTAGTGAATGACAAGGTGAAGGAATCGAAAAAATCATCCAGTGGAAAGGTCATTCCTTTGCGCGAAGCTCTTCAGGCCGTTTACTCACGACCGAACGAAGATGACATGATTGATAAAGTTGTCGCGCCACTTCGCACAAATTTAGATGAATTGGATGCCTGGGAAAAAACGATCAGTCAATTAACTGACGAAGCGATCGGGGCCTTGAAACATCCAAATACATTTAAACCGGTGGTGCAAGTGACCTACGCCATCTTCTTGGAAAATCTTTTGGCAGAGATCAAACCTCTTGTGAAAGATAACGGTTTTGAGAAGAAGATTGCCGAAAGAATCAAAGACGCCAAGATTGAAATTTCGAAATCTGCACAAGATGAGAGAAGTCTTCGCATGATGAAATCTCTCGTGTCTCCTTCTGAAATTGCGAATCAAATTTTGTCAGAACCCGCAGAAGTTCCTGCGAAACCTGCTGAAACATCGGCAGAAAACTCCACTTCTCAGCAATAATTTCCCTCGACTTGACTGGCCGCTGGTCCGCTCGGACCACAGGCCAGCGTCAAACGATAGATCTCCTCAAGTCCACGAAAATCGCCTCAAATTGACTCAAGTTCTTATGAACTCCTTCCGATATAAACATCATGGGAAGAGGGCAGGAAGCCTGTCTACACTTCGACGAAGTCGGAGTAGCAGCTGAGCAATTAGGAGGATTCGATGTTTCTACAAGGCGATCTACAAATCATGTTTGATGCACTTTTCACTGTTGGGGCAATTGACCCAGTTTTGAAACTTGATTGGAGTGAAGTAACTAAAGAGATGATGGCGAACCCACAAATCTTGAGTGACGCTTTCCAAGCCATCAACGGTTGCCGTAACGACAAAGACCTTCTTGTTCAGAAACTTCACATGATGGATCAGAGATCCGTGAATTATATCGCGATGGAGGTTGCTCGTGAGTTCTGTGAATTCCAAGATCGTAAAGATTTGCACTAAGATTGCTTTGTTATTGCTAATGACATCTGCAACGACATTGTTGTCTTCTACAGCTCAGGCGTTTGAAGTGGATTTTTCACGTCGCCAAGTTGAGTTCAATAAAGTTAGCAACGAAGATCGCCTTCCAGCAAGCATCCAAGAAGATCAATCAGCGTCGATACTGACGAAGGTATTTGACTCTGTTGAGCCAACTCAAGACATCGTGATCATGAACACCGATAAGGGTTTTGTTCCGGATACAGTTCGCCTTAAAAAAGGGAACAACTATCGTGTGCATATTGTGAATGTGAATGGAAAAGAGAAAAACGTCAGCTTCGTTCTGGATGCTTTTTCTGAACATCACAATACAGTTTTTGGAGAACAAAAAGTTTTCAATGTGACTCCAAAGACAGATGGAATTTTCTCTTATCAGTGCCCGGAAACGGCAGTGCAAGGAAAATTCATTATCTACTCTGATGCGAATGCCGCTTCAGGTAGAAAGCCAGCTTCGAATTAACTGCAACTGTTTCCTTCGACTGACGTCGAAGGAGTACTAAGTTAGGATACGCCTATGTCGGACCAATCGAACGTTTTTAAACAGACCATTATGCAAAACTTGGGTCCTGTGGCGAAATACCTCGAGGACTCGGGCGTTTCAGAAATTCTAATCAATGGTCCCAAAGAAGTTTTTGTTGAAAGAAAAGGGAAGCTCGAAAGAGTGGCTGAAACTTTTCTGGGCGAAGACGATTTAAGAGCAGCTGTAAACTCCATTGCCCAAAGTGTCGGTCGTCGTGTCGACGATGAAAATCCTCGCTTGGATGCGCGTTTGCCAGATGGTTCACGTATCGCGGCGGTGATTCCTCCTTGTTCTCGTAAGGGAACGACTTTGAGTATTCGTAAATTCACGAATACAAAAATCAGCTTCACTGATTATATCAAGTACGGAACGATCTCGGAAGACGGGGCTCGTTTCATGGATATTTGTATGTTCTTAGGTAAGAACGTGATCGTGAGCGGTGGTACCGGTTCTGGTAAAACAACTTTATTATCTTTGTTGTGCTCACGAATTCCTAAAGGTCAGCGCGTGCTCGTTATCGAAGACTCTTCAGAGTTGCAGATCGACTACGATCATCTTGTGATGTTTGAAACGCGCATGGCAGATGCCATGGGAAAAGGTGAAGTGACGATCAAGGACCTGGTGAAGAGTGCTCTTCGTCTTCGTCCGGATCGCATCATCGTCGGGGAGGTTCGTTCCGGCGAAGCCCTCGAACTTCTGAATGCCATGAATACGGGTCATAAAGGTTGTATGGGCACCGTGCATGCGAATTCTCCTGAAGATGCCATCGTTCGGCTTGAAGCTTTGGCTCAAGGTGGAGACGGCAAAGTCAGTGAAAAAGCATTGCGCCAACAGGTCTCTTCAGCCATCGACATCATCATCCAAATCTCTCGTTACGGAGACGGCTCGCGCCGTATCGGCGCCATCAGTGAAGTTCGCGGCTTCTTGCCAGACGGAAACTACGACGTCGTTCCAATATTCGAATTGGGCCGCCTAGTTCGTCGCCCAGATGGAACCCTCGAAGGAAAGTTGGAAGCCACCGGCAACATCCCAACCTTCATGGAAGAAATCATAGACAACAAACTCCCATTCCCAAAATCCAAATTCGCCAAACCGCAAGCCGCCTAGGGGTGCCTGCTTCTTTCTCGGAAAAGGTGCCTGCCATCTTTTTGGGTCTACAGTGCATCAAGAATTTTGAAATGTCCGTGAGGCGAACTTTGCTCGAGTTAGTCATGTGTGCAACTAGATAAGAATGTCTATCAAGAGTATCTCCAGAAATTTTTTTCAAAAGTTAACAGAATGCCTGGTGCTTTTTCCGCGAAAACGGCAGGCACCTTTTTGTCTTGGCGGAATCCTGACAGAGATGGGTTTGTGTTTTTTGGGGAATTGTGACATCGATGGGGGATGAGAAATATTTTTTTGGTCTTGTTGATTTTGGTTTCGGTTTCTTGTCAGCATACTTCGCAGAAGGTTTCGGTGAAGCCGCCGCAGATTGATCATGTTGTAATTATTTATTTAGAGAATCATAGCTTTTATAATTTGTTTGCTGATTTTCCGAATGCCGATAACGAAATTCCTGCTGAATATCGTGGGCAAGTGGATCGGCATGGAAAACGTTACACGCATCTTCCTCAGGTGAGTGAACGTCATGCTAAGGTCGGAGATCCGCGTTTTCCCAAGGATCTTGCGAACCAACCTTTTTTGATCGATAACTACGTGAAAATTTCGGATCGCGTTCCAGATCCCACTCATGAGTTCTACGCTCATCAAGTGCAAATTAATGGCGGCAAGAATGATAAGTTCGTAGCGTATTCAGCAGTTGGTGCGTTGGCTTTAGGTTACTACGATATGAAGAAAACATATTTGTGGAAATTGGCCCAAGCGTACACTTTGGCTGATCAATTTTATCAATCGGCTTTTGGCGGTTCGTTCATCAATCATCAGTGGTTGATCGCTGCGCAAACTCCGTTCTACAAAAATGCTCCGGCAAGTATTAGGACGGTCTTAAATGAAAAAGGTCATGCCGAAAAAGCGAATATCTTAACGGCAGATGGTTATGCCGTGAATTCGATACAACCTCTTTACGCACCTTTTGATCCGAAAACTCCCGAGGCGGAAAAACGTTTACCACCTCTTGAGTATAAAAATATCGGCGACTTACTTTCAGAAAAAAACATTTCCTGGACTTGGTATGCTGGTGGATGGAACGATATTCTTAACGGTAAAAATGACGGCGAGTTCCAGTATCATCATCAACCGTTTTTATATTTCAAAAAATATGCGCCGAATACAGAAGAGCGAAAAAGGCATTTGAAGGACGAAGCCGATCTTTTTGCGGCGATTCGAAACGAAACTCTTCCGGCCGTTTCGTTCTTTAAGCCCGTGGGAAATGAAAATGCTCATCCAGGGTATTCCGATGTTTCCTCCGGTGATGAAAAAGTGCGCAAAGTTGTGGAAAACCTCCAGAAGTCTTCTCTTTGGAAAAACACTTTGGTCATTATCACGTTCGATGAGCACGGAGGATTTTGGGATCCCAAGTCTCCGAAGAAAATCGATCGCTGGGGATTGGGAACTCGCATTCCTGCAATCTTTGTTTCTCCGTATGTGAAGAAGTCCTTTGTAGATCACACGCCTTATGAAACCACATCAATCCTGTCTTTTTTGGAAAAGCACTATGGTTTGAGTCCTCTTGCGGAGCGCGACAAAAACGCGAACCCACTCTCGGGTATTTGGTAAGGGCTAAGATTCCTGGAGGCAAGGGCCGGGCTCTATTGAGAGTTGCGCTCGTCTCACGAACTGACGCGTTGAATCGCAAAGTACGCGATAGACCATCGTTTTTTCATTCGGCGCGTCAGTGAGTTTTTGCATAATATAGTTATATCAATGGCCTGTGAATTACGCTAAGACCAAAACGTGCACTTTAGTTGTAAGATTACCAACGCAGTTTTGACCGTTCTTGAGGAGCAAGGTGAAGACCTTACGCCTCTCTATGAGCAGACCCATTTGTCTGTGGAACTGTTGCGCGATTCCTCTTACTGGATTTCCGCTCCGGACATGGAGCAGTTCTTGGAAATGGCATTGCGTTTGCCACTCAAAAGAGACGGCGACGTTTTGCAAAGAGCTGGTCACAACGGACCAGAACTTCGTGCATGGGGAGTTCTCGACAGCGTTCTGCGCATGATGCCTCGCCCGCAGGAAATCTTTAATCAGCCTGAGCAATTTCTTTCGTACTTCATTTCACCAAAACCTCCGATTGAAAATCTTCGCAGAGATGAAGTAAGTATTTCGTTCGACCTGCCGTTACCAGCAGAGCAATATCCTCTGGTAACAACCTACCTTAAAGCGGCATTCGAATCTTTGCCAGTGTATGTGGGACAGCCTCCTGCTCGCTGCGAGTGGACAGGTATTAATTTAAAACTTAATTGGTCGACAGAGCAGAAGTCTATCTTCAGCGAAAGCGACGAGCGTATCGGTCATCAAGTCAGCCCTGAATTATTCCAAAGTCTGATCGACGATTTGCAAAGAACTCAGCGTGAGCGCGAGGATTTGCAAAAGTACGTCGGCGATTTGGAAGAGAAAATTCGCGACAACGAAAAACAAAAGCTTCACCTGGCGGGTGGTCTTGAGGCGGCAGTTCCTGCGGCTAAAAGCTCATTGCTTCCGCACGATGGAACTTTGTCTCATCTCAATTTTGATAGTGAATCACCAGGTTATGTTTTGAACCAGAACTTAGCTCGCATGCACGACTACATGGTGCGCGCACAGCAGTTGATCACGATGCTTGCTGCTCAAGGAAAAATGACCCCGGCAGTGAAAGAAGCGATGAGACGTGTGGACTGGGAATTCGTAAAGACGCAATACCCACGCACTGTTTTTGAAAGCATGGAATTAGTAAAAAAAATGAATTCTAAAAACGCCGAGAAAGAAGGAAATCATCATGTCTGAAATTATCAGCCTCGTATCCCGCGAAATCTTGGACAGCCGTGGAAACCCAACAATCGAAGTTGAAGTAACAACTGCAGAGGGTAACATGGGTCGCGCCGCAGTTCCATCTGGTGCCTCAACAGGTGCCCATGAAGCTTATGAGCTTCGTGATGGCGACGCAAAACGCTTTTTGGGCAAAGGCGTTTACAAAGCAGTGGATAACGTGCGCGAAAAAATCGCTCCCGAAATTCTAGGTCTGCAAGTTACAGAGCAAGTTTATATCGATAAAATTCTTCGTGAACTTGATGGCACTGAAAACAAATCAAATCTTGGCGCGAATGCAATCCTGGGTGTTTCGCTTGCAGTTGCCAAGGCCGCTGCTGCTGACAGCAACTTGCCATTGTATCGTTATGTCGGTGGCTCACAAGCTTGTCGCTTGCCAGTTCCCTTGATGAACGTTTTGAACGGCGGCGCCCACGCAAATAACGGCTTGGATGTGCAAGAGTTCATGATCGTTCCAACTGTGAACAACTCTTACGCAGAATCTCTTCGTGCCGGTGCAGAGATCTTCCACACTCTTAAAAAAATCTTGGGCAAAAAAGGTTTCTCAACAGCTGTCGGTGACGAAGGTGGCTTTGCTCCGAAGTTGGGTTCAAATCAAGAGGCTCTTGATTTGGTGATGAACGCCATCGTGGATGCTGGATACGATCCAGGTCAAAACGTATTCTTGGCTTTGGATGTTGCTTCTACAGAGCTGTTCAAAGACGGCAAGTACACTTGGGAAAATAGCCAGATTGCTCCTTCAGAACTTCTTGGCATTTATAAAAATTGGGCTGAGAGATACCCATTGATCTCGATCGAAGATGGTTTCTCTGAAGACGACTGGGATTCTTGGATCGCAGCAACGGCACAAATGGGTTCTACAATGCAACTTGTAGGTGACGACTTGTTCGTTACGAACCCAAAACGTCTTCGCCAAGGTCTAGAGAAAAAAGCGGCGAATGCCTTACTTGTGAAAGTAAATCAAATCGGCACTTTGACAGAAACATTCGAAGCTGTGAATTTGGCACAAAGATACAAATATAAAACTGTGATGTCTCATCGCTCTGGCGAAACTGAAGATGTAACCATCGCAGATTTGTCAGTTGCTTTGAATTGTCATCAAATCAAAACAGGAAGCTTGTGCCGCGGAGAAAGAACCGCGAAGTACAACCAACTTCTTCGCATTGAAGAGGACTTGGGTGGGATGGGCGTCTACTGGGACAAAGCCGCCTTCCGATAAGCGCACGCTTGAAAAGCGCGCATCTCCGGCGTTGGAGCGTTCGTCAAATCGCTCCGACGTACTGGGAGTACGCCTGCGCGCTTTGACGAACGCTCAGCCTTGGATCTGTGCGCTTTTGAAGCGTGCTTAGTTTCCGGTTTTTTTTGCTGTTCGGCTTTGCCGAAGGCGCAGTTGAACTTGAACTGGACTAGCCACTTGCTTGTTGTGGTGGCTAAACTTAATTCATGTCATACACTCAGTTTGCCTTAGGTCTTCGTAGGTTTTTAAATCATCCAGGAAAAGTTGCAGTTCTCTGCTTCATGGTATTCTGTGTTTCAATCGTTCTAAATGGCAATCTCTGGAGACTTTGGGGTCTTCATCGAGACTTTGCCCACATTCAAGATGAAATCAATCAGACGCGTGTAGGGATTAGCGGACTTCAGGGCCAACTAAAACAGGCCAAAGATCCAGCTTTTATTGAACGCCAAGCACGCGATAAATTAGATTTGGCAGGCGAGCACGACCTGGTTTTTGTTTTTCCGGAGCAATAGTCTAAAGCAGCGCATTATCGCGTGATTTTCAGGTACAATCTTTCTAGTATTCATACTCTAAACAGACCACATTAGTTAAGTGAATCTAGAGGTTTATATGACTGAGAACACATCTGAACAAAGCCGAAACAACCCGATGAAATCGGGTGCCCTTGCAGAGAAATATTCCCTTGAGTGGAACAAAGAAAGTGTTCGCGCTCTTCGTCTGCGCTTGGGTTGGAGCAAATCTGATATGGCTCGTCGCTTGAAGTGCTCTTTGACAGATGTCGAAGCCTTCGAAGAGGGGCAGGGCTCTATGCAAACGCAAATTAAAGGTGAATTAGAAATCATCTACCTTCAGTGCCAAGAGTGCTCTGACGAAGTTAAGTACACTCCCGCATCTGAGCTTGCCTTGGACAAAAATGCTCTAGAGCAAATCGAATTTTCACGCGTCAAAGCGGACCTAGAATAATCCAAATAATCGACTTTAAAGCGCTCCCGTTGTAGAGATAATTCTGCAATGGGAGTCTCTATGAAAAAGCTATATCTAATCGACGTCAGTTCGATGTTCTTTCGCGCGTTTTACGCCATCCGCCCTCTGACTTCTCCGTCGGGCCTTCCAGTGAATGCCATTTATGGTTTCCTCAGCATGATCACAAAGTTGATGAAAGAGGAAAAACCGGAATACATGGTGTTCTGTTACGACCGTAAAGAACCTTCTTTCCGTAAAGAGATGTATCAAGATTATAAGGCTCATCGCAGTGAGATGCCCGAGGACTTGGGTAAGCAAATTCCTTACATCAAAGGCCTTGCCGATATTTTGGGCATTCCATCGCTGGAAGTTCCAAGCTTCGAGGCCGATGACATCATCGGAACTTTGACAAAGTACGGACGTCGCCAAGGTATGGAAGTTATCATCGTGAGCGGGGATAAAGACTTTGCGCAATTGATCGAAGATCACGTAGTCATTTTCGACACAATGAAAGATGTTCGTTACGATGCAAAACTAGCTTTTGAAAAATGGGGAGTTCGTCCCGACCAATTCATCGACTTCCTATCTATTATCGGTGACACCTCCGATAATATTCCCGGGGTTAAAGGTATCGGTGAAAAAGGAGCCATCAAACTTCTTGAACAATACCAACACATCGAAGAGATCTACGAAAAGATCGACAAGGTCGAACCCAAGGGCATTCGCGAGAAATTGATCGCTTCAAAAGACAATTGTTTGATTTCAAAAAAACTAGTGACGATCACAACGGACATTCCGATCGACGACAATCTTGAAGTCTACAAACTTAAAGATTGGAAGAAAGAAGAACTGCGCACGTTCCTGCGTGAGATGAATTTCAAAACTTTTGAAAAGAATCTCTTAGGAGCTGAAGGAGAAACGACTCCTGCGGCTGCTGGCGCAAATTGGTATGCGGCAACTTCAACGCCAGCGAAACAGCCTGCGAGTGCCAAAAAGTCAGAGTCCGCAGCTCCGACAGTGACACCTTTGACAGCTCCCTTGGCAGAGATCGCCTCTTACTCCACTCAGGAATACGCCGAGAAAACAATGTCGACGCGAGAGTTGACAGAAGTGCTGGCTGAAAATCAAAACCTTTGGGGATTCTCTGATCTTCGCGGCTTCTTTGTCGGGACAGACAAAGAAGTGATCTCAGTTTCAGATCACGAAAACCTAGGGATCTTAACGGATACCTTCAAAGTTCAATGGAACGGTTTTGATTTAAAAGAATTCTGGCATAAAATTGGCGCGAAAACTCCGATTGCTTCCTGGGATTCCATGCTAGGAGCGTATGTATTAAAAGCCGGAGACTCCACCGACTTCGCAAAGATGTATCAAAAATTTATGGGTGAAGCCTTGCCAGAGATGGCTACACCGGCGCAGCTCTACAATGCCCATCTGCACTTCGCAAAAACCATCGATAAGCAGTTGAAAGAGATCCACGGAGACAAAGTCTACCATGACCTAGAGCTGCCTTTGGCCCGGGTTCTTCTGACCATGGAAAATCTGGGAGTTCGCATCGACACGGATCTTCTAAAAAAAGAAAGTGAAGATTTGGGTTCAGAAATTCAAGAGCTTGAAAAGAAGATTCACGCAGAGGCGGGGGAAGCTTTCAACGTCGGTAGCCCAAAGCAGTTGGGTGTCATTCTTTTTGAAAAATTGGGTCTGCCCACTAGTAAAAAAACTAAAACAGGCTACTCAACCGATACCGACGTCCTTGAAGGACTTGAACATTCCATTGCAAAGCTTGTGTTAAAATGGCGCGAGCTTTCTAAATTGAAGTCGACCTATGTGGATGCTTTGCCAGTTCTGATCAGCCCTAAGGATGATCGTTTGCATACCAGCTTTAATCAGGCCATGACTACGACCGGACGCCTTTCAAGTACCAATCCCAATTTGCAAAACATCCCGGTTCGTACAGAGCGCGGTCAGCGAGTCAGAAAAGCTTTTATTGCTCATCCGCGTATGAAGCTTTTGTCGGTGGACTATTCGCAAATTGAGCTCAGAATCCTGGCGCATATTTCCGAAGATCCAAACTTGTGCAAAGCTTTCGCGGAAGATCTTGATATCCATGCGGCCACAGCGGCAGAGATCTTCGGTATCGCATTGAAAGATGTGACATCAGAACATCGCCGCGCAGCTAAGGCCGTCAACTTCGGTATTGCCTACGGACAAGGTGCTTTCGGTCTGGCTGAAAACCTGGGCATACCAAGAGGCGAAGCGAAGGACATTATTGATCGTTACTTCACACGCTTTAAAAATGTTCGTGATT
The DNA here is from genome assembly GCA_964590635.1 of uncultured Bdellovibrio sp. Taxonomy (GTDB): domain Bacteria; phylum Bdellovibrionota; class Bdellovibrionia; order Bdellovibrionales; family Bdellovibrionaceae; genus Bdellovibrio. The sequence goes on from CAZPYX010000087.1 coordinate 15,674, forward strand.
ATATTGAAAACACAATCAAACTGGCCCATGAGCAGGGCTATGTTTCGACATTGTTTGGGCGCCGTCGCTATATCGACGAGCTGCAATCAAAAAATGTCATGTTGAAGAAATTCGGTGAACGCGCGGCGATCAATGCGCCAATTCAAGGAACAGCCAGTGACTTGGTGAAGAAAGCCATGATCGAAGTTTATGAAAAAGTCCCAGTCAGAATGCTCTTACAAGTGCATGACGAATTGATTTTCGAAGATACGGAAGCCAACTTGAACAAGTATATTCCTGAGCTTGTAAAAATCATGGAATCCGTAGCGACTCTAAAAGTTCCTCTCAAAGTGAACTATGCTGTCGGTAACAATTGGGACGAAGCTCATTAAAAATAAAAAAGGGTAAGAAGTTTGAACTCTTCTTACCCTTCATTCTGCAAAACTCAATAGTGGCTATTCAGTTTCCCAACCGACAACTCGGCCACCCTCAAAGTACACATAACGAGTTTCTTTGCGATAGCCTTCGGGGCCTGAAGAGAAACGCTGATATTTCCAGCGCTCATTCTTATAAATTGGATTGCCAGAGGTTTCGACGCTCAAAGGATCACCCCAGGATTTTTTAACGTAGTCTTGAGGCATGCCCACCGCGATATCTTGGGTCTCAATAAGATCTTTCATCTCTGCCTGGGGAGCTTGCGAACGATCCCATATTTGATGCTTATTGATCCAAGCTTGGCGTCCCTCTAAAGACGGAATAGACAAGAAAGCAGATTTCTCTTCATCGTTTTTTAGCCAGGGTAAAACCTTGGAGTATTGTTCTTTTTCTTTCTTAGAACTCAAAGTGCGTTCAAGTTCACGAACTTTTTGGCGGTCGCGGATGTCTTGAAGATCACTTTCGGTCAAACTATTGGGATCTTTTCCAAGTTCATAGGCAGTTTGCCGAACGCCTTTGTCGCGGGCTGAATCTCGGCTGGCGTCGCTGCCAGATCTTCCGGTGTAAGTGACTCCTGAAGATCCATAACCGCTGTTTGAAGATCTTTGAAGATTTACGCAACCTGCAGTCAAAAACGGGACTAAAACGGCGAATTTCATCACTTTCATTTATAGACTCCTAAAGCTAAATTCTAGCCGATGGACTTCTG